>NZ_PVLV01000252.1 GCF_002982015.1 Streptomyces solincola
CTCCGGAGTCCGGCTCTTCCGCCGACGCCTCGACCCGGCGCACCGGATCCCGTATGTCCCGCCCCTCCGCCGCCAAACCCGGGTCCTCCGCCCGGAGCCGGGGCCGCCGCAAGGCCAAGCCCACGCCGGCCGCCCGGCTGACCGCCGCCCTCGGGCCGAGACTGGCGCCGGTGATCGCGGCCGTCACCGCCTTCCTCGCCGCCGCCGTCGCGGTGCTCGGCCCCCGGGTGCGCCGGATGCGGCCGCACTACCCGCGCCCCGGCCGGGCCGGCTGGCGGCGCTGGGTCCCGTCCTGGCGGCAGACCGGCGGCGCGGTCCTCACCTCGTTCGGTCTGAGCACCCTCTTCCTGGCCGTCGCCTACGCCGCCACCGACATCCCGGACAACCTCAACAGCTTCGCCACCCAGCAGGACAACGTCTACTTCTGGGCCGACGGCACCCCGATGGCCCGCACCGGCTGGGTGCAGCGGCAGGCGATGCCGCTGTCCGACGTGCCCGAGGGCGTGCGCTGGGCGGTGCTCGCCGCGGAGAACGAGAGCTTCTACAGCGACCCGGGCATCTCCGCCAAGGGCCTGAGCCGGGCCGTCTTCCGCACCCTCGGGCAGGGCGACACCCAGGGCGGCTCCACCATCACCCAGCAGTACGTCAAGAACGCCTACCTCAGCCAGGAGCAGACCTACAGCCGCAAGCTCATCGAGGCCATGATGGCGCTCAAGCTCGACAACAAGATGAGCAAGGACGAGATCCTGGAGGGCTACCTCAACACGAGCTGGTTCGGCCGCGGCACGTACGGCATCCAGCGCGCCGCCCAGGCGTACTACGGCAAGGACGTCGGCGAACTGAACGCCAGCGAGGCCGCCTTCCTCGCCTCCCTGCTCAAGGGCGCCGGACTGTACGACCCGACGCTCAGCACCGCCAACCACGCGCGGGCCGAGGAGCGGTGGCGCTGGACGCTCGACCGGATGGTGAAGATCGGCAAGCTCTCGCCCGAGGAGCGCGCCCGCTACCGGACGTTCCCCGAGCCGCTGGACGTCAACCCGCTCTACAACACCGGTGAGCAGTCCGACTACCTGGTCGAACTCGCCACCCAGTACGCCAAGAAGACCGCGCACATCTCCGACCAGGACTTCGACCGCGGCGGCTACCAGATCTACACCACCTTCGACAAGAAGCGGGTGGACCAGCTCACCGCGGCCGTCACCAAGGCCCGCGACAAGGCGAAGAAGGACAACCCCAAGGCGGCGGAGCACGCCCACTACGGGGCCGCGTCCGTCGCCGCCGACGGCCGCATCCTCGCCGTCCACGGCGGCCCCGACCACCGCAAGCAGGGCTACAACGAGTCCAACGCGACCACCGTGCGCGCCGGCTCGGCGTTCCAGCCGTTCGTCTACGCCGCGGCCCTGGAGCACGGCGTGCGCAAGAGCCGCGACGGCGCGGCCGAGCCGGTGACCGGCGAGACCCTGTACGGCGGCGACGACGGCGTCCCCGTCACCACACCCGAAGGGCCGTACTGGGACCGCAGCGGCCGCAAGGTCGCCGCCAAGAACGACGGCGGCCGCTCCTACGGGCAGATCTCCCTGAAGCGGGCGCTCGGCCTCTCCGTCAACACCACCTTCATGCAACTGGGCATGGACACCGGTCTCGACAAGGTCCGCTCCACCGCGGAGGCCGCCGGGCTGCTGCCCTCCAGTCTCGGGGCCCAGGTCCCCGCGCTGTCCGGCGGCAGCTCCACGCCCAGCGCCATCCGGATGGCCAGCGGCTACGCCACCTTCGCCGCCGAGGGCCGGCACACCGAGCCGTACGCGGTCCGCAAGGTCACCCGCAACGGGCACAAGGTCGACGTCGACACCCCCGGCAGCCGCAAGGCGATGAGCGCGGAGACGGCCCGCGCGGTGCAGTCCGCGCTCACCGACGCCTTCGCCACCGCCCGCCCGGAGGCCGCCGCGAAGGCGAAGGGCGAGATCGCCGGGAAGAAGGGCACCACCGAGGACAAGACCGCCGCCTGGTTCGTCGGCACCGAGCAGAAGGTGTCCACCGCGGTCGTCGCCTACCGCATCGACCTGTCCAAGAGCCTCGAACCCCTGCCGCTGGAGGGCCTGGACGGCACGGCCGCCGACAGCGTCCCGTACGGCATCTGGTCGGACGCCCTGAGCCCGCTCGGCTGACTACCGGCGCGACCGGCATTCGCCCCCGCCCCCGAGAGATTGAGCCGCAGATGAACAAGCCGTCGGGCCGGCGCCGCAAGGCGCCCGAAGCGTCCCGCCGCCGCCTCCCCGCCCGCCCCGGCGTCCTCACCCTGGGGGCGTCGCTCGCCGTCGGCTCCGTCCTCGCCGGCTACCTGGTGCTCTCCGGCGGCGACGACAGCGCCCCGACCGCGTCCGCGTCGGTCGACTCAAAACGGCAGCCGGTCTCCCGGGTCAAGGGCGAGCCGTGGGACGGCGAGGTCAAGGTGATCGGCGACGGCTCGACCTCGTACACCGGCCCGCAGAAGGACCAGTTGAAGCCCGTACCGCTCAAGCCCGGCGAGAAGCCGCCCCAGTTCGTGGTCTTCTCCTGGGACGGCGCGCTCCAGGGCGACGACGGGCTCTTCGCGCACTACCGGGAGATGGCCCGCAAGCACGACGCCCACATGACCTTCTTCCTCACCGGCATCTACGTGCTGCCCAAGGCCAAGAAGGAGCTGTACACCCCGCCGCAGCACCCCGAGGGCACCGCGGCCATCAGCTTCCCCACCGACGAGCACGTCCTCACCACCCTGGAGCAGCTCTCCGGAGCCTGGAAGGACGGCAACGAGATCGGCACCCACTTCAACGGACACTTCTGCGGCCCCAAGGGCGGCGGCGAGTGGAGCGTGTCGGAGTGGAAGAGCGAGATCGAGCAGTTCTACGGCTTCGTGGAGAAGTGGAAGACCAATACCGGCCGCACCGACCTCGACCCGCTGCCCTTCGACATCCGCCGCGAGGTCGCCGGCGGCCGCGCCCCCTGCCTGGAGGGCCAGGCCAACCTCCTCAAGGCCGCCAAGGGCCTCGGCTGGCGCTACGACGCCAGCTCCGCCGGCGACTTCCAGATATGGCCGGCGAAGAAGAACGGCATCTGGGACTTCCCGTTGCAGATGCTTCCCTACGAGGGCGGCAAGTACCAGGGCCTGTCCATGGACTTCAACTTCCTCTACAACCAGTCCGAGGGGAAGACCGAGGGCGACCCGGCCATGTACCCGCAGTGGCAGCAGGAGACCCTGGACACGTACATGGCCGGGTTCGACCGCGTCTACTACGGCAGCCGCGCCCCGCTGTTCATCGGCAACCACTTCGAGGAGTGGAACGGCGGCATCTACATGAAGGCCGTCGACCAGATGATCGAGAACGTGTGCACCAAGAAGGACGTCAAGTGCGTCTCCTTCAAGGAGCTTGCCGACTGGATGGACGCCCAGAAACCCGCCACCCTGGAGCGGCTGCGCAGTCTGGACCCGGCCCAGTCCCCGGACTGGTCCAGCGTCGTGAAGTGACGGCCGGCGGCCGCTCCGCACGCCCCTGGTGACGGTCCGGTAACACCCGCCCCTCGGCCGCGCAATCCTCTTCACAGCAGGCACACATGCCATGCGAAGATGCCGCTTACCTCGGCGGCCCTGCGCCGGGGACAGAGGGGAAACACCAGTGAAGTCAAGAAAACTCAAGCACACGCGGCGCCGGGCGACGATACTCACGGCGGCCGCCGCATCGGCCGTCGCGGGCGCCGCGCTGCTGCCCAACTGGAGCGCCGGCGCCTCCACGACGGTCCAGCCGCAGGTGGACGCCACGACCAAGGCCACGTTCCAGCGCCTGGCCGACGCGGTCTTCACCGACCGCACCAACGCCCTGGTCGACCAGCCCCGCCGGGGCAAGAAGGCCCTGACGGACGGCTTCTCGGGCAAGGTGGCGCTCTCCTCCGGCGTCGACCGCGCCGAGGGCGACACCGTGAAGCAGCTCGGCGACCGCAAGGAGCGCCTGGCCCGCACCGGCGAGAAGTACAGCGCCGGCAGCACCGCCGTCACCCTGGACCGCACCAGGGTCAAGGGCCGCACCGCCGTCGTCACGGTCACCGAGACCACCACGCTGACCTACAAGAAGGTCAGCGGCGACGAGCCGAAGACCACCGGCTTCCAGGCCCACCACGAGCTGACCTTCAAGGCCGACGACCGGGGCTCCTGGAAGCTGACGAAGGTCCGCGAGACCGGCGACGGCTACCTCGCGCCCAACGCCGTCGCCAAGCCGCGCACCGCCGCCACCGCGCCCAAGAGCACCACCCCCTCCGCGCCCCGCGCGGCCACCACCAGGCGCCCCGCGGCCGCCCCCAAGAACCTCACCGGCGGCGCGTACGACTACAAGGCGATGGCCCGCTACGCCGAGACGTACTGGCGCAACTACAACCCGGCCTACCCCAACTTCAACGGGGCCGGCGCGGGCGGCGACTGCACCAACTTCGTCAGCCAGTCCCTCAAGGCCGGCGGCTGGAAGCACGTGCCGGGCTACGTCTACGACTACACCCGCTGGTTCGGCACCGCCGACATCCAGTCGCACTCCTTCGTCGGCGTCAACGAGTGGTCCTGGTTCGCGCAGAACTCCAAGCGCACCACCAGCCTCGCCAACGTCTACCAGATGGACGTCGGCGACGTGCTCCAGGTCGACTTCGACAAGGACGGGTCCAAGGACCACACCATGATCGTCACCTCCCGCCAGGGTGGCGTGCCCTACCTGACGTACCACTCGACCAACACCCTGCGCCGTTCGGTGACGAGCATCGTCTCGTCCTACCCGAACGCCGCGTTCTACGCCTACCGCACCTGATCGCGGCCCGGCACACACCCCGCCCCGCGTCCTCTCCGTCCGGAGAGGGCCGCGGGGCGCGGTGCGTCGGTCGGGGGTGTGCTCAGGACTGGGGGCGGCGGCCGTGGTTTGCGGCGTTGTTGCGGCGTGCCTTCTTCTTGCGACGGCGCTTGGACGACATGGCTACCTCCGTAGTGCTGGTGTCACGTGTGCCGCCCGGGGGCGGCGTCCTCGCCGCGTACCCCGTTCCGGGCATTCCATGAGCGCCCGCGCCGGTCCCGGGCGTCTGACCGGGACCGGCGCCGCGTGGGACGGGCGTCAGTCCGTGCCGGACTCGATCGCCGCGGCGTCCAGCGCGTCGGAGTCCACCGGCACGCCCTCGCCGTGGCTGCCGGCCGCGATGGTCTCCGCGCCGCCCGGGGGCAGCTCGCCGATCAGTCCGCTCCAGGCGGTGAGCTGGCCGCCCGCCGCGTACTGCTCCAGCTTGCTGCGCGAGTCGGCGATGTCGAGGTTGCGCATGGTGAGCTGGCCGATCCGGTCGTCCGGGAAGAACGCCGGGTCGGTGCTGCGCTCCATGGAGAGCTTCTCCGGGTGGTAGCTCAGATGCGGGCCCTGGGTGTCCAGCACCGTGTAGTCGTTCCCGCGCCGCAGCCGCACCGTCACGCTGCCGGTGACCGGGTGGCCGACCCAGCGCACCAGGCTCTCCCGCAGCATCAGCGCCTGCGGGTCGAACCAGCGGCCCTCGTACAGCAGCCGTCCCAGCCGGCGACCCTCGCCGTGGTACATCGCCACGGTGTCCTCGTTGTGGATGGCGTTGAGCAGCCGCTCGTACGCCAGGTGCAGCAGCGCCATGCCGGGCGCCTCGTACACGCCGCGGCTCTTCGCCTCGATGATCCGGTTCTCGATCTGGTCGGACATGCCGAGCCCGTGCCGGCCGCCGATCGCGTTGGCCGCCATGACCAGGCCGACGGGGGAGTCGAAGGACTCGCCGTTGATCCGCACCGGGCGGCCCTGCTCGAACTCCACGGTGACGTCCTCGGCGGGGATCTGCACCGACTCGTCCCAGAACCGCACGCCCATGATCGGGCTGACGATCTCCAGCGGGGTGTCCAGGTACTCCAGCCGCTTCGCCTCGTGGGTGGCTCCCCAGATGTTGGCGTCGGTGGAGTACGCCTTCTCCGCGGAGTCCCGGTAGGGCAGGTCCCGCTCGCTGAGCCAGGCCGACATCTCGTGCCGCCCGCCCAGCTCCTCCACGAACGAGCGGTCCAGCCAGGGCTTGTAGATCCGCAGCGCCGGGTTGGCGAGCAGCCCGTAGCGGTAGAACCGCTCGATGTCGTTGCCCTTGTAGGTCGAGCCGTCGCCCCAGATGAAGACGTCGTCTTCGCGCATCGCCCGCACCAGCAGGGTGCCGGTGACGGCGCGGCCGAGCGGGGTGGTGTTGAAGTACGCCTGGCCGGCCGAGCGGATGTGGAAGGCGCCGCAGGCCAGCGCGGCCAGGCCCTCCTCCACCAGCGCCTCGCGGCAGTCGACCAGGCGCGCCTTCTCCGCGCCGTAGGCGAGTCCGCGTTCCGGCACGTCGCTGAGGTCCGGCTCGTCGTACTGGCCGATGTCGGCCGTGTACGCAAAGGGGACCGCGCCGCGCTCACGCATCCACGCCACCGCGACCGACGTGTCCAGCCCGCCCGAAAACGCGATGCCGACGCGCTCACCCACTGGAAGCTTATTCAGTACCTTGGACATGTATGTATCGTAGGCCCTCATCCCCGGATCGGTCACATTCCTGCTGTGAACAGCCATGAAGTCGCAGGTCCGGGCCGCTGGGCCACCTTCCTCGCATCCTGCCTCCCTGCATGATCATGCTGCGTGGCGTACGGCCGGGCGGAGGACACGGCGGCGCCCCGCACCATGCAGGTGCGGGGCGCCGTCTCGCTGTGCGGGAAGCGGGGGTCAGACCCCGGCCACCGACCGGATCCAGGAGCGGTAGGCGGTGACGTTGGTGTACGCGGTGGTGGTCTGGCGGTCGCTGGTGGACGCCACGCCCACCTGGACGCCGTTCGCCATCATCGGGCCGCCGGAGTCGCCGCCGGCCGTGATGCCGTTGCCGCGGCGGGCGCAGATGGCCGAGCCGCCGTAGGCGTCACCGCAGCCGCCGGTCACCGTCACGTTCGCCACCTTCAGGTAGCGGGACTGGCAGTTCGCCTCCGAGCCGCACTGGGAGGTGGCCCCCCAGCCGTACACCTGGACGCTCTGCCCGACGCTCACCGAGCCGGGCTGGCCGAGCCGGGCGTAGGTCGCCGAGACGGACCGGTCCAGCCTGACCAGGGCCAGGTCGGAGCTGTGGGTGTAGGTCTGCACGCCGTTGGCGAGGGTGCCGCCGCTGTGCTGGTCCAGGCTGCCGATGCGGAACGACAGCCCGCCGCCGCTGACGCAGTGCTTGGCGGTGAGGATCCAGGTCGGCGCGATGATGGTGGCTGAACAGGTCTCGCGGCCGTTGGACAGCAGGCGCGCGGCCCAGGGACCGCTGGACGCCTGGCCGCCGCCGATGATCGGCTGCACGGCGGAGGTGCCGGGGCCGGCCGGGACGGGGGCGGGAGCCGCCGCGGCGGTGGGGGCCAGCAGCGCGAGCACGGCGGTGGCCGTGGCGGCAGCGGCCGTAAGGAGCTTGGGGATACGCAAGGCTTCCTCGTTTCGGGTATGGCGAAGACACGCGTTGGGGACCGCGTGTGGGGGGTCTTGGCCGCACCAGAATTGCGAAGGCGGCGTGAACTGGGTACTAACAACCGGCCATAACACCGGGTTATCGCCCCTCGTGGCCTGCGCGTTCCGGGCCCGGACCCGTTCTGACATGATCACGGCGTCCGAACAAGGAGCCCGCCGATGACCACCGCCACCGCCACCGCCGCGAACCGCCGTGCCTGGTTGACCGATCTGCCGCTGCTGCTGGTCGCGGCGGCGTGGGGCTCCAGCTATCTGGCGGCCAAGGGCGTCACCACGGCCCAGACCGTCATGGCCGTGCTGTTCCTGCGGTTCGCCCTGGTGGTGCCGGTGCTGGTGGCGGCCGGCCGGCGCCGGCTGCGGACGCTGGACGGACCGGCGCTGCGCGGCGCGGGCGTCCTGGGACTGATCCTGGCGGCCATCTTCGTCCTGGAGACCTACGGGGTGGTGCACACCTCGGCCACCAACGCCGGGCTCATCATCAGCCTCACCATGATCATGACGCCGATCGCGGAGAGCCGGCTCAGCCGCACGCCGCTGCCGCGCCCGCTGGCCGCGGGGGCGGCGCTCTCCGTCCTCGGCGTCATCCTGCTCACCCAGGGCGCGGGCTTCACCGAACCGTCCCTGGGCGATCTGCTGATGCTCTGCGCCGCCGTGGCCCGTACCGTCCACGTGCTGGCCATGTCCCGGATGCGCGGCGTCCGGGACGCGGACGCGCTGTCCCTGACGACCGTGCAACTCGCCACCGCACTGGCCGTCTTCGCCCTCCTCTGCGCCGCCCCCGGCTCCGGCGCCGCGCCCTGGCAGGCGGCCGCCGCCTTCGACCCCGGCGACTGGCTCGGCCTGGTCTACCTGGCCGTCTTCTGCACGCTGCTCGGCTTCTTCGTCCAGATGTGGGCGGTACGCCGCACCTCCCCCTCCCGGGTCAGCCTCCTGCTCGGCACCGAACCGGTCTGGGCCGCCGCCACCGGCATCGCCCTGGCCGGCGACCGCCCCGGCTGGCTCGGCCTGTTCGGCGTCGTCCTGATCCTGGCCGGCACGGCCTGGGGCCGCACGGCGCTGCCCCAGGCAGACGGGTCCTAGCCCGCGCCGGGGTCCTGCCGGCTGCGCGCGTTCACCTCGGCGAGCTGCGCGCTCAGCGCCTCGGACGCGGTCGACGCCCGCCTCGCCTTGCCGGTCCCTTGGCCCGACCCGTGTGCCGCCACCTGCCCGGTGACGCCTCCCCTCCCTCCTCGGTCCGGCCCTAGGCGAACACCTCGGGCCGCGCGTCCAGGCCGTGCCCCAGGCCCGGGGCGGCCGGCACCGCCACCCGGCCGGTCTCCGCCGCTCCGGCGAACGCGGCCGGGGCCAGCGGCTCGGCCTCCACCAGCAGCGGGCCCACCAGGTCGGCCGGCACGGTGGCGTGCGGCAGGGCCGCCGACAGATGCGCCGCCGCCAGCGTCGCCACGCCCAGCTCCGGCATGGTGCCCACCTTCACCGCCAGGCCCGCGGTCTCGGCCAGCGCCGCGATCTGCCGCGCCCGGAACAGCCCGCCCACCTTGAGGACCTTGATGTTCAGCACATCGGCCGCGCCCCGCCGCACCACCTCCAGGGCGTCGTGCGCCGACTGCACCGACTCGTCGGCCATCACCCGCACCCCGCCGGCCGCCCGCAGCGCCGCCATCCCGTCCAGGTCCCAGCGCGGCAGCGGCTGCTCCAGCAGGTCCAGACCGGCGTCCGCCAGCCTCGCCGCCGTACGGGCCGCGCCGGACGGGGCGTACCCCTCGTTGGCGTCCAGCGACAGCTCCACCGCCTCCGGCAGCGCCGCCCGCACCGCCGCCACCAGCGCCACGTCCCGCGCCGGGTCCTCCCCGCCCTTCAGCTTCACGTGCCGGAACCCGGCCCGCGCGTACCGCACCGCCTCCTCGGCCATCTCGTCCTCGGTGCCGAGCCCCACCACCCAGGCCGTGGGCACCGAGCCGCCCGGCCGCCCACCGCCCAGCAGCAGGTGCAGCGGCCACCCGGCGGCCCGGGCCACCAGGTCGTGCAGCGCCATGTCCAGCGCCGCCTTCGCCAGGTGCTGGCCCCGGATCGCCGCGTCCATCGCCGCGTGCGCGCCCGCCAGGTCCCGCGGGTCGCGGCCGAGCAGGGCCGGCCCTGCGTGCTCGTCCACCGCGGCCCGCAGTCCGGCCAGCGTCTCCCCGGTGTACGCGGTCATCGGCGACGCCTCGCCCACCCCCCGCGCCCCGTCGGCGGTGCGCACCTCCACCAGCAGGCTCACCAGCTCGTCGCTGCCGCCGCTGCTGATCGCGAACGGGCGGCGGTAGCGGGCCCGCACCACCCCGGTGCGCACCGAGGCGACACCGGCGGGCGTGTCCAGGGCGGTGACCAGCCGGGGCACGGCGGCCCCGGTGGCCGGCAGGGTGGCGGCGGGCTGCTTGGGCTGCACGGGCGTACTCCTTCGTCCGGGCCGGACGAGGCCCCGTCCGGCGGCTGTTCCGCGACTGGCGGGGGCCGCGACGTACCAGCCGTACCCGGTGGCGCCCCCGCGCCCCGCCATCGGCACCCGACCGGCCCTACAGCCGCACCCGGTAGACCAGCGGCGGCCGCCCGGTGCGGCCGGTCCCGGCGGCGACCACGGCCGGCTCGGCGACCCCGGCCCGCTCCAGCCTCTTCAGGATGCGGCGGGCCGTGCGCTGCTCCACCGCCAGATGCTCCGCCACCAGACGGGTCGTCAACCCCTCGTCCTCCCGGCCCCTCGACAGCTCCCGCAACCGGTCCAGCGTCCCCGGCCGCAGCCCCGCCCGGTGCGCCAGCAGCGCCGGATCGTCCGCCGCGCCGCCCGCTGGTGCGCCGCCGTCCGGGGCGATCACCACGTCCACGTCGCCGGCCAGCGACACCACCCCGGCCACCGGGCCCGCCGCCCGCGCCCGGCCCACCGCCCGGCGGGCCAGCGCCTCCGCCTCGGCCGCCGTGCGCCCCAGCCCGAACCCGGCGTGCGCCCCGCCGTGCCGTGCCGCCGCCTGGAGGAACGGCATCCGGGTGAACCCGGACGTCGCCGACTCCAGCGCCCCACGGGTCGTCACCACCAGCGCCCGCCCGTCCGGCAGCCCGGCCAGACTGCCGCCGAGCGCCCGCACCTCGTCCGGCCCGAGCCCGGCCCCGCCCGGCAGCTCCACGATCCCCAGCGCCACCCGCGCGTCACCGTCCCGGCGGCTCGCCGCCGCCGGCGCCAGTGCCCGCAGCACCGCCCGTATCGAATGGCGGGAGGGCGCGAGGCGCACCGTGTGCGTCCGGTGCTCCAGCGCCCGGTGCGCCGAACCGAGGCAGGTCACCGCCACCCGCGCCCCGCCGTCCCGGGCGGCCGCCAGATGGAAGTCGACGATCTGCTCCGAGGTCAGCCCCGGCCGGTGGGGCAGCACCCGCACCCGGTCGGTGGGCAGCTTCGCCTCGGTCATCGTCTCCAGCACCTCCTCGCGCCGGAGCGTGTCCACCGACACCCGGGACACATCGTGCCCCAGCTTCAGCAGCTCCACCAGCGCCCGCAGCAGCGTCGCCCCGTGGTACGGCACGTACATCGCGGGCCGGTCCAGCAGCCCGTCCGCCTCCGCCCGCGCGTACGGCACCACCCCGGTGAACAGCAGCGCGTCCGCCTCCGCCCGGGCCCGCGCCACCCGCTCGGCGGTCTCGTCCTCGTGACGGTACGCCAGCGGCAGCAGCCTCACCGGCCCCGTACCGCCTCCGCCCGCGCCGCCGTCCGCCGCGCCCGGGCGGCCCACCGCCAGCACCTTCGTGACCAGGTCGTCGGGACCTATGACGCCGACCGTCAGCGGCATGGGGACGTCTCTCCGTTCGGCAGGCGGCGCGGCGCGTACCCCACCGATGTGGACCGCGTACCCCACCGATGTGGACTGCTGCTGTCACGCCTCGTTGACGGCCCCCGGCGGGAGTTCTACTTTCGGCCCAGACCGTAATTCGCGTGCTGCCGAGAGGATAGTCCCCCGATGCCGCCACGGGAACTGCCGCTGCCCACCGTTCTGGAACCGAGGGGAAGGACGTTCGGCGAGGAGGAGCGCGCGGCGGTGCTGCGGGTTCTGGACTCCGCCGTGCTGTGCGGGGCGTTCGGCACCGAGGCCCGCGCGCTCCTCCTCGCCGAACGTCCTTCCCCTCGGTTCCAGA
>NZ_PVLV01000253.1 GCF_002982015.1 Streptomyces solincola
TGCACCTCCTGTGGTTCCTGTGCTGCTGCTCTTACCGCCGCCGGCGGCCCCACCGGCGGCGGTAAGAGCAGCAGCACAGGAACCACAGGAGGTGCAGGGCGTTGACGACCCAGTCCCACCCGCTCACGCCCCGCCGCACGTATCTCATCGGCCGCGCCCGGCCGAACGCGATCGTCGGCAAGAACCGCGAGACCGGCGAGATCGCCCTCATCATCGCCGGGGCCTTCCTCGGCATGATGAGCGGCCTGCTCATCCCGCTGCTCTCCCTGCGGATCGTCTGCCTCGCCGGCTTCCCCATGCTGGCGCTGGCCGCCGTCTACGTCCCCTACCGCGGGCGCACCTTCTACAAGTGGTTCGAGGTCAACCGCAGCTTCAAGCGCACCCTGCGCTCCGGCACCCTCTACCGCTCCTCCGCCATGGAGGCCGGCACCGCCCTCGACGGCCGCGAGGTCGAGGTCGGCCCGCCCCCCGGCATCGGCCGCATCAGTTGGCTCTCCGCCCCCTTCGGCCCCGACGAGATCGCCGTCCTGCTGCACGCCGACCGGCGCACCGTCACCGCCGCCATCGAGATCGAGGGCCCCGGCGTCGGCCTGCGCGACAGCGAGGACCAGGAAGCCCTCGTCGACCGCTTCGGCACCCTCCTCAAGCACGTCGCCAACGGCGACGGCTTCGTCACCCGCCTGCAAATGCTCGCCCGCACCCTGCCCGCCGACCCCGACGCCCACGCCAAGGACGTCGCCCAACGCGGCGACACCGCCTCACCCCGCTGGCTGCGCGAGTCCTACGACCAGCTCCAGTCCATGGTGTCCACCAGCAGCGAGCAGCACCGCGCCTACCTCGTCGCCTGCATGCACTACACCCGCGAACTGGCCGCCGAGGCCAACGCCATGGCCCGCGCCGCCCGCCAGTCCGCCGGCGTCCGCAAGCTCGACAAGGACGCCGGCCTCGCCGTCGTCATGGCCCGCGAGCTCACCGACATCTGCGCCCGCCTCGCCGAGGCCGACATCCGCGTCCGCCAGCCCCTCGGCCAGAGCCGGCTCGCCTCCCTCGTGCACTCCATGTACGACCCGGACCACCCCATCGACCACATCCAGGCCATGACCAAGCGCAACGCCTGGCCCGCCGAGCTGGACGCCGTCCAGCCCACCTACCTCCAGGCCAAGACCCGCGAGTCCGCCACCCGCGCCCCCTGGTGCCACGCCACCGCCTGGGTCAAGGAGTGGCCGATGACACCCGTCGGCGTCAACTTCCTCGCCCCGCTCCTCGTCCACACCCCGGACGTCATCCGCACCGTCTCCGTCGCCATGGACCTCGAACCCACCGAGGTCGCCATCGAGCGGATGCTCACCGAGAAGACCAACGACGAGGCCGAGGCCAGCCGCGCCGCCAAGATGAACCGCACCGTCGACCCCCGCGACATCGCCGCCCACGGCCGGCTCGACCAGCGCGGCGAGGACCTCGCCAGCGGCGCCGCCGGCGTCAACCTCGTCGGCTACATCACGGTCTCCTCCCGCTCCCCCGAGGCCCTGGCCCGGGACAAGCGGACCATCCGGGCCTCGGCCGGCAAGTCCTACCTCAAGCTGGAGTGGTGCGACCGCGAGCACCACCGGGCCTTCGTGAACACGCTCCCGTTCGCCACCGGCATCCGCCGCTAAGGGGCCACCTCAGATGCGAGATCCGCTGTCCGCCCTCACCGAGGCCTTCACCGCCTTCCTCTTCGGGAAGGTCGAGACGACCCGGCTGCCCGTCCGCACCTCCACCGGCCAGGCCCAGGCCGTCTACCTGCCGACCGCCGCGCCCGGCCTCGGCGACTCCGGCGTGATCATCGGCCGCGAGGTCTACAGCGGCAAGGGCTACATCTACGATCCCTTCCAGCTCTACGGGCAGCAGCTCCCCGCCCCCCACTGGCTGGTCCTCGGCGAGTCGGGCAACGGCAAGTCGGCCCTGGAGAAGACCTACGTCCTGCGCCAGCTGCGCTTCCGCGACCGACAGGTCGTCGTCCTCGACGCCCAGGGCGAGGACGGCGTCGGCGAGTGGAACCTCATCGCCGAGGAGCTGGGGATAACCCCCATCCGGCTCGACCCGACCGCCGCCCTGAACGACGGCATCCGGCTCAACCCGCTCGACCCCTCCATCACCACCACCGGCCAGCTCGCCCTGCTGCGCACCATCATCGAGGTCGCCATGGGCCGCGGCCTGGACGAACGCTCCGGCTTCGCCCTCAAGGTCGCCCACGCCTATGTCAACGCCTCCATCACCACCCGCCAGCCCGTCCTCACCGACATCGTCGAGCAGCTCCGCCACCCCGAGCCGGAGTCCGCCGCCGCGATGAACGTCGACCTGGACGACGTACGGGCCTGGGGCCTGGACGTCGCCCTCGTCCTGGACCGGCTGGTCGACGGCGACCTGCGCGGCATGTTCGACGGCCCCACCACCGTCGGCATCGACCTCGACGCGCCCCTGATCGTCTTCGACCTCTCCCACATCGACCGCAACTCCATCGCCATGCCCATCCTGATGGCGATCGTCGGCGTGTGGCTGGAACACACCTGGATCCGCCCCGACCGCAAGAAGCGCATCTTCCTCGTCGAAGAGGCCTGGCACATCATCAACAGCCCCTTCGTCGCCCAGCTGTTCCAGCGCCTGCTGAAGTTCGGCCGCCGCCTCGGCCTGTCCTTCGTCGCCGTCGTCCACCACCTCTCCGACGTGGTCGACGGCGCCGCCGCCAAGGAGGCCGCCGCCATCCTCAAGATGGCGTCCACCCGAACGGTCTACGCCCAGAAAGCCGACGAGGCCCGCGCCACCGGCCGCGTCCTGGGCCTGCCCCGCTGGGCGGTGGAGATCATCCCCACCCTCACCCCCGGCATCGCCGTCTGGGACGTCAACGGCAACGTCCAGGTCGTCAAACACCTGGTCACCGAAGCCGAACGCCCCCTGGTCTACACCGACCGCGCCATGACCGAATCGTCCGACGACCCCGCCGACTTCGCCGACGACCTCCCCGAGGAGATCAAGGCCGCCGAGTGGGAGGCGGAACAGCGCGCCGCCTACATCGAGCAGCAGATGGACGAGGCGTCCCGCTCCACGGTGGCCTGACCCGCCACCGTGGCGGGCCGCCCGCCACCAGCCCGAACCGGGACCCCTATGACCCGCCACCACTCGGCCGCACCCGCACCTGCCCCCCGCCAGGGCGGCATCCCCGACGGCCTCCTGCTCGCCCTGATCGCCTTCCTCCTCGGCATCGCCCTGCTCGTCTACACCTCCACCCATCTGGCCGGCCTGTTCGCCCACGGCTCCTGGCCCGACGGCGTCACCTTCGCCGCCACCCCCGACGCGATACGCAGCCTGGCGGCCAACCCCCACGACCTCCCCGCAGCCTGGCCCGCCACCCCAGCCGGCCAGCTCACCGGATACGGACTGTTCTGGGGTCTGTTCATCG
>NZ_PVLV01000254.1 GCF_002982015.1 Streptomyces solincola
ACCTGGTCCTGCGCCGCGCCCGCGTCCACACCGTCGACCCCGACCTGCCCGAGGCCGAGGCGCTCGCCGTCTCGGGCGGCCGGATCGTCTGGATCGGCGACGACGCCGACGCCGAGGCCTGGACCGGCCCCGACACCGAGGTGCTCGACGCCGCCGGGCGCCTGGTCACGCCCGGCTTCATCGACGCCCACAACCACGTCCGGCTCGGCTCCGACGACGCCTGCGTGCAACTCGCCGCCGCCCGCACCCTGGAGGAGATCCACCACCGCATCCGGACCTGGCACGCCGCCCACCCGGACGCCGAGTGGATCGAGGCCGAGGCGTTCGACTACTCGGCCATCGGCGGCGGCCGGATGCCGACCGCCGCCGACCTCGACCCGGCCACCGGAGACACCCCCGCCCTCGTCCTCAGCTACGACGTGCACACCGCCTGGCTCAACACCGCGGCCCTGCGCCGCCTCGGCGTCACCGCGGACCGCACCGACCTGCCCTTCGGCCGGGCCGCCACCGACCCGGCCACCGGCGAACCCACCGGCTTCGTCACCGACTTCGCCGTCAAGGGCCTCTCCCGCGACGGCCACCGGGCGCTGCGCGAACTCGGCCTGCCCTGGGCCTCGCCCGAGCGCCAGTACCGGCGCCTGGCCCGCAGCCTGGACGACGCCATCGGTTTCGGCATCACCACCGTCGTCGAACCGCAGAACTCCCTGGACGACCTGGAGCTGTTCGCCCGCGCCCGGGCCGAGGGCAGGCTGCGCTCCCGGCTCACCGCCGCGCTGTTCCACCCGCGCGGCACCACCGACGCCGACCTGGACGACTTCGCCGACGCCGCCCGGCGGCTGGACGACGACCGGCTGACCGTCGGACCGCTCAAGCTCTACATCGACGACGTCGTCGAGCCCCGCACCGCCGCCCTGCTCCAGCCCTACACCGGGTGCGGGCAGCACCGCGGCGAGACCTTCTACCCGCCCGAGGAGTTCGCCGGGCTGCTCGCCAAGCTGGACGCCCGCGGCTTCCAGTGCTTCGTGCACGCCACCGGCGACCGCGGCATCCGCACCGTCCTGGACGCCGTCGCCCACGCCCGGGCCCTCAACGGCCCGCGCGACGCCCGCCACCAGGTGGTGCACGTCGAGTGCCTGGACCCGGCCGACGTGCCGCGCTTCGCCGAGCTGGGCGTCGTCGCCTGCATGCAGCCGCGGCACTGCGCCCCGGAGATCGCCGGCCCCGGCCAGGACTGGGCGGAGAACGTCGGCCCCGAGCGCTGGCACAAGGCGTGGCCGATGCGCAGCCTGCACCGGGCCGGCGCGGTGCTGGCCTTCTCCAGCGACTGGAACGTCGCCGAGATGGACCCGATGGTCGGCCTCTACACCGCCGTCACCCGCCGCCCGCTCGGCGGCGGCGAGCCCTGGCAGCCCGAGGAGACCGTGGACGTGGAGACCGCCGTGCACGGCTACACCATGGGCTCCGCCTACGCCAACTTCCTGGAGCACGAGCGCGGTTCGCTCACCGTGGGCAAGGTCGCCGACTTCGTCGTCTGGTCCCGTGACGTGCTGCGCTGCGCGCCCGAGGACATCCCCGGCACCGTCGCGCGGACGGTCGTCGTCGGCGGCGAGGTGGTGCACACCGCCTGAGCCGCCGCCCCCGGCCGCCCGACGCCCTCAGGAGGAGGGCGTCGGGGACGGCTTCGGCGCCTTCGCCGCCGTGGGCGAGATCGTGTACACGTGCTCGGGGCTGACCACCTCGGTGACCGCCCCCGCGACCACGGTGCTCGGTTCCTGTCCGCCCGGGGCCGGGTTGTCGGTGTTGAGCACCACCACCATGGTGGCCTGCGCCTCGGGCAGATAGACCGTCACCGACTCGTAGCCGGGCAGCGAGCCGTTGTGCCCGATCCAGCCGTCGGTGAGGAAGACGCCCATGCCGTAGCCGATGCCGGGGGCGAACGTGGTGCGCGGCACCAGGCGCTCGGCCTGTGTGCGCGGCTCCAGCAGCGTTCCGGTGGCCAGGGTGCGCGCCCAGGAGCGCAGGTCGTCCACCGTGGAGATCATCGCGCCGGCCGCCCATGCCCAGGACGGGTTCCAGTCGGTGGCGATCTCCTCCCTCGACGCGCCGTCGTTGTCGGTGTACCCCTGGGCGTGCGGTTGCGGGAAGCCCGCCCCGGCCGGCAGGAAGGTGTCCGGCAGTCCGGCCGGCCCGGTGACGTTCTCACGCAGGAAGTCGCGCAGCGGCTGCCCGGAGACCTTCTCCACCACCAGACCCAGCAGGATTAGATTGGTGTTGCAGTACTCCCACCCCGCCCCGGGCTGGAAGCCGACAGGGTGCTTGAAGGCGTAGTCCAGGAGCTGCCGCGGGGTCAGCGCCTGGCGGGGGTGGTCCAGCAGCTGCTTCCCGAAGGCCGCGTCCTCGGTGTAGTTGAACAGTCCGCTGCGCATGTCGGCCAGGTCCCGCAGGGTGATCCTCCCGCCGTTCGGCACCCCGTCCACGTACTTCCCGACGGGATCGTCCAGCTTCAGCGCGCCCCGGTCGACCAGTTCCAGCATCGCGGTGACCGTGAAGGTCTTGGTCTCGCTGCCGATCCGGGTGTTGAAGTCCGTGCGCATCGGCGCCCCGGTGGCCTTGTCCGCGACCCCGTAGGCGCGCACGTACTCGCCCTTTCCCGGCGCGGACAGGGACACGATCGCCCCCGGCGCCCCGGCCTCCTTCAGCGCCCCGCGGACGGCCGCGTCCACCTCGGCGCGTACCTGCGGCGTCAGTGAACGGAACGCGCCGTCCGACGACGGCGAGGGCTGCACCTCGGCGGGCCCGGCGGCGAGGACGCCCGGCCGGGCCTGCGCCGCGTACGCCGCGCCGGTCGAGGCCGGCAGCGCCAGCGCCGCCACCAGAGCCGCACCGGTGCACACGTCACGTCGACGGGATCGCGAACCGCCCATGGGGAACCTCCCTGCGGAGAGGAGCCGCTGATGAACAGTCTAGATTCGTCCCGGTTCATCCGCATGGCCGAACGCACCCGCGGCCGCCCGGGTCAGCGCCCCTTCCGCAGCACGTCCTCCAGCCAGTCGAAGACCCGCTGGTCGAACCGGGAGCGGTTGGCGGTCTCGCAGTGCCCGCCGGTGCCCTCCTCGGCGGCGAACCGCGTGAACGCCTTCGGGCACTCCAACGCCTCGTACAGCTTCCCGGCCGCCGCCCCGGTCGGATCGCCCTCGGCGGCGACGACCAGCGTCGGGCAGGTGATCCCGGCCACCCGGTCCGAGAGCCGGTAGCGGTAGGTCTCCAGGACGTACTCGCCCACACTGCGCAGCCCGTGCACCCACAGCGCGCGCTGCACGAACTTCCAGCGCAGCACCGGGTCCTCGGCGAAGAACGACAGATACGGGTCCAGCTCCGCGGCCGCCACCTCGGGCAGCCTGGCCCGCAGCTCCTCCGGGATCGGCAGCAGCGGCCCGAAGACGTCGAACAGGTCCCACTGCCCGGGGTCGGCCACCAGGGCCGCCGCCCGCGGCTCGCCGCTGACGCCCCGCGGGGCGAGATAGCCGCCGAAGCTCCAGCCCATGACGGCGATCCGCTCCCCGTCCACCTCCGGGCGGCCGGTGGCCGCGTCGAAGACCGCGTTCAGCACGTGCTCCCAGTCCGGGCGCATCACCAGTCCCTGCTTGACCAGCGCCCGGCCCTGCCCGGGGCCGTCCACCAGCAGGCAGGCCATGCCGCGGCGCACCGCCGGGACGGCGTGCGCCCAGTACATCTCGTGCACGGAGCCGTCGTAGCCGTCGACCGCGACCAGCGTGGGCAGCGGCCCGCTCGCCCCGGCCGGCAGGCACAGGAACCCGGGCAGGGTGGTGTCCTCGTACGGGATCTCCACCGCCCGCACCGGGTGCGCGGCGTACTCGGCGAAGCGCCGGAAGCAGTGCTCCTGCCGGTCGAAGGCGTCCACCAGCCGCGGGTCGACGGGCGCGCCGAACAGCGGGGCGTACGCGATGCGGTGGTAGGTGGCGGCACGGGCGTACGCCTCCCGGGCGCTGACCGGGTGGCCGGCGAGCGCGCTGCGGTCGGCCCAACCCTCCACCGTCGCGGCCGTCGCCGACCACGCGTCGAACCAACTGCCCACGTCCCCGGGGACGACGCGGGTCAGCGTCCGTTCGATCTCGCCCAGCTCCGCACCGCCCCGGGTGGCGGGCAGCAGCGCGCGTTCGGCGCACATCTGGAACAGCGGATCGTCGATGAGACGGGGCACGGCGACGACTCCCTTCGGCGCCCCCCTCTCCCCTCCTCATCGTCCGCCACCACCCGCGCGGCCACCACTCGTGCCGGCGCGGGCGGCCCCCGCGATCGGCTCAGTCCCCGTGGTGCGGGCCCTCCGGGCCGTGCACGGGGGCCAGGTCGGCCAGGCCGGAGGTGGTCAGCACCGGGGCGAGCAGCGCCGGGGCGATCAGCTCGATGCGGTCGGCGTGCGCGAACAGCACGCTCAGGCCGGCACTGTCCAGGTACTCCACGGCCGTGAGGTCCACCACCAGATGCCCGGGCGTGGTGTCGAGGGCGTCGGCGAGGGCGTCGGTGTTGCTCATGTCGATCTCGCCCGCGGCCTTCAGGACGGCGGTGCCGTCCGGCCGGGTCCCGGCGGTGAGGGTGAGCGGTGTGGTCATCAGGCGATCCTCGTGTGCATGTCGACGGTGGTGCCGGCCGGGCCGGGGGTGATCGTGACCTGCTGCATCATGGCCCGCATCAGCGTCACCCCGCGCCCCCGGTGCGCGCTGGCCTCCGGGGTGGGCACGCGCCAGCGGCCGCTGTCGGCGACGGTGAGGCGCAGCCGGTCCACGGACGCCTCGGCGCGCAGCCACACCGGCTCGCCGGGGGCGTTGCGGTGACCGTGCTCGATGGCGTTGGCGCACGCCTCACCCGCGGCGACCAGCACGTTCTGCGCGGTGCGCGGGGGCAGGTCGCACTTGTCCAGCCAGCTCCGCAGCGCCCGGCGCACCGGGGCGAGCTGCCCGGACTCGGCCGGGAAGCTCATCTCCAGCGGCGCGGGGTGGCGGTACAGCAGCAGGGCGACGTCGTCGTCGTAGCCCCCGGCCGGCGCCAGCTTGGCCATCACATCGCTGGCCAGGTCGTCCACCGCCGACTCCCGCCCCTGCTGCACGGCCTCACTGGCCTGGTCGATCCCGGCGGTCAGCGACCGCCGCCGGCGCTCCACCAGACCGTCGGTGTACAGCATCAGCGTGGCCCGGGCCGGCACCGTGCACTCGCCGTCCGGCCGGGTCCGCCCGGGGCGGACCGCCAGCGGGATGGAACGCCCCTGGTCCAACAGATCGGTGGTGCCGTCGGGGTGGGTGAGGATGCCCGGCGGATGGCCCGCGCTGGAGTACACCAGGCGGCCGGACTCGGGGTCCAGGACCCCGCAGAACACCGTGGAGCAGGCCGCCCCGGGCACGCCCGCCGCGAAGTGGTCCAGCGCGGTCAGCGTGCCCGCCGGGTCAGGGTCCTGGAGCAGCAGCGCCCGGCAGGCGCTGCGCAACTGGCCCATCACGGCGGCCGCCGCCAGGCCGCGGCCCACGCAGTCGCCGACGACGATCCCGATCCGCCCGTCCGGCAGGGGGATCGTGTCGTACCAGTCACCGCCGACCTCCAGCGGCCGGGTGGCCGGCTCGTAGCGAACGGCGAACCCCTCGGGCAGCCGGGACGGACCCAGGATGGCCCGCTGGAGCGCCAGCGCGGTCTCCCGCTGCTGCTCGATCTGGTGCACCCGCGCCAGCGCCTGGGCCAGATGCCCGGCCAGCAGCGACAGCAGCAGTTCGTCCTCGCCGCTGAACGGCCGGGACGCGCCCAGGTCGATCCACAGCGCCAGCCTGCCCTGCGGGTGCTCCAGCAGGATGCCGGCCCCGGCCGGCCCGGCGGCCGGGGTGAGCGCCGGGCGCTCCCGCAGCCCCTCCAGGGGGCGGCGCAGCCGCTCCGGCAGCTCCGCCCACGACCCGGCCTCGCCGCCGGCGCTGGTCAGCCGCGGCTCACCGCCGCCGTGGAACACCGCCGCCAGCACGTCGGAGGCCCGCCACAGCTCCCGCAGCTCGGCCAGCGCCCCGGCCAGCGCCTCCGGCAGCCCGGTCGCCTCCGACAGGCGCATGCTCAGCGAGGCCAGCGCGGAGTCCCGCTGGATGGCGTAGTGCTCGGCGGTGACGTCCCGGAAGGTGCCCACGGTGACGGTCCGCCCGGTGTCCGGGTCGGTCGCCTGGTTGAAGGAGGCGCTCGCCCACACCCGGTGCCCGTCGCGGTGGGTGACCGGGATGGTGTAGCCGCCCTGGGAGCTGCCCAGCAGCATGGAGAACGCGTCGGCGACCTGCCGGTGCGCCTCCGGGTCGGCTTCGGCGTCCGGCCACCAGGGGTGCACCGGAGCGTAGGGCAGGTCCTCGGGCCCGTAGCCGAGGATGTCGGTGAACGCGGTGTTGATCTCCACCACCGCCCCGTCCTCGTCGCAGACGAAGAACGCCTCCTGCAACGAGTCGATCAGCGCGGTGCGCCAGCGGGCGTGGTGCCCGCGCAACTTCGCCAGCTCCACGTTGGCCCGGACCCGGGCCAGCAGCTCGGCCGCCGCGAACGGCTTGACCAGGTAGTCGTCCGCACCCGCCGCGAGGCCCTCGATGGACGCCTCCTGCCCGGCCCGCGCGGACAGCAGCAGCACCGGGACGGCCGCGGTCCGCGGGTCCGAGCGCAGGGCGGCCACCATGGCCAGACCGTCCAGACGCGGCATCATGACGTCGCTGACCACCATGTCCGGGGCGTCCCGGCGGATCGCGTCCAGCGCCTCACGCCCGTCGCCCACGGCCTCCGTGCGGTAGCCGGCCCCGCGCAGCAGCCGCACCAGGTACTCCCGCATGTCCGCGTTGTCGTCGGCGACCAGCACCCGCGCGGGCGCCACCGGTCCGGCCGCCGGGGCGGGCTGCGGCTCCGCGCCGGACTCCCCGCCGGGCAGCCAGCGCAGCGCCTCCTCCACATAGGGCGCGGCGCTCGCCGGCGCGATGCCGCTCACCGCGCCGCCGCCCGGCGCGAGCGCGTCGGCCGGCAGATGGGCGGCGCCGAACGGCAGCCTGATCAGGAAGCGGGTGCCCTCGCCCTCGGTGCTCTCGGCGGCGATGGCTCCGCCGTGCAGCCCCACCAGCTCGCGCACCAGCGCCAGCCCGATGCCGCTGCCCTCGTTCGACCGCGCGCGGGCGTTCTCGATGCGGTGGAAGCGCTCGAACAGGCGCGGCATCTCCGCCGCCGCCACCCCGATCCCGGTGTCCTCGATCGTGACGACCGCCTGGCCGGCCTCGGCCCGCACCGCCACCCGCACCGACCCGTCGAAGGTGAACTTCAGCGCGTTGCTCAGCAGATTGAGGACGATCTTCTCCCACAGCCCGCGGTCCACGTACACCGGCTCGGCCAGCGGCGGGCAGTCCACCGCGAACTCCAACCCGGCCCGCTCCATCGCCGAGCGGAACACGCTGGCCAGCTCCGCCGTCGCCGCGGCCAGCTCCACCGGCTCGAAGGTGGCCTGCATCCGGCCCGCCTCGATCCGGGAGAAGTCCAGCAGCGTGTTCACCAGCTTGCCCAGCCGCAGTCCGTTGCGGTGGATCACGTCCAGTTCCTCACGGGCCCGCTCGTCGGCGGCCCCGTACCGCTCCCGCAGCTCCTCCAGCGGGCCCATGATCAGGGTCAGCGGTGTGCGGAACTCATGGCTGATGTTGGAGAAGAACGCCGTCTTCGCCCGGTCCAGCTCGGCCAGCTCCTCGGCCCGCCGCGCCTGCGCCTCGTAGTTGCGGGCGCTCGCCACCCCGGTCGCCAGATGCCCGGCGGCCAGCTCCAGGAAACCGCGGTAGGTGTCGTCCAGCGGCCGGTAGCGGTTGAGCCCGGCCACCAGGAAGCCGTACGGGGCGCTGCCCTGCTGGAGCAGCGGCGTCACCAGGGCCCGCACCGGCGGCTCGGGCCACTCGCCGCACGGCAGCCCGGCGAACGGCTGGCCCGTCAGCTCCACGACTACCGAGCCGTCCTCGGCCGGCTCGCGCACCGGCCACACCCCGCCCCCGGCGGCGTCCAGGACCGGTGGCGCGGCCGGATGCCCGGCCGGCAGCCCGGTCGTCCCGGCGAGCCGCGCCGAGCCGTCCTTCTCGTACAGGTAGGTGAGGGCGAACGGCAGGTCGCGCGGGTTGCGGGAGAGCTGCCGGCCGGCGAACGCCAGCATCTCCTGCTCGGTGCGGACCGCGCTGGGGTCCGAGCCGAGGCCCCGCAGGGTGTCCATCCGGCGCTCGCTGATGACCCTCTCGGTGACCTCGCTGACCACGCACAGCATGCCGACGACCTCGCCGTGGTCGTCGCGCAGCGGGCTGTAGGAGAAGGTGTGGTAGCTCTCCTCGGGGTAGCCGGAGCGCTCCACGAAGAGCAGCAGGGCCTCGTCCCAGGTGGCCTGGCCGGTGCGCAGCACGGTCTCGATGCGCGGACCGATGTCCGGCCAGATCTCCGCCCACACGTCACCGGCGGGCCGGCCCAGCGCCCAGGGGTACTTGTCGGCCAGGGTGTCGCGGCGGTAGGAGGCGTTGCAGAAGAACGTCAGCTCCGGGCCGTACGCCATCCACATCGGGAAGCGCGAGGAGAGCAGGATGCTCACGGCCGTCCGCAGGCTCTGCGGCCAGCCCTCCGGCGGTCCCAGCGGGGTGGCCGCCCAGTCGACCGCGGCGAGATCGCGGCCCACCTCGCGGTCGGCGGCGAACACGCCGTCGGCACAGCCGTCCGGCGGCCCCTGCCCGGCGTCCATCGAACGCGTCACTCGACACCCTCTCGTCCAAGCCGGCCCGTGGCACGCCTGCGCGGCCGGCGCGTGGAGCGCTGCATCCCCCGGCGCCCCCGGCCCCGTGCCGCACGGCCCTCACCGTGCCGCCCTGCGGGCCGCCCCCGGCCGGCCGTCGCGACGCGCCGGGCCGCGGTGGCGCGAACCGTAGGATAAGCCCCCCGGTCCCC
>NZ_PVLV01000255.1 GCF_002982015.1 Streptomyces solincola
TCCTGGGCCGGGCGGTGCGGGTGCACCCGCACCGCCCGGCCCAGGATGAAGGGCTGGAGCACATGGCCCTCGATCTGCTGCACCGCGAGCACCACCACCAGCACCATCAGGGCGGTGAACACCCCCTGGGTGACCAGGGCGACGACCACCGCCAGCGCGCCGGAGACGACCGCTCCGACCAGCGGGATGAACGCCCCGAGGAAGACGATCACACCGAGCGGGACGGCCAGCGGCACGTCCAGGAAGTAGACGCCGAGGCCGATGAAGATGGCGTCGATCATGGCGACGATCACGGTGCCGCGGACATAGGCGGTCAGCGTGGACCAGGCGCGCGGGCCGGCGCCGGCGACCCCGGGGCGGGCCTGGGCCGGCACCAGCTTGAGCACCCAGCTCCACACCTTCTTGCCGTCGTACAGCAGGAAGAGGGTGGAGAAGAAGGCCAGCAGCATGCCGGTGAGGAACTCCACCAGCACCGTGACGCCCTGCAACCCGGCCGAGGTGATCTCCTCGGTGTTGGTGCCGATGGTGTCCTGGAGATTGGCGGCGATGTCGTTGATCTGCGCCTCGGTGACGTGGAAGGGGCTGTCCAGCAGCCACGCCTTCAGCTCGTCGATGCCGTCGGTGACCCGGGCGGACAGGTCGTTGATGTTCTCCAGCACCTGCCAGACCACGAACCAGCCGATCAGGCCGATGATCACGAAGCCCAGGATGGCGGTGATCGCGGTGGCCAGGCCGCGCGGCAGTCCGCGCCGCACCAGCCGGGCGACGGTCGGCTGGAGCAGGGCGGTGAACAGCAGGGCGGCGACGAAGGCGAGCACCACGAGCTGGATGGCGCTGATCACCCGCATCAGCACCCACAGGGTGCCGGCCAGCACCAGCAGCCGCCAGCCCGCCTCGGCGGCGACCCGCATGCCCCACGGGATGGCGTCCGCGGCCTGCGGGCGGGCGGCGACGGCCGGCGCGTAGGAGGGGGGCGCGGGGACGTTGCCCGATGCGGCCGCCGGGTCGTCGGCGACCGGATCGTCACCGTGCGCGGCGGCCGCCCGCCGCTCCTCCAGCCGCTTCCCCATCCGGGTCAGGCCGGCGCCCGTCCTGCTCAGCCACCCTGGCACTCTCGACATGACCTTCCCTCTTCCCCCCGCGCGTCCCCCGAAAAGTACGAGCCGACCGTACACGCACGAAGCCCCCCGCCGCCGGACGGGCCGGGGCGGGGGGCTTCGGAGGAGGTGCCGGGCGCGGGGCCTAGTACCAGTTGTTGGCCTGCCAGAACGACCAGGCGCCGCAGGGGCTGCCGTAGCGCTCGTTCATGTAGCCCAGGCCCCACTTGATCTGGGTGGCCGGGTTGGTCTGCCAGTCGGCGCCGGCGGAGGCCATCTTGTGGCCGGGCAGCGCCTGGACCAGGCCGTAGGCGCCGGAGGACGCGTTGACGGCCCGGTAGTTCCAGGTGGACTCGTGGTTCACGATGTTGCTGAAGCACTGGAACTGGTCGCCCGGGACCATCTGCCGGGCCATCGCCTGGACCTCGGAGACGGAGTACGAGGACTGCGGGGCGAAGCTGGAGGCGGACCGGATGGAGCTGCGGTTGGCGCGCTCCTCCTTGGCCCGCTCTTCCTTCTCCTTGGCCTCGCGCTCGGCCTTGGCCTTCGCCTCGGCCTCCGCCTTGGCTTCCTCGTCCGCCGCGGCCTTCTTGGCGTGGGCGTCCTTGGCGGCCTGGAGGCGGGCGGCCTCCTCGGCGGACTTCTGGGCGGCCGAGTCGGCCGCGGCGGCCTGTGTCTCGGCCTGCTGCGTCAGGGACGCCACCTGCACCTGGGCCTGCTGGCCGGCGGGGATGTCCGCGAGAAGCGTGGTGTCCGCGGCGGCTGCCTCGAGGTCGTCGCTCACGGGCTGCACGGTGTTGCCCGATGCCACGCCGACGACGGCGCCCACAGTGGTGACCGCGGTGGCCGAAGCCACTGCGAATCCCCGGACCGAGATCCGGCTCACACGGTTTCCTTCCAGCGTCGCCCGCTTAGGTGACCTCGCGGGCGCGATCGTGCCCCTGGCGCTGATCCCCGAACTGCTGGGTCACGGGGGACACGGGCCCGGCGGGACGCTCCCGGCGAGGGAGTGCCGTGTGGTGCTGCGGGCGGCGTACGACGAGCGGCTGTTGAGTTGTCACGGGTGTGCCGTACGCGGGGCCTGACGGAAGCAAGACTTTGCCCGACCGTGACGCCGCAAGGCAATTCCTCGTTGCGTGGGAAAGCTCACACCTCTTGCGCCCCAGGAGTTTTGGGCGTCCGACGGACACGGGGGCGCCGCCCGGCTAAGCTCTTCCGCTTCGCCGGGCGGCGCCCCGCAACTCACACCAGACGGCTCACCGGCGGCCATCTCCCGCCGAAACGGACGGAGATGGCCGCTGACCCGGTCACACCTGGCCGTCCTCCAGCATCTCGGTCACCAGCGCGGCGATCTGCGACCGCTCCGAGCGGGTCAGGGTGACATGCGCGAACAGCGGATGCCCCTTCAGTTTCTCCACCACGGCGACGACTCCGTCGTAGCGGCCGACCCGGAGGTTGTCCCGCTGCGCCACGTCGTGGGTGAGCACCACCCGCGAGCCGGCGCCGATCCGGGACAGCACGGTCAGCAGGACGTTGCGCTCCAGCGACTGGGCCTCGTCGACGATGACGAAGGCGTCGTGCAGCGAACGGCCGCGGATGTGGGTGAGCGGCAGCACCTCCAGCATGCCGCGGCCCAGCACCTCCTCGATGACCTCCCGGCCGGCCACCGCCGACAGGGTGTCGAACACCGCCTGCGCCCACGGGCTCATCTTCTCGGCCTCGGTGCCCGGCAGGTATCCCAGCTCCTGGCCGCCGACGGCGTACAGCGGCCGGAAGACCATCACCTTCTGGTGCTGGCGTCTCTCCAGCACCGCCTCCAGGCCGGCGCAGAGCGCCAGCGCGGACTTGCCGGTGCCGGCCCGGCCGCCCAGCGAGACGATGCCCACCTCCGGGTCCAGCAGCAGGTCCAGGGCGACCCGCTGCTCGGCGCTGCGGCCGCGGATGCCGAACGCCTCCCGGTCGCCGCGCACCAGCCGTACCGAGCCGTCCGCGGTGACCCGGCCCAGCGCCTTGCCGCGCTCGGACTGGAGGACCAGGCCGGTGTGCACCGGCATCTCGGCCGCCGCCGGCACGAACAGGCTCTCCTCGCTGTAGAGCAGGTCCACCTGTTCGGCCGTCAGGGGCAGCTCCGCCATCCCGGTCCAGCCGGAGTCGGTGATGGCCAGCTCCGCACGGTACTCCTCGGCGAGCAGCCCGACCGAGGACGCCTTGATGCGCAGCGGCAGGTCCTTGGAGACGACGGTGACGTCGTACCCCTCGGCCTGGAGGTTGCGCGCGACGGCCAGGATGCGGGAGTCGTTGTCGCCGAGCCGGTAGCCGGCCGGCAGCACGCCCGGGTCGGAGTGGTTCAGCTCCACCCGCAGGGTGCCGCCCAGCTCGCCGATGGGCAGCGGCGCGTCGAGACGCCCGTGCCGCACCCGCATGTCGTCCAGCAGGCGCAGGGCCTGCCGGGCGAAGTAGCCGAGCTCCGGGTGGTGCCGCTTGGCCTCCAGTTCCGTGACCACCACGACGGGCAGCACGACCTCGTGCTCCTCGAAGCGGGTCACCGCGTTGGGGTCGGCCAGCAGGACGCTGGTGTCGAGTACGTAGGTGCGCCGGTCATCGAAGCGGCGCTTGGTGCTTTTCACCACGGTGAGGACAGACCCCCTCTTATAGAGGTGCGAGGTCGCGGTGCGACTGCGACGGCGTCGCGAGGGGCCCCGCCGCGCGGGGCGCGGGACGCGCCCCCTCCGGCACGGCCGTCCGCGGCGGACGGGCGTGACGGGTGCGCTGGCTGCGACCGGTGCAAGGGGCCTCCCGGGCGAGCGGTCTTGGATCCGCTCACCGCTGGGGGTATTCCCTCCTCACCGCCGCGCCATGCCATGGCATATGACGACGGGTCGGTGAACGGAGGATGACCGGGGCCGGGGCGGGGTACCCGAGGAGGTCGGGAGAGGGCCGCGGAGGGGGCTTCAGGAGCCGTAGCGGCGGTGGCGGGCCGCGTAGTCGCGCAGCGCGCGCAGGAAGTCGACCTTGCGGAAGGCCGGCCAGTGCACCTCGCAGAAGTAGTACTCCGAATGGGCGCTCTGCCAGAGCATGAAGCCGGACAGGCGCTGCTCGCCGCTGGTGCGGATGACCAGGTCGGGGTCGGGCTGGCCGCGGGTGTAGAGGTGCTCGGAGATGAGGTCGATGTCGACGACCTCGGCGAGCTCCTCGAAGGAGGTGCCGCGGTCGGCGTGGTCCAGCAGCAGCGAGCGGACCGCGTCGGCGATCTCCTGCCGCCCGCCGTAGCCGACGGCGACGTTGACGAGTATGCCGGTGTGCTCCCGAGTGGCCTCCTCGGCCTCCTTGAGCACCTTCTGGGTGCGGGCGGGCAGCAGGTCCATGGTGCCCACGTGGTGCACCCGCCAGCGCCCGTCGGCGGCCAGCGCGCGCACCGCGCCCTCGATGATGCCGAGCAGCGGGACCAACTGCGCCTCGGGCCGGTTCAGGTTGTCGGTGGACAGCATCCACAGGGTGACGACCTCGACGTCGGTCTCGTCGCACCAGCCGAGCAGTTCCTGGATCTTGCTGGCCCCGGCCTGGTGGCCCTGCTCGGGGGTGCCGCCGGAGGCCTTGGCCCAGCGGCGGTTGCCGTCCAGGATGACGCCGATGTGCTTGGGCACCTGGGCGTGGTCGAGACGGCCCTCCACCCGGCGTGCGTAGAGCCTGTACACCAGGTCGCGAAAGTTCACCCGATCTCGCCTTCCGGTCGCCTACGGGCCCGCCACGGCGTCGGCCCGGGAGAACAGGGGTACGAAGGCCCGCGCGGTCCTGCGGCGCCGCGGCCGTCCCCGAAGCGGCCACATTACTGCGCGCGGGTGTGCGCGGCCCAACCCGGCCGGTCACAGTCCTGCGATAAACGGACCGGTGCGAGGGCGGTACCTGGTCGGTAGTGATCGTTCCCGTACGCCCGTGATAGGCAGAGCGATGTGACAGACACCCCCGTATACCTCCCCTCCCCCGACCGGTACGAGTCGATGGAGTACCGGCGCACCGGCCGCAGCGGCCTCAAGCTCCCCGCGATCTCCCTCGGCCTGTGGCACAACTTCGGCGACGACCGCAGCCTCGGCTCGCAGCGGGCCATCCTGCGCCGCGCCTTCGACCTGGGCGTGACCCACTTCGACCTGGCCAACAACTACGGCCCGCCGCCCGGCTCCGCCGAGCTGAACTTCGGCAAGCTCTTCGCCCAGGACTTCCGCCCGTTCCGCGACGAGCTGGTCGTCTCGACCAAGGCGGGCTATCTGATGCACCCCGGGCCGTACGGCGAGTGGGGCTCCCGCAAGTACCTGCTGTCCTCGCTGGACGCCTCGCTGGCCCGGATGGGCCTGGACTACGTCGACATCTTCTACTCGCACCGCTTCGACAAGGACACCCCGCTGGAGGAGACCATGGGCGCGCTGGCGTCCGCGGTCCAGCAGGGCAAGGCGCTGTACGTCGGCGTCTCCTCCTACAGCGCCGAGCAGACCGCCGAGGCGGCCCGGCTGCTGCGCGAGATGGGCGTCCCGGCGCTGATCCACCAGCCGTCCTACTCGATGATCAACCGGTGGACCGAGGAGGACCGGCTGCTGGACACCCTGGAGGCGGCCGGGATGGGCTGCATCTCCTTCGCCCCGCTGGCCCAGGGCCTGCTGACGAACAAGTACCTCACCGGCATCCCCGAGGGCTCCCGGGCCACCCAGGGCAAGTCGCTGGACCCGGACCTGCTCTCGGAGGAGGTCGTCCGGCGGCTGCGCGGGCTGGCGGCCATCGCCGAGCGCCGCGGCCAGTCGCTGGCGCAGTTGGCGCTGAACTGGGTGCTGCGCGACGAGCGGATGACCTCCGCGCTGATCGGCGCGTCCAGCGTGCGGCAGCTCGAGGAGAACCTCGCCGCGCTGTCGGCCGCGCCGCTGACCGGGGAGGAGCTGGCGGAGATCGACTCCTACGCGGTGGACACCGCCGGCGCCAACATCTGGGCCGCCCGGAGCTGAGACCCGGAGGAGGACGGAAAACGGGCCGGTCCGTATCCCCCCCCACGGACCGGCCCGTTTTCCGTCCTCCTCCGGGTCTCAGCTC
>NZ_PVLV01000256.1 GCF_002982015.1 Streptomyces solincola
GGGGAGTGGACCCGGGGGGAGGGGGCGAACTTGGACGGGGTGCGCCGATGGTCACGTCACCGGCCACACCCCGGACCTGGTTGATGGAGCCCCCGGCCGTCGCCCCGTCCGCCGACTGCCCGGGCGCACGAGCCCCGTACACGGCCAGAGCCAAGCCGGCCACCCCGACGAACAAGCCCAGCACACTCGCCCACTTGTCCGCCCGGTCCAGCCCCTGGAAGGCGAAGAAGGCCCCCAGTCCGGCGAGGACCAGGAGCGCTCCCGTACCGATCAGCCAGCTCCGCCTGCGTTGCGTCATCCGTCCATTTTCACCGCAACGGATCGAGGCGGGCCCTCAGTTGGCGAAGACCGTCACCGAGTCCTCGACCGCGTGGCGCGGCTGGAGCTCCTCGGCCTCGTGGCTGAGGGCCCGGCGGCGGGCCCAGACGATGCCCGCGCCGATCAGGGCGGCCGCGCCGGCGACCACGAAGGGGATGTGGACGTCGGTCCACTCCTCGATCTTGGGGGCGAGGAAGGGCGCCGCGGCCGCCGCGAACCAGCGGACGAAGTTGTAGCCGGCGCTGGCCACCGGGCGCGGCGCGTCCGAGACGCCGAGGGCCAGCTCGGTGAAGACGGTGTTGTTCACGCCGATGAACGCGCCGGACAGGACGGTGCAGACGACCGCCGTGGCGTGGTCGCCGTAGCCGAGGACGACCACGTCCGCGGCGAGCAGCACCAGGGAGCCGCCGAGCACCTTGAGCGAGCCGAAGCGCGTCTGGAGCCGCGGGGCCACCAGCACCGAGAAGACCGCGAGCAGCACGCCCCAGGCGAAGAAGACCGCGCCGGACTTGTACGGGGTCATGTTCAGGACGAACGGGGTGAACGCCAGCACCGTGAAGAAGGCGTAGTTGTAGAAGAAGGCGGACGCGGCGGCGGAGGCCAGCCCGCCGTGGCCCAGCGCCTTCAGCGGGTCGGTGAGGGAGGTCTTGCGGGCGGGCCTCGGCTGCTCCTTGAGGAAGCCGGAGATGCACAGGAAGCCGACCGCCATCAGCGCCGCCGTGCCGAAGAACGGGTAGCGCCAGCTCGCGTCGCCGAGCAGCGCGCCCAGCAGGGGGCCGCAGGCCATGCCGAGGCCGAGCGCCGACTCGTACAGCAGGATCGCCGCCGCGCTGCCGCCGGCCGCCGCGCCGACGATCACGGCGAGCGAGGTGGAGACGAACAGGGCGTTGCCGAGGCCCCAGCCGGCCCGGAAGCCGACCAGTTCGCCGACCGAGCCGGAGGTGCCGGACAGCGCGGCGAAGACGATCACCAGGGCGAGGCCGGCCAGCAGGGTCTTCTTGCCGCCGATGCGGCTGGAGACGAAGCCGGTGACGAGCATCGCCACGGCGGTGATCAGGAAGTAGGAGGTGAAGAGGAGGGAGACCTGGCTGGGGTCGGCGTGCAGGCCCTGCGCGATGGACGGCAGGATCGGGTCGACCAGGCCGATGCCCATGAAGGCGACGACCGACGCGCCCGCGGTGGCCCAGACGGCCTTGGGCTGCTTGAGGATGCTGCCCGTTTCCGCTCCCTGGTCCAGCGGATCGTCCTGGGCGGTCGTGACCGGCCGGTCCGCCGTGAGGGCTGGGGCGTCCTTTCCGTGCATGTGACTGGCTCCTTCGTGCCGTCGTGCGTGGTGAGGCGGAGTAGGTGCTATATGCACATAATAAGTTAGACAGGCTAATGGATGCAAGCTACACCTATATGCGCGGGCGGGTGCCCGAACGGGTGATCGTCCTTGACGAGCCGACGCCCGGGGAGGACCGTGGAAGGCTATGAGGGGCGAACCCAGTTGTCCGAAGTGCGGAGGCCGGGTCCGGACGCCCGGTCTCTTCTCCGACGCGTGGCAGTGCGAGACGCACGGCGCCGTCCACCCGCTGCAGCCGGTCATCCCGCCCAGCGTGGAGGCCCTGGGCGTGGCCACCCACCGGGCCCGGGTCCCCGTCTGGATGCCCTGGCCGCTGCCGGTCGGCTGGCTGTTCACCGGCGTCGCCTACGCCGGTGACGACCGCAGCGGGGGCCGCGCCACCGTCGTCGCCTGCTCCGGCCCCGCCCCGCTCGGCGGCGTCGGCGAGCTGCTGCTGATCGCCGAGGAGCCGGCCGTCGGCCTCGGCGCGCGGTACGCCGGCGTGGAGGGCCCCGACCCGGCCCCGTACATGAGGATCGACGCCCGCCCGCACGCCAAGGTGCTCGCGGCCGGCCGGCCCACCCCGCTGTGGAGCGTCAACGGCGCCCCGGAGGACCGGGCCGTCTTCGCCGGCGAGGCGTGCGGACTGTGGCTGTGGGCCGTCGTCTGGCCGGAGAAGTCCGGGATGCTGCTCTACGACGAGCTGGTCCTCACCGACCTGCGCGAGGCCGGCGCCGAGATCGAGCTGCTTCCCTGCGGGGCGCTCACCCCCAAGCTGCTGGACTGAGCCGGGCGGGACGGGGCGGGAGCGGGGGCCGTTATCCTGGAGCGTCCCCTGTCCGCCCGCGAGCCCGTCCGGAGTCCGCCCGTGCGCATCGACCTGCACACCCACTCCACGGCATCCGACGGCACGGACACCCCCGCCGAGCTGGTCCGGGCCGCCGCGGCCGCCGGGCTGGACGTGGTCGCGCTGACCGACCACGACACCACCCGCGGGTACGCGCAGGCGATCGACGCCCTCCCGGCCGGCCTCACCCTCGTCACCGGCGCCGAGCTGTCCTGCCGCATCGACGGCATCGGCCTGCACATGCTCGCCTACCTCTTCGACCCCGACGAGCCCGAGCTGGCCCGCGAGCGCGAGCTGGTCCGCGACGACCGCGTGCCGCGCGCCCAGGCCATGGTGGGCAAGCTCCGGGAGCTGGGCGTGCCCGTCACCTGGGAACGGGTCGCCGCCATCGCGGCCGGCGGCTCGGTGGGCCGCCCCCACGTCGCCGAGGCGCTCGTCGAGCTGGGCGTCGTGCCCACCGTCTCCGACGCCTTCACCTCCGAGTGGCTGGCCGACGGCGGCCGCGCCTACGCGCCGAAGCACGAACTCGACCCGTTCACCGCGGTCCGGCTGATCAAGGGCGCCGGCGGGGTCGCCGTCTTCGCCCACCCGCTCGCCGTCAAGCGCGGCCGCACCGTCCCCGAGTCCGTCATCGCCGAGCTGGCCGCCTGCGGCCTGGACGGCGTCGAGGTGGACCACATGGACCACGACGGGCCCGCGCGCGAGCGGCTGCGCGCCCTCGCCGCCGACCACGGACTGCTGACCACCGGCTCCAGCGACTACCACGGCAGCCGCAAGACCTGCCGGCTCGGCGAGTACACCACCGACCCGGAGATCTACGGCGAGATCACCCGCCGGGCCACCGGCGCCTTCCCGGTGCCGGGCGCCGGCGGACCTGCCGCCCCCGGGGCCTGACCCGCACCGGGACCGCCCGGCCCGCACTCCCCGCACCGCCGCGCCGCGCCCCCGTGCGCCCGCGCGGCTGCCTGCCGCCGCCACGAACGCGCGGCGGCGCACCTCCGCACGTACACCCTCTCCCGCAAGGCACCACCGTGTTCGACCTCGCCGTCTTCGGCTCCCTCTTCCTCACCCTCTTCGTCATCATGGACCCCCCGGGGATCACCCCGATCTTCCTGGCGCTGACCTCCGGCCGGCCGGTGAAGGTGCAGCGCCGGATGGCCTGGCAGGCCGTCGCCGTCGCCTTCGGCGTGATCACCGTCTTTGGCATCCTCGGCCAGCAGATCCTGGCCTATCTGCACGTCTCGGTGCCCGCCCTGATGATCGCCGGCGGGCTGCTCCTGCTGCTCATCGCGCTCGACCTGCTCACCGGCAAGACCGACGAGCCCAAGCAGACCAAGGACGTCAACGTCGCCCTCGTACCGCTGGGCATGCCGCTGCTCGCCGGACCGGGCGCCATCGTCTCCGTCATCCTCGCCGTGCAGCACGCCCAGGGCGCCACGGGGCAGATCGCGGTCTGGTCCGCCATCGCCGCCATGCACGTGGTGCTCTGGCTGACCATGCGCTACTCGCTGCTGATCATCCGGGTCATCAAGGACGGCGGCGTCGTGCTGGTGACCCGGCTGGCCGGGATGATGCTCTCCGCCATCGCCGTCCAGCAGATCATCAACGGCGTCACCCAGGTGGTCCGGGGCGGTTGAGCCCCGGCACGGGCGGACGCACTGCGCCCCCGTACGGATTCTCCCGGGTGCGGGGGAGTCCGTGCGGGGGCGCGGTGGTTCTTACGCCGGCTGTGCGGACCGCACTACGAGGCGGGCGCCTCGGCCGGGCGGATCCAGATGCGCTGACCGATAGCGGCGGCCTGCTGCACGATGGTGTTGACGGAGGCGGCGTCCACGACGGTGCTGTCGACGGGCGTGCCGTCGATGTCGTCCAGTCGCAGGATTTCGAAGCGCATGGGGCTTCTCCCTTCGTCGGTGAGTCGATCCTCCAGTGGAGAACATGAGTGGCGCCGCGCCCGGACCGCCGATGCGGCCGGGACGCTGTGCGTATGAGTGCCAACGCCGTGCACCCTGCAAACATTCCCTACGCTAAATAAAACTTTCGATCGTCTAACGAACGGTGTCCCGGTGTCGGTCGGCGGCCGACACGTGGCCGACAATGGCTCGGGTATGAACGACGACATCGCAGACCCGCCCGCCCCCCGGGGCGACGCCGACCCGGTGGCCCGGCTCGGCGCCCGCCTGGACCGCACCGACGACCTGCTGCGCCGGATCCTCGCCGAGGTGGCCAGGACCCCGTCCACGCACGCCATCTTCGTCGACGCGGGTTACGTCCATGCTGCGGCCGGGTTGCTGTGCGTGGGCACCGAGGACCGGCGCTCCTTCGACCTGGACGCCGAGGGGCTGATCGACGCCTTCATCGACAAGGCGCGCACGATCTTCGCCGACAGCCGGCTGCTGCGCGTCTACTGGTACGACGGGGCCCGCCGCCGCATCCACACCCCCGAGCAGCAGGTGATCGCCGAACTGCCCGACGTCAAGGTCCGCCTCGGCAACCTCAACGCCAACAACCAGCAGAAGGGCGTCGACTCCCTCATCCGCTCCGACCTGGAGTCACTCGCCCGCCACCGCGCCATCAGCGACGCCGCGCTGGTCGGCGGCGACGAGGACCTGGTCTCCGCCGTCGAGGCCGCCCAGGGCTACGGCGCCCGCGTCCACCTGTGGGGCATCGAGGCCGCCGAGGGCCGCAACCAGGCCGAGGCGCTGGTCTGGGAAGCCGACAGCAACCGCACCTTCGACCAGGAGTTCTGCCGCCCCTACGTCACCCGCCGGCAGGTCACCACCTACGAGAACGAGGGCGAGCCGCCGCCCTCCCGCGACGAGGTCCGCTTCGTCGGCCAGCGGATCGCCGCCACCTGGTACGGCGAACGCGGCCCCGCCTTCCTCGCCGAACTCCTCCCCGGCCACCCCTACCTGCCCGGACCCGTCGACCAGGATCTGCTCATCGAGGCCGAACGGCTGCTCAGCCGCTCCCTGCGCGGCCACGCCGTGCTGCGCCGCGCCCTGCGGGACGGCTTCTGGGACCACCTGCGCTCGCGGCTCTGACGACGGCGGGTCGCGTCAGCGGGGAAGGTCCGCCGCCGCCCAGAAGTCCGCGACCGCCGCCGACGTCTCGACCGGCCGGTCGGTGTTGGGGGAGTGCTCGGCGCCCGCGATCAGGGTCCGCCGGGCCCCCAGCCGCTCGGCCATGTCGTCCAGCAGCGGCACCGGCCACACCTCGTCCCGTACGCCGGACAGCACGTGCAGCGGAAGCCGGCCGCCCAGCGCCGCCAGCTCCTCCACCCGGTCCGGCTCCACGGTGAGCTGCCGCCCGGTGGCCCGCAACTGGGCCGGGTTGTTGCGCAGCCAGCGCCGGCGCAGATCCTCCCGGTCGCCGCCCGCCGCCTCCTCGGCCTCCTCCGGCGGGTCCAGCGCGCGCATGGCCTGCCACACCTGCTCCATGTCCATCACGGCGAGCGCGTCACCCAGCAGCTTGACCTTGTCCCGCTGGTCGGGCGCGACCTGCGCGGGGCCGGACGACATCAGGGTCAGCGACCGGAACGGCGCCGGATCCAGCAGTACGGCGGACCGGGCGACCAGACCGCCCAGCGAGTGCCCCAGCAGATGCACCGGGCCCGCGCCGAGCGCCTCGGCCTGCGCCAGCAGGTCGCGCGCCAGCTCCGCGAGCGCGTACGCCGACTCGTCGTCCGGCCCCTCGCTCTCGTACTGCCCGCGCCCGTCCACCGCCACCACCCGCCAGCCCGCCTCGGCCAGCGGCGGCAGCATGGCGATGAAGTCCTCCTTGGACCCGGTGTAGCCGGGCACCAGCAGCGCGGTGCCGCGCGTGCTCCCGGCCCCGCCCGGCGGGGCGGTGTCCAGCACGGCGAAGTCGCCGCGCGCGGTGCGCAGCCGGTACGGGTGGGTCCCGGGCGGCGGGACGAAGGTGGGCGGACGGCTCATGGAACGAGGCTAACCGGGCGGCCCGGGGGCGGGGCGCCCGCGAACGGCGGCGGCCCCGCCCCACCCCCGCAGGGATGGGACGGGGCCGCCGGGGCGTGCCGACCGCGAACGGTCAGCCCACCGGCTGCTCCGGCTCCGCGGCGACCGCCTTCTTGCGGGTCCGGCGGGGCTTGGCCGCGGTCTCGACCGCCGCGTCCGCCGTCTCGACGGCCGCGACGGCCTTCTTGCGGGTGCGGCGCGGCTTGACCTCGGCCGTGTCGGCGGCGTCGGCCGCCGTGGCCGCGTCGGTCGTCTCGACCGCGGCGACGGCCTTCTTGCGGGTGCGGCGCGGCTTGGCCTCGGCCTCGACAGCCTCCGTCCCGACCGGGGCGGCGCTCTCCGCCGGGGCGGCGACGGCCTTCTTGCGCGTGCGGCGGGGCTTGGCCTCGACCGTGTCGACGGCCTCGGTCTCCACCGGGGCGGCGGTCTCCACCGGGGCGGCGGCGACGGCTTTCTTGCGGGTCCGGCGGGGCTTGGCCTCGACCTCTTCGGTCACGGTCTCGACCGGGGCGGCGGCGACCGCCTTCTTACGGGTGCGGCGCGGCTTGGCTTCGGCCGGGGCCTCGGTCACCGCGGCTTCCGCCACCGGCTCCACGACGGCAGCCGGCTCCACGACCGGAGCCGTCTCCACGACCGCGACCGGGCTCGCCTCCGCGGCGGCCGCCTTACGGGTACGGGTGCGGCGGGGCTTGGTCTCGGCCGGAGCCTCGGCCACCGCGACCGCAGCCGCCTCCTCGACCGGGGCCGGGGCCGTCTCCAGGGCGGGCGCCGCGGCGGTGGCCGCCGACGGGGCGCCCACGCGGGTGCGGCGCCGGCGGCGCGGCGTACGCGGTCCGGCGGAGCCGTCCTCGGCGGGGGCCACCGGGGCGGCCGGGGCCGAGGCGGTGGTCTCGGCGACCGGGGCGGAGCCGACCGGCTCACCGCCGCGGGTGCGGCGCCGGCGGCGCGGGGCGCGGGTGCGCGCGGGGCGCTCCTCGGTCCGCTCGGCCCGGTCGGAGCGGTCGGACCGCTCCGGGCCTCGGGACGAGCGCGGCGGACGACCGCCGGAGCGGCCTCGGCCGCCGGTCTCGCCGAGGTCCTCCAGCACCTCCGCGTCCAGACCGGCCCGGGTCCGCTCGGCACGCGGCAGTACGCCCTTGGTGCCCTCGGCGATGTTCAGGTCGGTGTAGAGGTGCGCGGAGGTGGAGTAGGTCTCCGGCGGGTCGTTGAAGCCCAGCTCCAGCGCCTTGTTGATGAGCTGCCAGCGCGGGATGTCGTCCCAGTCGACCAGGGTGATCGCGGTGCCGCTGGCCCCCGCGCGGCCGGTGCGGCCGACCCGGTGCAGATAGGTCTTCTCGTCCTCGGGGGACTGGTAGTTGATGACGTGCGTCACGCCCTCGACGTCGATGCCGCGGGCCGCGACGTCGGTGCAGACGAGGACGTCCACCTTGCCGTTGCGGAAGGCGCGCAGCGCCTGCTCGCGGGCGCCCTGGCCGAGGTCGCCGTGGACCGCGCCGGAGGCGAAACCGCGCCGTTCGAGCTGCTCGGCGATGTCGGCCGCGGTCCGCTTGGTCCGGCAGAAGATCATCGCCAGTCCGCGGCCCTCGGCCTGGAGGATGCGGGAGACCATCTCCGGCTTGTCCATGGAGTGGGCGCGGTAGACGTGCTGGGTGATGTTGGCGACGGTCGCACCCTGGTCGTCCGGCGCGGTGGCGCGGATGTGGGTGGGCTGCGACATGTAGCGGCGGGCCAGACCGATGACCGCGCCCGGCATGGTCGCCGAGAACAGCATGGTCTGCCGGCGCGCCGGAAGCATGTTGATGATCTTCTCGACGTCCGGCAGGAAGCCGAGGTCGAGCATCTCGTCGGCCTCGTCCAGGACGAGGGCCTTGACGTGGGAGAGGTCCAGCTTGCGCTGGCCGGCCAGGTCGAGCAGCCGGCCGGGGGTGCCGACGACCACGTCGACGCCCTTGTTCAGCGCCTCGACCTGGGGCTCGTAGGCCCGGCCGCCGTAGATGGCGAGGACGCGCACGTTGCGCACCTTGCCGGCGGTGAGCAGGTCGTTGGTGACCTGGGTGCACAGCTCGCGGGTCGGCACGACCACCAGCGCCTGCGGGGCGTCGGTGAGCTGGTCGGGGCGGGCGCGGCCGGCCTCGACGTCGGCGGGGACGGTGACCCGCTCCAGCAGCGGAAGGCCGAAGCCGAGCGTCTTGCCGGTGCCGGTCTTGGCCTGGCCGATGACGTCGGAGCCGGAGAGGGCGACCGGGAGGGTCATCTCCTGGATGGGGAAGGGGCTGGTGATGCCGACGGCTTCGAGGGCCTCGGCCGTCTCGGAAAGGATTCCGAGCTCTCGGAAAGTCGTAGTCAGGGTGCTGCCTCTTCTGTGAGACGCGGCATGAGGCGAACGCTGGGGGTCTTACCGTGCTGAACCGTGCCGGTCACGTCCGGCCGCGGGCCGTACCGGGCCGCAGCCCGTACCAAGACCGTCGGGTGGCGCGGGACCACTTCCGTCGCTCTAGCGTCATACCGCTGAGGGTCCCCTCCCGTACGTCGCTGACGCGCGCACGGAGGGCTGTCGGTTCGGAGCCGATCGGGCCACCGACCGGGCATCCTCATTCATGAGACGGCCCGCCGAGTGCATGCGGAAATCACTGCATGCTCAGCAGGCGCATTACCACTGTACCCCGGAACGGCGCAGGCGTGTTGAGCCAATTCACAAGGAGGTGGAGGTCACAGTGGGACGGGGGTGTGCGGCGCCGGGGAAGACCGGGCCTTCCGGGACAGGACGGGCGGGCTATTGTGCGCTGCATGGAGACGCCTGACCCCGCTGACACCTCTGCCCGCACCGCTGCCGACGCCGCTGACGGCGTGACGGCGCAGCCGACCGGGATCGCCGCCCTGGACTGGGCCGCCGCCTCCGCCCGGCCCCACTACCGGGCCGCCGTGGTGGACCTGCTGGGCGCGCTGGCGTACGGCGAGCTGGCCGCCTTCGAGCGGCTCGCCGAGGACGCCAAGCTGGCGCCCACGCTGGCGGACAAGGCGGAGCTGGCCAAGATGGCGTCCGCCGAGTTCCACCACTTCGAGCGGCTGCGGGACCGGCTGACCGCCATCGACGCGGAGCCGACCGGCGCGATGGAGCCGTTCGCGAAGGCGCTGGACGAGTTCCACCGGCAGACCGCCCCGTCGGACTGGCTGGAGGGCCTGGTCAAGGCGTACGTCGGCGACTCGATCGCCAGTGACTTCTACCGGGAGGTGGCGGTCCGGCTGGACTCCGACACCCGGGCGCTGGTGGTCGCGGTGCTGGACGACACCGGCCACGGCAACTTCGCCGTGGAGAAGGTGCGGGCCGCGATCGAGGCCGATCCCCGGCTCGGCGGGCGGCTGGCCCTGTGGGCGCGCCGGCTGATGGGGGAGGCGCTGTCGCAGGCCCAGCGGGTGGTCGCGGACCGGGACGCGCTGTCGACCATGCTGGTCGGCGGGGTCGCGGACGGCTTCGACCTGGCGGCGGTCGGCGAGATGTTCTCCCGGATCACCAAGGCGCACACCAAGCGGATGGCCGCACTGGGCCTCGCGGCCTGACCTGCCTCTGACGTACCACCAGGCCCGCCGCCCGGCCGGTCGGCAGGCCGTCGGTCCGCCGCGCGGCCGGACGGGCGTCAGGTCGGGGTGGCGGCTGATCGGCCCATCCGGTCCCGGCGGCTGCTCGGCCTCGGGCGCAGCAGCAGGGACAGCACCACCGCGGCGACCGCGACGGCCCCGACGAGGGTGCCGGGGGTGTTGCCCGGACCGAGCGCAGCGTGCGTGACCAGCGCTCCGAACAGGGCGCCGAGCGTGCCGGCGCCGAGCACCACGCGGCGCGCGGGGAGCCGGTCGTCGAGCCGGTGGGCGGCGGCCCAGGAGAGTGCCAGTCCGAGCACGACGGAGCCGAGAGCTTCCCAGAACACTGCGGATCACCTCGCGTACGGCGGGGCGGGCAAAACGGTCACAGCCGTAGTACCCGATGCGCCAGGGAAACAATCATCCGCCGGGTCCGGGGCTGGGCGCGGGCATGAGGAGGGGCCCGGCGGTCGAACCGCCGGGCCCCTCCTCGTACCGCCGCCACGGCGGCGCTACCACCGCTCAGAGCGTGCCGAAGCCCACCCGTCGGACCGACGGCTCGCCGATCTCCACGTAGGCGATCCGCTCCGCCGGCACCAGCACCTTGCGGCCCTTGTCGTCCGTCAGGCTCAGCAACTGCGACTTCCCGGCCAGAGCCTGGGCGACGAGCTGCTCCACCTCCTCGGCGGACTGCCCGCTCTCCAGAGCGATCTCCCGGGGCGCGTGCTGCACGCCGATCTTGACCTCCACGGCTATGTCCCTCCGAACGGTCAGCGTTGCGCGGTCGACCGCGCCGTACGCTCGACACATTAGCCCGGCGAGGGGACACGAAGCCGCGCGCCGTCGCACGCCAGGAGCGAACAGCGGCCGCGCCCCGGGGCGGTCGGGGTCAGTTGCCCTCGCTGCCGTGCAGCGGGAAGCCCGCGATGCCCCGCCACGCCAGCGAGGTGAGGAGCTGGACGGCGGTGTCCCGGGGGATCGGGGACGCGCTGGAGAGCCAGTAGCGGGCGACCACCTGGGACACCCCGCCCAGGCCGACGGCCAGCAGCATCGACTCGTCCTTGGACAGCCCGGTGTCCTCGGCGATGACCTCCGAGATGGCCTCGGCGCATTGCAGCGACACCCGCTCCACGCGCTCGCGCACCGCCGGCTCGTTGGTCAGGTCCGACTCGAAGACCAGCCGGAACGCGCCGCCCTCGTCCTCCACGTACGCGAAGTAGGCGTCCATCGTGGCGGCCACGCGCTGCTTGTTCTCCGTCGTCGAGGCCAGTGCGGTGCGCACCGCCTGGAGCAGCGACTCGCAGTGCTGGTCGAGCAGCGCCAGGTACAGGTCCAGCTTGCCCGGGAAGTGCTGGTAGAGCACCGGCTTGCTGACTCCGGCGCGCTCGGCGATGTCGTCCATCGCCGCCGCGTGGTAGCCCTGCGCCACGAACACTTCCTGGGCCGCGCCCAGCAACTGATTGCGCCGGGCCCGGCGCGGGAGCCGGGTGCCCCTCGGGCGCGCCGCCTCCGTCTGCTCGATGGCTGTCACGCCGCCTCCTGGAATCGATTCACGCGCGGTGTGCGCCGCGTCCGTCATCGTACTTTTGGGTAACCCGCCTGTGCGCGGTGCGAGCGCAGAATTTCACGTACCGGACGCCACCGTCCGGCATCCGCATGTCTCCGTTCGGCAATATTCCAACGTTGAACCGGTCAAACCGGAGGTTCCGCCTCCGGGCCCGCGGACCGGCGGCGTAGGGCGGTTGCCGGCTCAGCGGTAGTCGTCGTCGTCCTGGCCGACCAGCCGGGTCTGCTCGACGGCGTCCGCCTCGTTCGCGGTGGAGGGGTCGACGCCGGTCAGCGGATCGTCGGCGCGCTGCTGGAGCTCCGCCCGCTGCTCGGCCACATCCGCCTCGGGAGCCTCCAGCGCGGTCGCCTCCTCCCGCCCGGCGGCCGACTCCTCCTCGGCGCGGGCCGCGGCCTCCTCCGCCTCGTTCCGGTCGAAGGTCTCGGCATCAGTCGGATCGATGGTCATGTGCTCCCTCTCGATCGGCATGGCATCGACGGCGATCGGTCCCGCGATCCGCCCCAGGAGCCGGTCCCGGACCGGGAGCCGGACCCGGACCGCTTCGACTCGCCTCCGCGAGTGCCGCGGTACCCGCCACAGCGGGTTTCCGGCAGGGGCCGACGTAACCGCGCACGTTCGATACGAGCGTAGGCAGCGCCCCCCGGGCGACGCCAGGCGGCCGGCGGCGCGGCCTGTGACGGCGAACACACCAGGGCGAGCGTGATCCTCTCGTAACATTGGCGCATGTCTTCGACCGAGCTGCCGGACGCCCTCGCCGCCACCGCGGCCGGCCCCCGGGTGAGCGCCGTGCGGGTCGCGGAGGGGGAGCGGCTGCGCACCGTGACGCTGCCCGGTCTGACGCTCAACGTCCGCGAACGCCCCGCCGAGCGCACCGGACTGCCGCCGGCCCTCTACGTCCACGGCCTCGGCGGCTCCTCGCAGAACTGGTCGGCGCTGATGCCGCTGCTGGCGGACGTCGTGGACGGCGAGGCGGTGGACCTGCCCGGCTTCGGCGACTCGCCGCCCCCGGACGACGGCGACTACTCCGTCACCGGCCATGCCCGGGCCGTGATCCGGCTGCTCGACGCCGGCGGCCGCGGGCCGGTCCACCTGTTCGGCAACTCGCTGGGCGGCGCGGTCGCCACCCGGGTCGCCGCCGTGCGCCCCGACCTCGTCCGCACCCTGACGCTGGTCTCCCCGGCGCTCCCCGAACTGCGCGCCCAGCGCACCGCCTGGCCCACCGCCCTGCTCGCGCTGCCCGGCGCCGCCGCCCTGCTGACCCGGCTCACCCGAGGGTGGACCGCCGAGCAGCGCGTCCGCGGGGTGATGGCCCTCTGCTACGGGGATCCCGGCCGGGTCACCGACGAGGGCTTCCGCAACGCGGTGGAGGAGATGGAGCGCCGTCTCGCCCTCCCCTACTTCTGGGACGCCATGGCCCGCTCCACCCGCGGCCTGGTCGACGCCTACACCCTGGGCGGCCAGCACGGGCTGTGGCGGCAGGCCGAGCGGGTGCTCGCCCCGACCCTGCTCGTCTACGGCGGCCGCGACCAGCTCGTCGGGTTCCGGATGGCCGCCCGGGCGGCGACCGCGTTCCGCGGCGCACGGATGCTGACCCTCCCGGACGCCGGCCACGTGGCGATGATGGAGTACCCGGAGACGGTCGCCACGGCCGTGCGGGAGCTGATCCGCGACCGCGCCGCAGGGCCCGCCGGCGCCGTCGGCGGTGACGCCGGTCACGGCCGCAACCGCGCGGCGGACGGCGGCGTCAGCGGTCGTGAGGGCGACGGCGGCGCAACCGACCACGGCGACCGTGGCGGAAGCGCCCGGCACGAGGGCGCTGACGGCGGCGCCGAAGACGACGGCAGGAGCTGATCCGGGGCGTGGGACGACACAGCCGCAAGGGTTCCGCGCCCCAGGGCGCCGAGCGACCGCGGCCGGCCGGTGACGCCGACAGCGCCATAGGAGCCGGCGGCGTCTTCGCGCCGCTGGGAGACGAGGCGGCCCGCACCGGCAGTGGCCGCCGCCGCAAGGCCGCGGCCCCCCGAGGGCCCGAACCACACCATCCGGAGCAGCACCACAGCGCCGGAGCGGAGCCGCAGCGGGTGCGGGGCGGCCACCCCGAGGGGCGCGGCGCGGACCGCGGCCCCGCTCCGGCCGGCCGGACCGCGGCCCCCGCGTTCCGCCCCCGGCCGGTCGGCCCGGCGAACACGGCCAGGGTGCGGCCCGGCCCGCGTTCCGACTTCCTGGAGGCGTTCGACCCGCCGCCGGGGCCGGGGAACGGGATGACCGCCCGCCCCGCCGACGCCGCCGAGCGGCGTCCCGGTGCTCCGGCCGGTCCTGCCGCTCCCGCGGGCCCGGACGGCCCCGGCGGTCCGGACGGGCCGCTCGACGCTGAGCAGACCGGGCCCGGCGGCTCCGGCCCGGGCGGCGGTCTGGCCCGGACCCTCACCGGCATCGCGGCCGCCGCCGTGACCACCGTCCTGGCCGTCGTGGTGGCCGGTCAGGTGACCGGCGCCGGACCGGACGGCCCGGTGTCCCGGGCGGCGGGCGTCAGCGCCGCGCCCGGTCTCGACGACTCCGGAACGGCCGGCAAGAACGGCGCGGAGGAGTCGGCCGGCCAGGGGCCGGACGCGCGCGCCGAGCGACCGGACCGCTCCGAGGGGCGCGTCACCCCGCCCACATACGCCCAGTTGATGTCCCGCCAGCTCCCGATGGACCCGAAGCTCGCCGGGCCCGACGCGTTCGACGCGGTGCCCGGAGCCGACAAGGCCCCCGGCAAGGGCAAGAAATGGCGCTACCGGATCGACGTGGAGAAGGGCCTCGGCCTCGACGCGGGGATGTTCGCCCGCGCCGTGCGGGAGACCCTGAACGACAGGCGCAGCTGGGCGCACGGCGGCGCGATGACCTTCGAGCGGATCTCCAGCGGGGAGCCGGACTTCGTCATCACCCTCGCCAGCCCCGGCACCACGGCCCTCTGGTGCGCCAAGTCCGGTCTGGACACCACCGTCGACAACGTCTCCTGCGACTCCGCGGCGACGGAACGGGTCATGATCAACGCCTACCGCTGGGCGCGGGGTTCGCAGACCTACGGGCCGAAGGCGATGCTCGCCTACCGCCAGATGCTCATCAACCACGAGGTCGGGCACCGGCTCGGGCACAACCACGTCAACTGCGCCACCGAGGGCTCCCTGGCCCCGGTGATGCAGCAGCAGACCAAGTCCCTGGACCTCGAGGGCGTCACGTGCCGCGCCAACCCCTGGGCGTTCCCGAAGGGCTGAGGCCGGGCGACCGATCCGGCGGGGGCCGGCCGGTCCAGGGTGGTTCGGGCGCGGGAGGGGCGGCCGTACGCCGGGCGCGTCCGCCGGACGCGCATCGCGCGCCCCTCGTTCGCCTCGCGCGCCGCGCATGACGTCGCCCGTCCAGTGGAATGCTTCCGGCGACCGGTGTCCCGATGGCCGGCGACGCCGGGCCGACAGCCCCCGACCGGTCACTTTCCGCTCGCCGACGGACCGCACGCGAAACGGAATGGGGCACCGCATCGCCATTCCGTGTCCGAACCGCACACGGGTCGCGCTCTAGCGCGTCGAAACGCCCGGACCGGTCGGAAGTTACGAGTATTCACCCCTTCCGGTGGCGCGACGGACAACCGTCCGCCGAGCCACCCGCATATCCGCTTACCTTCATCCCGCCGCCGGTCACCGCGCCCGACGGCACTGGCCACCGGGCCGGAAGGGATGGGGGTGTGCCGTGCGGATCGGACTGCTCACGGAGGGCGGGTACCCGTACGCCAGGGGGGAGTCCGCGCTCTGGTGCGACCGGCTGACGCGGGGGCTCGCGCAGCACGAGTACGACGTCTACGCGCTGACCCGCACCGCGCGCCAGGAGCGCGCCGGGCGGATGCCGACGGCGCCCTCCGTGCGCTCGGTCCGCACCGCCGCGCTGTGGACGCCGGCGGGCAGCGACCGGGCGGCCGACCGCGGCTACGGACGGCGCGAACGGCGGCTCTACGCCCACCACATGGCGGAGCTGGCCGCCGGGGTCTGCGCCGGCGGAGAGTACGCCGCTGGGGAGTACGCCGGTGGGCAGTACGCCGGGGGGGAGCGCGGGCCGGCAGGCGGCGAGCGGGCGGGCGGCGGTGCGGACGCGGCGTTCGCGGCCGGGCTGTACGGACTGGCCGACCTCGCCCGCGAGTACGGCGCCCCGCCGCCCGCGCTGCGGTACGAGACGGCCGTCCGCGCTTTGGA
>NZ_PVLV01000257.1 GCF_002982015.1 Streptomyces solincola
GCCGCGCTGGGGGAGCGGGCCGACATCCGGGCGTACGGCATCATGAGCGATCAAGCCACCCGGTGGCTGATCACCCGCGCCACCGTGGCCGACCTGTCCGGAGACCACCACACCGCCGCCCAGCTCCGCGCTACCGTCGCCCGCATGGGCAAGGAGTGGTACGACAGCAGCGGGCCGGAGACGACGTGGTACGGCCAGGTGGAACCGCCACCCGCGTCCGGCGTCACTGCCCTCCCCGAGCCCGCGTCCGCCACCATGCCAACGGCTCGCCGCTTTCCCCGCCGCTACGCGGTCGCGGCCGCCGCCTTGAGCCTGGCCATCCTCGGCATCTGGCAGTACGCCGACCAGAGCGAGCGCACCGAGGCCCGGCAGGACAAGGCGAAGTCGTACGTGGGCAAGTCAGCCGCCGGCCTCACCATCGACGGCGTCCCCGTACGGCTGACCGCCCGGTGGACCCGCGACCGCGACCATGTGATCATCCAACTGGAATCCAACTTCAATAAGGACGCTCGGCACCTCCTCATTGCCGGCGATGCGCGGACCGTCCGCAGCACAGCGGAGGACGGCAGTTGGCCCCGCCCCCCGAGGTCTCGCTGCCCGTTGCGGACGCGCTGGACGATGTGACGGTGAAGGTCGGAGTCGGCGGCAAGGAATGGACGCCGGGCGATGCGCCCACGCTGCGAACCGTCCGCCTGTCCCCGGACGGCACCGCCCGCGACGCCGACACCGGCACGCGCCTGACCGCGCCTGCCCTGTGACCACCCGCGCACCGCGTCCGGCACCGCTCAACCGGCAGGCACAGTAGGAGACATGCACCAACGTCCGCTCCTGGTCCCGCTCGCGGTGGCGGCCGCGGTGCTCACCGCGTGCACCACCGTGAGCGCGCCGCCGCCCCTGCCCGCCCCGGCGGCGGGGTTCACCGTGCCGCACCAGGTCCCCGAGCCGCTGCCGGCGCTCGCCCGCGAGGAACTGGCCACCATCGAGCCCTCCCCGTCGGCTGCGCCGCGCCGCACCGCCTCCCCGCGCCGCACCGCCTCCCCGCGCCCGGCGG
>NZ_PVLV01000258.1 GCF_002982015.1 Streptomyces solincola
CCAGGTCCTCCTCGCCGCTGCGGTCGAACGGCAGCGTACGGAAGGACCGCAGGTACTCGGAGTACAGCGCGTCGTAGATGGGCGTGGCCGACCGCGTCACCGAACCGCCCGCCGACAGGTGCCCGGTCATGTGCCCGACGGCCGTCTGGGCGGCGGGAGAGTGGCCCTGTCCCGGGTTCCCGGCGCCGTGGTCGTGCGCCGGGCGCATGGACGGAATCGGGTGGTAGGGCTGGCGGGAGGCTTCGTATGCGTGCACGTAGGTGCCAACGACCCCGCCGCCCGGGGGATGCGGCCCAGCCCCCTCCGGCGCGGGAAAGCCCTGCCGCCGCCGGGCGGCGCGCCGGCCCGGGGCGGCGTCGCCCGGACCGGCCGGAGCGCCCCCGGGGCCGGCGGCGGCCTCCGGCATCAGGTGCCGGCCAGCGGCATCGACCCCGCCACCAGCCTGCCGTCCGCGGCCGCCTTCTCCAGCGCGTCCCGCAGCAGGTCCTCGCGCGGCTGCTGGCCGATCGAGCCGACCGGCGCGGCGAACACCAGCACCGTGTGCGACTTGTTCGCGGCGGCCCGCCAGCCGTCCGTCACCTGGAGCGGCTGGTGCGCCTGCCACCAGGCGACCGGGCTGCCGCCGCCGGTGCCCGGCTGAAGGATGGCGTGGAGCTGGCCCATGGCCAGCAGCACCGACCAGCCGGCCACCGGGGCGGGCTTGCGGTTGACGTCGGCGACCGGCAGGAAGCCCTGCTCGATCAGCAGCGGCAGGAACTCGTCCATCACGCCGTCCGAACCGGGACGGGCGATCGGCGCGGTCGGCTCCACCACCAGCGCGGGGTGCAGCTCGCCCTCGATCAGCACCAGACCGCTGGTGACCCCCAGCACCGCCTGGTCGCCGGCCGCCGGGGCGGCGGGGGCGGCGGCCGGCGGCTCGGTCGCGGTGATGGACCGGACGGCGCCCTGCAACTGCTCCTCGGCCACCCTCACCACCTGGGACGGGATGCAGGTCGCGTGGGCGAAGGCCAGCACGGCCGTCTCCTCGCCCACGAACAGCACGGTGCTGGTGCGCTCCTGCTCGGAGTCGCCCGGGGTGCGGCAGGAGGTGCAGTCGTAGCTGCCCGGGGCGTTCTCGCCGGCGAGCAGCCGGTCGGCTTCCTCGTCGCCGATCTCGGCGCGTACGTCCTCGCTGACGTCGAGCATGCGGGGCACGGGTGGCTCCTCGGACTCATCACGTGCGATGCCGGGCGGATCCCGGCTCGTCTCATGAAGGGTTCAACGGGCGACGCGCGGCCGGGTCACGCGTACGGAGCAAACCCGTGCCGTACCGGCGCGTCGGCCGGGCGGGCCGGGCCGGTGTGTGCCGACCGGGTGGGCCGCGCGCCGGCCCTCCGCGCGGCGGCCCCCGCGCCCGGCGGGCCCTGCCTAGCGTGGCCCGATGCCGAACACCCGCCTCCGGCCGGCCCTCGCCCCGGCCGTGCTGCTCCTGCTGGCCGCGCCCCTCTGCACCGCCGTCGCGGCCGCGCCGGGCGCCCACCCGCCGCCGCCCGCCCCCGGGCCGGGCTCGGCGCCCGCTCCGGCCGACTGCCGGACCGACCAGTGGCCGTGGGGCTGCGTCGCCGACTGCGAGAGCGGCGGCCGCTGGCACATCGACACCGGCAACGGCTACTACGGCGGGTTGCAGTTCGCCCAGACCACCTGGGAGGCGTACGGCGGACTGAAGTACGCCGCCCGGGCCGACCTCGCCACCAAGCAGGAGCAGATCACCGTCGGCCAGGAGGTGCTGCGCTGGCAGGGCTGGTCGGCCTGGCCGAGCTGCGCCAAGCAGTACGGCCTGTCCGGCCGGGCGCACACCGTCCAGGGCGGCGACACCCTCTCCGCGGTGGCCCGCCGCTTCAGGGTCCCCGGCGGCTGGAAGGCCCTCTACCAGGCCAACACCACGACGATCGGGGCCGACCCGAACCGGATCAGGCCCGGGGTGCTGCTGTCGCTGCCGCTGTGACCCGCCCGGTCGTCCGAAAAGCCCGCGGCACGGCGAAAGGTAAGGTCGCGGATGGCCGGGAAGACCGACCCGGCCTCCATCGAACCGGGGGACGCGGCGACGCGATGCGCATCTCTTTCCTGCTGCACAACGCCTATGGCATCGGCGGCACCATCCGCACCACCTTCAACCTCGCCGAGGCACTGGCCGAGCGGCACGACGTCGAGATCGTCTCGGTGTTCCGCCACCGCGAGCAGCCCACCCTCGGCGCGCCCGCCGGGGTGGTGCTGCGGCACCTGGTCGACCTGCGGAGGAAGTCGCCGGACTACGACGGCGACCACCCCGACTACCGGCGCCCGGCCCGGGTCTTCCCGCGCGGGGACGGGCGGTGGAAGCAGTACAGCCGGCTCACCGACGCCCGGATCGGGGCGCACCTGCGGGCGCTGGACGCCGACGTGGTCGTCGGCACCCGGCCCGGCCTCAACGTGCACATCGCCCGGCAGGCCCCCGCGGGCCCGGTGCGGGTCGGCCAGGAGCACCTGACCCTGGACAGCCACGGCTACCGGCTGCGCCGGGAGATCGGCCACCGGTACGCGCTGCTGGACGCCGTCACCACCGTCACCGAGGCGGACGCCCGCTCCTACCGCAGCGGGCTGGGGCTGCCCGCGGCGGTGCGGATCGAGGCGGTGCCCAACAGCGTGCCGGAGCCGGCGGCCGGGCCGGCCGACCCGGCGGCCAAGTACGTGGTGGCGGCCGGGCGGCTGACCCGGGTCAAGCGCTACGACCTGCTGGTGGAGGCGTTCGCCAAGGTGGTGGCCGCCCGGCCGGACTGGCGCCTGCGGATCTACGGCTCCGGCGACGCCACCGGCAACGAGAAGGACGCCCTGCGGGCGCTGGTGGAGGAGCGCGGGCTGACCGGCCACGTCGCCCTGATGGGCACCGCCAACCCGCTGGACGCCGAGCTGGCCAAGGGCTCCATCGCGGTGTCGACCTCGCGCCTGGAGGCTTTCGGGATGACCCTGGTGGAGGCCATGCGGTGCGGGCTGCCGGTGGTCTCCACCGACTGCCCGCACGGGCCCCGGGAGATCATCGAGGACGGCGTGGACGGGCGCCTGGTGCCGGTCGGGGACGCCGACGCGGTGGCCGAGGCGCTGCTGGGCTACATCGAGGACGACGAGCTGCGCCGCCGGGCCGGCGCGGCCGCGCTGGCCGCCTCGCGCCGCTTCGACCCGGTCGCGATCGCCGCCCGCCACGAGGCGCTCTTCACCGAGCTGCGGGAGCGCGACGGCGAGCGCCGGCACGGCAGGCTGCGGGACGGCGCGCACCGGATGCGGGGCTCCGTTCTCGACGCCGGATACGCGGTCCGCTACAAGGCGGCCGACATGCTCCGGGGCCGCCGGAGCTGACCGTCCGAAATGGACGGGGTAAGGGAGGGGTAAGGGCGCGCACCGGTGGCCGGAAAAGCCTGCGGAAGGCGCTCCTCCATTCGGGTAACGGGGACTTCCGAACAGGCCGGGAAGGTGCTCGGGATTTCCTCCGAAAGGGCATCCGGGGTTTTGTGGGGACGTCCGGAATAGGGCCGCCGGAGCCGTTCGCGGTGACGGACCGCGTACGACACGGCTGTCGAGATCCTGTGACACAAGCGTGACCGGTGGGGGACGCGGGTCTGATGGGGGCGCGGACCGCGGCCCGCTTCCGTCACCGGCCGCAGCGGCCTACGGTGAGGCCATGGCATCGATTCCGACCCCTTCCGCACAGCCCGCCGACGAGCCGGACGCGTACGTGGGACTCGACGAGACCGAGGCCGGGCGACTGGCCGAGAGCCGAGGCTGGACGACCCGGCGCTCCGTGCCGCCCGGCTCGGTGATCACGCTGGAGTACGTGGCCGGCCGGATCAACTTCGAGGTCGCCGACGGCACGGTCACCCGCTGCTGGGTGGGCTGACCCCGGTCCGCGCGTACGAGGAAGGGCCCCGGCTCTCCCTTCGGGGTCCGGGGCCCTTCTGCTCGCGTGGACGGGCGCTCAGCCGCCGGTGACCGGGCGGGAGCGCGGCGGACGGCGGCTGCCGGCCGGGGTGACCGGGCTGCGCTCCGAGCGCGGCGGGCCGTGCGGCCGGGAGTGGTGCGCCAGCGTGGTGCGGGTGGCGGTGCGGGCGCCGCCGGAGGCCCCGACCGGCTCGCGGGCCGCGTCCTCGCCCGGCCCCTCCGCGGCCAGGCCGCCGAGCCGCTGCCGGTGGGCCGCCGGCCAGGCGCCGCCGGCCGCGACGGGCACCGAGGGCGCCCTGCGGCGGCGCGCCCGCAGCTTCTCCCGGGCGGCGAAGACCACCGCCTCGGCGCGCGCGATCAGCGGCTCGCACCACGGCAGGGACAGCAGGATCAGCAGCCCCGCCGCCCAGCCCAGCAGCACGTCGCTGAGCCAGTGCGTGCCGAGGTAGACGGTGGTCAGGCCGACGCCCAGGGCCACCACCGCGGAGAGCGCCGAGAGCACCCGGCGGGCCCGCGGGGTGGTGGCCAGGTAGGCGAGGATGCCCCAGGTCACCACGGCGTTGGCGGTGTGGCCGGAAGGGAATATATCGCCGCCGGCGAACATCTCGGTCGAGCCGATCTGGGTGGCGTAGTGGGGGCCGAGCCGGCCGAGGCCGAGCTTGACCGCGCCCACCGTGACGTTCAGCAGCAGCAGCGCCGCTCCCAGCACCAGCAGCGGCCGCAGGGTGTGCTGGCGCCAGGAGCGCCAGCCCAGCCAGGCCGCGACCATCACCGCCGTCGGTCCGCGCTGCCCCAGCACCACGAAGTAGTCGAGGGTCGCGTGCACCTCGGGCCACTGCTGGTAGGGGCGGAAGAGCATGACCTTCCAGTCGATGATCACCAGCCAGGACGAGGCCAGCACGGCCACGACGATGGCGAGGTAGAACGCCGACGTCCCGCCGAAGAGGGCGAGACGGGTGCGGCTCATCCGCGGGATCTCTATCTTCGGCGGTTCCGGCTCCCGGTCCAGCCGGGCGAAGATGTCGGTACGCACCCGATCGACGTTACAGGGAGTGAGTGACAGCCCACGCCCATCCGCTCTCTTCGTGATGACGATGTGATGTGGGATCCGTCTCGGTCTGCGGATTGTTCCCTGGTTATCCATAACGGTTCGCGACCTCGGGACCGTGATTTCCGGGGGCTCTTCCGGAAGTATGTTTGGACATCCTGCGGAATTCACGCCTCGGCGGCCGGGACCACCGCGGAGGACCGGCTCGCGCCCCGCCGACCGGACCGGACGGCCCGAGCGGCGGCTGCGCCCGCGGGCCCGCGCGCAGCCGGTACCCGGCGGCCGGGGCGGTATGCCGCGGCCGCGCGCACCCGTGGCGCACACCACAGCCGTGCGTCTGCCCCGTGAGAGCTGGACCACGCGTCCCACCGGCCCCTTCGCGTACGCTGGCGAACCACTCGCCCCGATGCCGGGCCGTCCCGGACACGTCCCCCTCCGTCCGGCCGCCCGCCGGGTGCGGGGGACGTCCATCAGTGGGAGGTACGCACATGTCCGTGACGACCATGGCCGGAGCGCGCTCCCGCGCCGCCGCCGGCGGCGGTGCCAACCGCTGGGTCGTCCTGATCGTCCTCTGTGTGAGCCTGCTGCTGGTCGCCCTCGACGCGACCGTCCTGCACGTCGCCGTCCCCGCGGTGACCGAGGACCTGCGGCCGAGCTCCACCGCGCTGCTGTGGATCGTGGACGCCTACCCCCTGGTCTGCGCCTCGCTGCTGATCCTCTTCGGCACCCTCGGCGACCGGATCGGGCGGCGCCGGGTGCTGCTGGCCGGCTACGGGCTGTTCGCCGCCGCCTCCGCGCTCGCGGTGGCCGCCGACTCGCCCGGGGTGCTGATCGCCGCCCGGGCCCTGCTCGGCGTCGGCGGCGCCATGATCATGCCGGCCACGCTCTCCATCCTGCGCGCCGTCTTCCCCGACCGGCGCGAACGGGCCACCGCCATCGGCATCTGGACCGCGGTCGCCGCCGTAGGCGCGGCCACCGGGCCGGTGCTCGGCGGCTTCCTGGTCGAGCACTACTGGTGGGGCTCGGTCTTCCTGATCAACCTGCCGCTGATGGCGGTGATACTGCCGCTCGGCCGCAAGCTGCTGCCCGAGTCCCGCGGCGGCTGCGAGGGCCCCTGGGACGTGCTCGGCGCGCTGACGGCCGCCGCCGGCGTGCTCGGCGTGGTCGTCGGCGTCAAGAGGGCGGGCGCCGGGCACGCCCTGCACCCGGTCACCATCGGCGCGCTGCTGGCCGGAGCCGCGCTGCTGGTGCTCTTCGTCCGCCGGCAGCGGCGCCGCACCCATCCGCTGATCGACATGCGGATGTTCGCCAGGCCCGCCTTCACCACCTCCGTCGGCTGCATCGTGCTCGCCATGCTGGCCCTGGTCGGCCTGGAGCTGATCGCGGTGCAGTACCTCCAGCTCGTCCTCGGGCTCAGCCCGCTTCAGACCGGTCTGCGGCTGCTGCCGCTGACCTTCGCCGCCATGGCCGCCGGCGCCACCGGCTCGTACACCCTGGCCCGGATCGGGCCGCGCCGGATGGTCGGCTGGGGCTTCGTGCTCACCGCCGCCGCCGTGCTGCTGCTGGTCCTGATGGGCTACGACGACCGGCCGGCACTGCTCACCACCGGCTTCGTGCTCCTCGGCTTCGGCCTCCAGACCACCCTGTTCGGCGCCTACGAGTCGATGCTCAGCGAGGCCCCGGCCGAGAGCGCCGGCGGCGCGGCCGCCATCGGCGAGACCTCCTACCAACTGGGCGCAGGCATGGGCATCGCGCTCCTCGGCAGCGTGATGAACGCCGCCTACGCGCCCGGACTGCACCGGGTCGCCGGGGTGCCCGGACCGGCCGCCGACTCCGCCGCCAACTCCCTCGGCGAGGCGTACCGCACCGCCGACCGGCTCGGCGGTGCGGCCGGCGACGCGCTGCGCACCGCCGCCCGCCAGGCGTTCGTGCACGGCCTGCACCTCACCCTCGTCGTCAGCGCCGGGCTGCTGCTGCTCGGCGCGCTGATGGCGCTGCGGCTGCCGCGGAGGATGGAGCACCCCGCCGATCTCGACGCCCGGCTCGGCGGCGCCGACCGGCCGGAGCCCGCGCCGCCCGCCGAGCCGGACCGGCCCCGTGCCGCCGAGGCGGCCGCCGTGCCGCGGGCCCGGGTCGACGGCGGCCCGGCCGCCCGCCTGCCCGCCACCCGGCGGGCCCGCGCCGAACCGGCCGTCCGGCGCCACCCGGCCGGCTGACCGGGTGGATCTGGACGCGCGGCACCCCGGGCCGTAACGTCGACGACCGGCCGTGACTACCACTGCTAGTTTTCGACCGGCCCGCGCCCGTCCGCGCCGGCCCGCGCCTTCGAAAGGTCCCGCGATGTCCGCACCCGCGAAGCTCCCGCCCTTCGACCCCGGCGACCCGATCGGCATCGACGACCTCCTCGACCCCGAGGAGCTCGCCGTCCGCGACACCGTCCGCGCCTGGGCGGCCGACCGGGTGCTCCCGCACATCGCCCAGTGGTACGAGTCCGGCGAGCTGCCCGGCATCCGCGAGCTGGCCCGGGAGCTGGGCTCCCTCGGCGCGCTCGGCATGACCCTGGACGGCTACGGCTGCGCCGGGGCGAGCGCCGTCCAGTACGGACTGGCCTGCCTGGAACTGGAGGCCGCCGACTCCGGCATCCGCTCGCTGGTCTCCGTGCAGGGCTCGCTCGCCATGTACGCGATCCACACCTACGGCTCCGAGGAGCAGAAGCAGCGCTGGCTGCCGTCCATGGCGGCCGGCGAGACCATCGGCTGCTTCGGCCTGACCGAGCCCGACGTCGGCTCCGACCCGGCCGCCATGCGCACCCACGCCAAGAAGGACGGCACGGACTGGGTGCTGAGCGGCCGCAAGATGTGGATCACCAACGGCTCGGTCGCCGGGGTCGCCGTGGTCTGGGCGCGGACCGACGAGGGCGTGCGCGGCTTCGCCGTGCCCACCGACACCCCGGGCTTCTCCGCCCCGGAGATCAAGCACAAGTGGTCGCTGCGCGCCTCGGTCACCAGCGAGCTGGTGCTGGACGACGTACGGCTGCCGGCCGACGCGGTGCTGCCCGGCGTCACCGGGCTGAAGGGACCGCTGGGCTGCCTCAGCCACGCGCGGTACGGGATCGTGTGGGGCGCCATGGGCGCGGCGCGCTCCTCCTTCGAGGCCGCGCTGGAGTACGCCCGCACCCGCGAGCAGTTCGGCCGGCCCGTCGGCGGCTTCCAGCTCACCCAGGCCAAGCTCGCCGACATGGCGCTCGAACTGCACAAGGGCATCCTGCTCGCCCACCACCTGGGGCGGCGCCTGGACGCCGGACGGCTCCGCCCCGAGCAGGTCAGCTTCGGCAAGCTGAACAACGTCCGGGAGGCGATCGACATCTGCCGCACGGCCCGGACCATCCTGGGCGCCAACGGGATCTCGCTCGAATACCCCGTGATGCGGCACGCAGGCAATCTGGAGTCGGTGCTCACCTACGAGGGCACCGTGGAGATGCACCAGCTGGTGCTCGGCAAGGCGCTCACCGGTCTCGACGCGTTCCGGTGATCCCCGGGGGCCCGAAGGCCCGGGGCCCGCTCCGGTGAGCGGCCCTGCCGTCAGCTCTGGTTGTAGAAGCCGTCCTGGCGGCGGGCCCCGGGCTCGCCGCTGACGATCCGGGTGTCGGCCGGCGTCAGCAGGAAGACCCTGGTCGCCACCCGCTCGATCGAACCGCGCAGCCCGAAGGTCAGCCCGGCCGCGAAGTCCACCACCCGCTTGGCGTCCGAGGGCTCCATGGCGGTGAGGTTCACGATGACCGGGACGCCCTCGCGGAACAGCTCACCGATGCTGCGGGCGTCCCGGAAGCCGTCCGGGGTCACCGTGGCGATCCGGCGCCCCTCCACCTGCGCGGACTCGGAGGCCACCCGCACCCGGGGATCGGTCGCCCACGCGTCACTGCTGCGGTCACCCTCGGCGTACTCGTCGTCGTAGTAACGCTCGTCGCTGTCCTCGACGAGGCCCAGCCATGCACTCGCCTTGCGCACCGATCCCATGGACGCCTCCTTTCAACGCGGTCACTGGTGGTTCCGCTATCCCTATGGTCGTCCATCATGCGGATCGCGCGCCAAGTGGATAGTCGCCGCGCGAGGGATTCGTGACGGTACTGGTGCAGAGGATGTGGTGGTTCGTCAAGGTTCTGCCTGCACAAGGCCCCTGAAGAGCGGCCTCCGTAACTCACATATGACATTCGGTCCGGACGGGTGAGCGGAGGTGCGGACGGGTGAACGACGGGCCGGTACGATGCCCGCCTCACCGGCACGACACACGGGGGACCTGGGATGTTCGGCATCGTCAGACCATGCGCGCACCGCCTCACCGAGGGGCTGAAGACCGAGTGGATGGCCCATCTGTGCGGCCTCTGCCTCGCGCTGAGGACCGATCACGGACAGTTCGCCCGGATCGTCACCAACTATGACGGTCTGCTCATCTCCGTCCTGACGGAAGCTCAGACCCCCCGCGAGCCCGCCGCCCGCCGCACCGCCGGGCCCTGCCCGCTGCGCGCCATGCGCACCGCCCCGGTCGCCCGCGGCGAGGGCGCCCGGCTCGCCGCCGTCGTCTCGCTCGTCCTCGCCTCCGCCAAGGTCCGCGACCACCTCGCCGACGGCGACGGGATCATCGCCCGCCGCCCGATGGCCGCCGCCGCCCGCCGGGTCGCCCGGAACTGGGACGAGGCCGGCGCCCGCACCGGCCGCGCCCTCGGCTTCGACACCGCCCTCCTGGTCGACGCCGTCGACCGGCAGACCGGCATCGAGGCGCTCGCCGGCCCCGACACCCCGCTGCTCACCGTCACCGAGCCCACCGAGACCGCCACCGCCGCCGCCTTCGCGCACACCGCCGTCCTCGCCGGCCGCCCGGACAACGCCGCACCGCTGGCCGAGGCCGGCCGGCTCTTCGGCCGCCTCGCCCACCTGCTGGACGCCGTCGAGGACCGCGCGGCCGACGCCGAGGCCGGCGCCTGGAACCCGCTCACCGCCACCGGCACCGGTCTGGACGAGGCACGGAGGCTGGCCGACGACGCCCTGCACGGCATCCGGCTCGCCCTGCGCGACACCGACTTCGCCGACGACAGGCTGGTGCACGTGCTGCTGGCGCACGAGCTGCGGGTCTCCATCGACCGCGCCTTCGACTCGCCGGCCTGCTCCCACCAGCAGCCCGGCCCCTACGGAGCCCCCGGCCCGCAGACCCCCGGCCCGTACGGCGCCCCGGGGCCGCAGCACGGCAACCCGTACGGCCAGAGCCCGCACGGCCAGGACCCGTACGGCGGGCACGGTGGCCACGGCCACGGCCACGGCGGGGGCGGGGGCTTCGGCGGGCACGGGCACGGCGGCGGGCACGGGCAGCCGAAGAAGCCGCGCGGACTGCTCGCCGGCTGCGCCGCCTTCACCATGCTCTGCTGCACCTGCAAGCTGTGCTGCGCCAGCGAGTACGAGGGCCCCTGGTCCCGCAAGAAGCGCGAGGGCTGCTGCCACAGTTGCGACTGCGGGCCCAACTGCAACTGCGACGGCTGCGACTGCTGCTGCCCCTGCGACTGCTGACCCGCCCCGGCGGGTCGCCCCGGCCCGGACCGTAGGGTGGGCCGGTATGAGCATCGACCCCG
>NZ_PVLV01000259.1 GCF_002982015.1 Streptomyces solincola
ACCCGCAAGGCCACCGCGCCGGCCGGCGCGGTGGCCTTGCGGGTGGCCCGGCGGCGGGTGCGCGGCGCGGGGGCCTCCTCGGCGGCCTCGGCGCTCTCGTCGGCGTCCGCGCTCGGCGCGGCGCTCTCCTCGGCGGCGGGCGGCGGACCGGCGGCGGCGGTGGCCTTGCGGGTGGCGCGGCGGCGGCGCGGCGCGGGGGCGTCCTCGGCGGGCGTCTCGGTGGCGAGGGCGTCGGCGCTCGCGGGAGCGGCGGCGGGCTCGGCGGTCACCTCGGCGGCCTCGGCGGGGGCGGCTCCGGTCGGCGGGCCGGCCGGGCGGGACGCGGCACGGCGACGGCGGCGCGGGGGCAGCGTGTCGCTGGGCGAGTTCCCGTCGGTGCTGTTCTTGTCCTCGTTGGCGCCGGCGGTGCCGGACTCGTTCACTTCGCGCATGCGGGCGGTTCTCCCGTCACGCTCCCGGGCGCCGCGTCAGGCGCGGGCGCCGCACGGGAGCTGATGTGTTGGCTCGCCGGTTCCGTACGCCTTCTGCGCAGGCCTGGCGAAAGTCTCCTGTGGGTGTGCGCGGCCGGACCCAGGTGGCTCCCGAGTGCCTGGGCCGCGCGGTGACGGCCGTCCCTACGCGGGACCCGCACCTGCCGGCTCCGGGGCGGCGGCGGATCCGGCGGCCGTGGGTGGGGCGGCCAGGACTGCCTCGCGGTCGGGCGCGAGCGGGTCGGTCACCGTGCCGGACTCCTCGTCGAAGAGCCCCTGCGCCAGCCTGGTCACCGCTGCGGGGACCGGCGGCGCCAGGTCGGCCACAGCTCGGAGACCGGACAGGACGTCGTCGGGTCGAACGGCGGGTGTCGCGTGCCGAACAACCAGCCGCAGTATCGCACAAGGGCCCTGGTCCGGCCTATCGGACGGGGCCGGTGCGGCTTCCAGCCCGGCCACGGCGGCCCGGGCGTCGAACGCGCGTACCCCGTTCTTGGTGGTACGCCGTACCTCGACGGTCTCGGCCGCGAGGAAATCCGCGACGGCCTGCGCCGCCTGCTCGTGGGCCACCCCGGTCAGCCTCAGCTCCCACACCGAGGCGGTCAGCCGGTCGGCGAGGCCGGAGGTGCGGGCCTCCACCGCGTCGGTGATGTCGAGGCCGGGCGGCAGCGACTCGTCGAGCAGCAGCCGCAGCGCCTCGGGGTCGCGGCGGGCGGTGAGGGCGATCTCCAGGTACTCGGCCTCGGAGCCGGTGCCGGTGGGCGCCGCGTTGGCGTACGAGACCTTGGGGTGCGGGGTGAAGCCCGCCGAGTACGCCATGGGCACCTCGGCGCGCCGCAGCGCCCGCTCGAACGCGCGCTGGAAGTCGCGGTGGCTGGTGAACCGGAGGCGGCCGCGCTTGGTGTAGCGCAGTCGGATGCGCTGCACCGCCGGTGCCGGCGGCGGGCCTACGGGCTGTCGCTTGCCCAGTGGTTCTTCTCCTCGGTGCGGGGCGGGCGCGGGTGGCGCACCGCCCACGAAGCTTGGCGGCCCCGGGGGCCCCGTCCGGCTCACCCCCGCACCACCTGGGCGAGGAGATCTCGGCGACGGGTCCGCGCCGGGAGCGTCTGTCCTACCCAGAGTACGCCCGGCCCCGCCGAACAGTTCCCCGGGCTGCGTTCCGCCTGGTCGAAGCGGTGCACCCGGGTGACGCCCGGCCGCACTGCTCCCCTGCCGCCTACCCGTCCCGGGCGGCGGGTATGTCAGCGGGCCGCGCACGCGCCGCCGCCCCTCCCGCCGGGCAGGGCGGAAGGGGCGGCGGGAACGCGGCGGGAAGGGTCCCGGGCGCTACTTGACGACCGTCAGCGGCAGGAGCTTCCTGCCGGTGGGGCCGATCTGGATGGAGGTGTCCATCTGCGGGCAGACGCCGCAGTCGAAGCACGGGGTCCAGCGGCAGTCCTCGACCTCGGTCTCGTCGAGGGCGTCCTGCCAGTCCTCCCAGAGCCAGTCCTTGTCGAGGCCGGAGTCGAGGTGGTCCCAGGGCAGGACCTCCTCGTAGCCGCGCTCGCGGGTGGTGTACCAGGCGAGGTCGACGCCGTGCTCGGGCAGGGCCTTGTCGGCGCAGGCGATCCAGCGGTCGTAGCTGAAGTGCTCGCGCCAGCCGTCGAAGCGGCCGCCGTCCTCCCAGACGGCGCGGATGACGTCGCCGACCCGGCGGTCGCCGCGGGAGAGCAGCCCTTCGATGATGCCGGGCTTGCCGTCGTGGTAGCGGAAGCCGATGGAGCGGCCGTACTTCTTGTCGCCGCGGATCTTGTCGCGCAGCTTCTCCAGGCGGGCGTCGGTCTCCTCGGCGGAGAGCTGCGGGGCCCACTGGAAGGGGGTGTGCGGCTTGGGCACGAAGCCGCCGATGGAGACGGTGCAGCGGATGTCGCCGGAGCCGGAGACCTCGCGGCCCTTGGCGATGACGTTCATCGCCATGTCGGCGATCTGAAGGACGTCCTCGTCGGTCTCGGTGGGCAGCCCGCACATGAAGTACAGCTTCACCTGCCGCCAGCCGTTGCCGTAGGCGGTGGCGACCGTGCGGATCAGGTCGTCCTCGGAGACCATCTTGTTGATGACCTTGCGCATCCGCTCGGAGCCGCCTTCGGGGGCGAACGTCAGTCCGGAGCGGCGGCCGTTGCGGGTCAGCTCGTTGGCGAGGTCGACGTTGAAGGCGTCCACCCGGGTGGAGGGCAGCGAGAGGCCCACCTTGTCCTCGGTGTAGCGGTCGGCCAGCCCCTTGGCGATGTCGCCGATCTCGGAGTGGTCGGCGGAGGAGAGCGAGAGCAGGCCGACCTCCTCGAAGCCGGTCGCCTTCAGGCCCTTGTCGACCATCTCGCCGATGCCGGTGATGCTTCGCTCCCGCACGGGGCGCGTGATCATGCCGGCCTGGCAGAAGCGGCAGCCCCGGGTGCAGCCGCGGAAGATCTCCACGGACATCCGCTCGTGCACGGTCTCGGCGAGCGGGACCAGCGGCTGCTTGGGGTAGGGCCACTCGTCGAGGTCCATGACGGTGTGCTTGGAGACCCGCCACGGCACGCCGGAGCGGTTGGGCACGACCCGGCCGATCCGGCCGTCGGGCAGGTACTCGACGTCGTAGAAGGCGGGGATGTAGACGCCGCCGGTCCTGGCGAGGCGGAAGAGGACCTCCTCGCGGCCGCCGGGGCGGCCCTCGGCCTTCCAGGCGCGGATGATCTCGGTCATGTCGAGCACGGCCTGCTCGCCGTCGCCGATGACCGCCGCGTCGATGTAGTCGGCGATCGGCTCGGGGTTGAAGGCCGCGTGGCCGCCGGCCAGCACGATCGGGTCGTCCACCGTGCGGTCCTTGGCCTCCAGCGGGATGCCGGCGAGGTCCAGCGCGGTGAACATGTTGGTGTAGCCCAGCTCGGTGGAGAAGCTGAGGCCCAGCACGTCGAAGGCCCGGACCGGGCGGTGGCTGTCGACCGTGAACTGGGGGACGCCGTGCTCGCGCATCAGCTCCTCCAGGTCCGGCCAGACGCTGTAGGTCCGCTCGGCCAGCACACCGGGGCGCTCGTTGAGCACCTCGTAGAGGATCATGACGCCCTGGTTGGGCAGCCCCACCTCGTAGGCGTCCGGGTACATGAGCGCCCAGCGGACATCGCACTCGTCCCAGGGCTTGACGGTGCTGTTCAGCTCACCGCCGACGTACTGGATGGGCTTCTGCACGTGCGGGAGCAGGGCTTCGAGCTGCGGGAACACCGAAGCGGCGGCCTCGGCGGACGACGGCACGGCGGAAGCAGACGACTGGGAAGACATCGGGAACCTTCGTGGACGGGCAGGGCGACTCACCAGCGTACCCGCGATCGGGGGCGCCCGTTCGCCGTCACAGCGTGCGCAGGCTGCTGCCGCGTCCCCGCTCGGCCGTCTCGGCCCAGACCTGCGGCAGGGCGCGTTCGACGCGTTCGGCCTCCGCCTCCTCACGGCCGTACAGCAGGCCCCAGGTGAAGGCGGTCTCGCCGGCCGCGTGGGCCTTGATCGCGAGCTGCCGGATCTGGTCGCGGGCGACCACGCCGTCCTGGTGGTCGCCGAGCAGCTTCTGCACGCCCTTGACCGCCTTGGCCAGCTTCTTCGCGGGCTTGCCGAGGGCGGGGCGGGCGGCCTCCGCCGCGTACCGGGCGCGCTTGGCGGCCTTGCGGGCCTCGTGCAGGGCCACGTCGCGGTCGTGGCCGGCGGGGGTGGCCAGCGCCGCGTCGACGCGGCGGGCGAGGCGGTCGAAGTCCTTCAGGACGGCCTTGGCCAGGACGGGCCGGGCGTCCTTGCGGGCCGGGCCCCGGAGGGGCGGGTCGGCGAGGAGGGCGTGCAGGGCGTCGAGCAGACGGGTGTAGCGGTCGCCGTCCAGGACGGCGAGGGTGTGGGCGTGCGAGGAGGTGCGGCCGGCCGCGGACCAGGCGGTGAGGCGGGCGCGCGCCGGGCCCAGCAGCAGGGGGACGGGGACGGCGTCGAGGTGGGCGGTGAGGCGTTCGGTGAGGACCTCGTGGTCGCGGTCGGCCCCCAGCTCCCCGGCCAGCCACTTCAGCTCGTCGCCCAGGGGCGCGGTGGCGGCCGGGTCGAGGACCTTCTTGTACGTCTTGAAGGCGCTGCGCATCCGGCGGGTGGCGACCCGCATCTTGTGCACGGAGTCGGGCAGGTCGCGGCGTACGGCGGGGTCGTAGGCGGTCAGGGCCTGGACCTGCTCGTGGAGGTAGGCGAGGACCCGGTCGCCGGCGGTGTCGCCGGCGGGCGCGGAGTGGTCGGGGGCGCGGCGGCCGGTCTCGGCCAGCGCCCGGGCCAGCTTGGAGGGGGCGTCGGAGGCGGTGATGCCGGCCTTGCGGAGCTTCTTGTGCACGGCGTCCAGCAGGGCGGGGTCGCCGCCGTCGGCGAGTTCGACCTCGATCTCGGTCCAGGCGGCGGCGGTGACCTTCTTGCCGCCGAGCCGCTGGGCGCGGACGCTGTCGGTGGCCAGCTCGGCGAGCAGGCTGCCGTCCTCGGCGAGCAGGTGGCGGATCTCGCGGTGGGAGCGCAGGCGCACCAGGGGCGCGAGGGCGGCGTCGCGGGTGCGGGCGCGGACCAGGGCGGCCAGCTCGTCGGGCACGTCCTCGGCGAGCGGGGCGTGCACCTCGTCGCGTACGCCGGGGGCGACGGGCAGCTTGAGGTGCCAGCCGGCGTCGGCTCCGCCGGTGCGGCGGCGCAGGGTGACGCCGGCGGCGGCCAGCCGCAGGTCGGCGGTGTCGTGGTAGACGGCGTCCAGCTCGGCGGCGCCCGCGTCGTGGACGCGGGCGATGCCGGCGGTGCCGGTGAGGTCGGGCAGGGCCGTGCCGGGGGCCGCCTCGTACTTCCGTTCGATCTCGCGCCTGGTGTCCGCCATGGACGTAAAGGTGCCCCCGGGGCGGCTTCCCATGCCGTCCCGGGGGCGTCGCGGTCGCTGTTCGGGCTGTGCCGCGGTGCCCCCGGGGCGGCTTCCCATGCCGTCCCGGGGGCGTCGCGGTCGCTGTTCGGGCTGTGCCGGTCAGGCGCTCATCGGGCGTTGCACCCGGATGGACTGGAGCAGTCCGATCGCCACCCACACGGCGAACATCGCGGAGCCTCCGTAGGAGACGAACGGCAGCGGCAGTCCGGCGACCGGCATGATCCCCAGCGTCATCCCGATGTTCTCGAAGGACTGGAAGGCGAACCAGGCGATGATGCCGGCGGCGACGACCGTCCCGTACAGCTCGGTGGTCTCCCGGGCGATCCGGCAGGCCCGCCAGAGCACCACGCCGAGCAGCAGGATGATCGCGCCGCCGCCGATGAAGCCCAGCTCCTCGCCGGCGACGGTGAAGATGAAGTCGGTCTGCTGCTCGGGCACGAACTGCCCCGTGGTCTGGTGGCCGTTGAACAGCCCCTCGCCGTAGAGCCCGCCGGAGCCGATGGCGATGCGGGCCTGGTTGGTGTTGTAGCCGGCGCCGGCCGGGTCCAGCTCGGGGTTGGCGAAGGCGGCGAAGCGGTTGATCTGGTACTGGTCCAGCACGCCGAGCGCGGCGACCGCGACCGCCCCGGCGACGCCCGCGCCGATCAGGCCGAAGATCCAGCGGTTGGAGGCGCCGGAGGCGAGCAGCACGCCGAGCACGATGACGACCATGACCATCACCGAACCGAGGTCCGGCATCAGCATCACGATGGCCATGGGCAGGATCGCGATGCCGAGGGACTTGGCGACGGTGCGGTGGTCGGGGTGGAGCTGGTCGCCGGCGTCGACCTTGGCGGCGAGCAGCATCGCCATGCCCAGGATGATGGTGACCTTGACGAACTCCGAGGGCTGGAGGGAGAGTCCGCCGACCTTGATCCAGGCGTGCGCGCCGTTGATGGTGGCGCCCAGCGGGGTGAGCACCAGCAGCACCAGCAGCACCGAAAGGACGTACAGCACCGGGACGGCGCCGCGCAGGGTGCGGTGGCCGAGCCAGATGGTGCCGACCATCAGGGCCAGGCCGATGCCGGTGTTGAGGGCGTGGCGGAAGAGGAACGAGTAGGGGTCGCCGCCGTTGAGCTGGGTGCGGCCGCGGGTGGCGGACCACACCAGCAGGCAGCCGAGCACCGACAGGGCCAGCGAGGCGCCCAGCAGCGGCCAGTCCAGGCGGCGCACCAGCGAGTCGCGGGCGGTCATCCGCGTCCAGGCGCCGCCCTTGTCGGGGGCGTAGCGGGGGATGGAGAAGTTGTTGGCGGTCATCGCGCCTCAGTCCCTCCGGTTCAGGGGCGTGCCGGCGAGCGGAGGCGGCCCGGCGAGCTGCTCCTGCCCGCCCTCGACCTTCTTGGAGGGGGTGTACGGGGCGATGGGCGGGGCCTCGATGGTGCCGTCCGGCAGGACCTTCGGCAGGGTCTTCTGCGGTCCGGGCAGCAGGGCGCGCTTGAGGTCCTGGTTGCCCTCGTCGTCCAGCCCGTACAGGGCGTCGTAGATGTTGCGCACGGCCGGTCCGGAGGCGCCGGAGCCGGTGCCGCCCTGGGAGATGGTCATGACGATGGTGAAGTCGTCGGTGTAGGTGGCGAACCACGAGGTGGTCTGCTTGCCGTAGACCTGGGCGGTGCCGGTCTTGGCGCGCATCGGGATCTTGTCCTGCGGCCAGCCGCCGAACCGCCAGGCGGCGGTGCCGCCGGGCTCGACGACCGAGCGCAGGCCCTTGTCGAGGTCGGCGATGGTCTTGGCGTCGACCGGCAGCTTCCCGTGCGGCTGCGGCTTGATCTCCTCGATGCTCTTGCCGTCGGGGCTGATCAGGGCCTTGCCGACGGTGGGGTCGAAGAGCGTGCCGCCGTTGGAGATGGCGGCGTAGGCGGTGGCCATCTGGATGGGGGTGACCAGCACGTCACCCTGGCCGATGGCGTAGTTGATGCTGTCGAACGCCTTGAGCTGGTTGCCCTCCAGGCAGCTCTCGTAGGCGATCTGCTGGACGTAGTCGCCGCCCTTCTTGCCCTGCTTGCACCACACGTCCTTGTTGGCCTCCCAGAAGGACTGCTTCCACTTGCGGTCCGGGATGCGGCCCTTGACCTCGTTGGGCAGGTCGATGCCGGTCTCGGCGCCGAGCCCGAAGTCGTGGGCGGTGCGGTAGAACCAGTCGTGGGCGTCCTTCTTGGGCTTCAGCCCGCCGTCCCGCTGCCACTCCTGGTGGCCCAGGCGGTAGAAGACGGTGTTGCAGGAGAACTTGAGCGCGTCGCCGAGCGAGATGGGGCCGTGGCCCTGGGACTCGAAGTTCGCGAAGCTGCGGCTGCCCAGGCTGTAGGAGCTGGAGCAGTCGTAGCGGCCGTCGAAGTCGTAGCCGGCCCGTACGGCGGCGCTGGCGGAGACCACCTTGAAGATCGAGCCGGCCGGCGCCTGGCCCTGGATGGCCCGGTTCAGCAGCGGGTAGTTGGAGTTCTTGCCGGTGAGCCGGGCGTACTCCTTGCCGGAGATGCCGCCGACCCAGGCGTTGGGGTCGTAGTCGGGCTGGGAGGCCATGGAGACGATCCGGCCGGTCTTGGACTCCATGACGACGACGGCCCCGGAGTCGGCCTCGTAGGGCCGGCCGGTGATCTTGTCGGTCTCCTTGCGGACCACCTTCATCGCCTGGGCCAGCTCGTACTCGGCGACCGCCTGCACCCGGGCGTCGATGGAGGTGACCACCGAGGAGCCGGGGCGGCCCGGGTCGGACTCGGCCCGGCCGAGGACGCGGCCCATGTTGTCGACCTCGTAGCGGGTGACGCCGGCCTTGCCGCGCAGCGCCTTGTCGTAGGTGCGCTCCAGGCCGGAGCGGCCGACCATGTCGGAGCGCAGGAACGGCGAGTCGCTGTCCTTGGCCTTCTCGATCTCGCCGTCGGTGACGGGCGAGAGGTAGCCGAGGACCTGCGAGGTGCGGGACTTGCCGGGGGCCGGGTAGCGGCGTACGGCGGTGGGCTCGGCGGTGATGCCGGGGAAGTCCTCGGCCCGCTCGCGGATCTGGAGGGCCTGCTGGGTGGTGGCCTCGTCGGTGACCGGGATGGGCTGGAAGGGCGAACCGTTCCAGCAGGGCTGCGGGGTCTCGGCGTCGCAGAGCCGGACCTTGTCCGTCACGTCCTTGGGCTTCATCTTCAGCACGCCGGCCAGCTTGGTGAGGACGCCCTTGCCGTCGTCCTTCATCTTCATCAGCTCGGTGCGCGAGGCGGAGACCACCAGGCGGGTCTCGTTGTCGGCGAGCGGGATGCCGCGGGCGTCCAGGATGGAGCCGCGCACGGCGGGCTGGACGACCTGCTGGACGTGGTTGTTCTTCGCCTCGTCCGTGTACTCCTTGCCCTGCCGGATCTGGAGGTACCACAGGCGCCCGCCGAGGGTGAGCAGCAGCGAGAAGACCAGCACCTGGATGACGATCAGGCGGATCTGCACCCGCGGGGTCCGGCCGGTCTCGGGGATGTTGGTCATGGCGCGGTGGCCCCCTCGCCTGTGGTGGTCGCCTTGTTCACGGTGGCCGTCGCGCTTACCGGACGCCCTACGGTGGCCGTCGCGCTCACAGCCGCTTGACGCCCTTGATTCGGCCGGCCCGGGCGGCGCGGTTGCGGGCGGCCTTCAGCCGCAGCCCGCCGCGCTGGTCGCCGATGCGCAGCCCGGTGCCGAAGGCGCTCCAGCCTCCGGCGACGTCGGCGCCGGAGGAGCCGGTGGACTCGGCGAGCGGGTCGCTGTCGGCCCGCCGGGCCAGCGCCATCACCAGCGGCACGGTGAACGGGGCCAGCAGCAGGTCGTAGACGACGGCCGTCAGCAGCAGCGAGACCAGGCCGACATGGCGGGCGGCGGTGTCGCCGACCAGGGCGCCGACGCCCGCGTACAGCAGGGTGGAGCCGACCGCGGCGAGCACCACCATGGCCATCGGCACGGTGATGGAGCGCAGTTGTCCGGTGGGCGGCTTGGCGAGCCCCACGACGTAGCCGACGACGCACAGCACCAGGGCGTAGCGGCCGGCGGCGTGGTCGGCGGGCGGGGCGAAGTCGGCGAGCAGCCCGGCGGCGAAGCCGACCAGGGCGCCGGTGACGTGCCCGTACACCAGGGCCAGCCCCACCACGGTGAGCAGCAGCAGGTCGGGCACCGCGCCGGGCAGTTGCAGCCGGGCGAGGACGGAGACCTGGAGGACGAGGGCGACGAACAGCAGGGTCGCGGAGAGCAGGATCCGGTTGACGCGCATGGCCTTACTCATCCCCCGCCGGGTCGGTGTCCGCCGGCTGGTCGGCCGGGTCGTTCTCGTTGCGGGCCGCCGGGTCCTGCGGCTGGGCGTTCGGCGCCTCGGAGGGGCCGCCGCTGGGTCCGGCGGTCGGCGTCGGGGTCACCGTGACGGTGACGGTGGGCTCGGGCTTGGGCTTCGGCGGCAGCACCGTGTCGCGCGGGTCGGTACGCGGGGCCTGGACGACGACGCCGACGATGTCGAGCTTGCTGAAGGAGGCGTACGGGCGGACGAAGACGTTCTTGGTGAGTTCGCCGCCGGAGGGGTCGACCCGGACCACCTCGCCGACCGGCACGCCGGCCACGAACGGCCTGTCGGCCTGCGAGCCGAAGGTGACCAGCCGGTCGCCGGGCCTGACCCGGGCCTTGCCGTTGAGGAACTGCACCGACAGCGGCCGGTCGCCCTGCCCGGTGGCGAAGCCCAGTTCGTCGGTGCGCTCCATCCGGGTGCCGACGGTGAAGTCCGGGTCGTTGGCGAGCAGCACGGTGGCGGTGGAGGGGCCGACGGTGGTGACCCGGCCGACCAGTCCGTCGCCGTTGATGACGGTCATGTCCCGCTTGATGCCGTCGTCGGCGCCGGCGTCGAGGGTGACGGTCCAGGAGAAGCCCTGCGCGGCTCCTATGGCGACGACCTCGGCGGCCTTGATGCCGTACTGGCCGGCGCCGGCCCTGCGCAGCAGGTTGTCCAGTTCGCGGACCCGGCTGCGGTTGCGGTCGTCGCTGCCGAGCCTGGTCTTCAGGGCGGCGTTCTCGCGCTCCAGCGCGGCGATGCGGTTGTGCCGCTCGCCCGAGTCTCGGACGGCCGCGATGGCGTTGCCCACCGGGTCGACGGCGGACGCGACACCGGTCTCGACCGGGCCGAAGACCGTGGCGGCGGCCCGCCGGGCCCCGTCGACGGGTGACTCCTCACCGCCGCGGATGTCCACCGTGATCAGTGCGAACGCGATGACGACCAGCAGCACCAGGAGCAGCCGGCTCTCTCGTGTGTCCCTCACGCGGGCGGCCGTGCCTTCCTCGTAGCGATGTGTATGCCGTTATACCAACCGCCGGCCGAAGCCGCCGGTCGGGCGGGCCCGGCACGGGGCCCGCCCGGATGGACGGGCCCCGCAGCCGGGGTCGGGGCCGGACGCCTACCGGCGGGGCTGGGCGTCCAGCACCTGCTGGAGCGCCTCGAACTCCTCGACGCACTTGCCGGATCCGAGGGCGACCGAGTCGAGCGGGTCCTCGGCGATGTGGATCGGCATGCCGGTCTCCCGGCGCAGCCGCTCGTCCAGGCCGCGCAGCAGCGCGCCGCCGCCGGTGAGCACGATGCCCCGGTCCATGACGTCGCCGGACAGCTCCGGCGGGCACTTGTCCAGGGTGGTCTTGACCGCGTCCACGATGGCGTTGACCGGCTCCTCGATGGCCTTGCGCACCTCGGCGGCGGAGATGACCACCGTCTTGGGCAGCCCGGAGACCAGGTCGCGGCCGCGGATCTCGGTGTGCTCGTCGGTCTCCAGGTCGTACGCGGAGCCGATGGTGATCTTGATCTGCTCGGCGGTGCGCTCGCCGAGCAGCAGGCTGTACTCCTTCTTGATGTGCTGGATGATCGCGTTGTCCAGCTCGTCGCCGGCCACCCGGATGGACTGTGCCGTGACGATTCCGCCGAGCGAGATGACGGCGACCTCGGTGGTGCCGCCGCCGATGTCCACGACCATGTTGCCGGTGGCCTCGTGGACGGGCAGGCCCGAGCCGATGGCGGCGGCCATGGGCTCCTCGATGATGTGCACCTGGCGCGCCCCGGCCTGGGTGGACGCCTCGATCACGGCGCGGCGCTCCACTCCGGTGATGCCGGAGGGCACGCAGACCACGACGCGCGGGCGGGCCAGGTAGCGGCGCTTGTGGATCTTGAGGATGAAGTAGCGGAGCATCCGCTCGGTGATCTCGAAGTCGGCGATCACGCCGTCCTTCAAGGGCCGCACGGCGACGATGTTGCCGGGCGTGCGGCCGATCATCTTCTTCGCTTCGGCGCCCACCGCCAGGATGCCGCCGGTGTTGGTGTTGATCGCGACGACGGACGGCTCGTTCAGGACGATGCCGCGGCCCCTCACGTACACCAGCGTGTTGGCGGTCCCGAGGTCGACAGCCATGTCACGGCCGATGAACGACATTGAGTTCCCCTTGTTTCCCATGAGGATGCGTCGGACCTCCCCAGTCAGAGCTTGACGGCTTCTCAGGTCGGCGAGGTGGTGGGTGGTGTGAACGCGGAGATTCCATCGTAGTGCCGCCCGCCGGATCCCGGCGCGGTGGCCCGCCTCCGCACACCTCTGTACAGGTGACACCTCTGTACAGGTGACGAGGCATCGGACCGATGCGTTCCCTTCGGTCGCGTTCATATGCCGAAGGGCGACCGAAATTCCTTCGGTCGCCCCAGGCGCAGAGCGCGTATGGCGGATACGACGAGCGCAACCGCCGCTGATACCCGATCAGAAAACGGATCAGGAAAGACCGGGGAAGAAAATCTTCAGTTCCCGAATGGCGGACTCCTCGGAGTCCGAGGCGTGAATCAGGTTCTCCCGGACGATGGTGCCGAAATCACCCCGGATGGACCCCGGCTCCGCCGCGATCGGGTCGGTCGGACCGGCCAGACGGCGTACGCCCTCGATCACCCGCTCGCCCTCGACCACCAGCGCCACCACCGGCCCGGACTTCATGAAGGCGACCAGCGGCTCGTAGAACGGCTTGCCCTGGTGCTCGCCGTAGTGCTGCTCCAGCGTGTCCTGGCCGAGCGTGCGCAGCTCCATCGCGGCGATGGTCCAGCCGGCCTTCCGCTCGATCCGGCCGATGATCTCCCCGATCAGCCCGCGGCGGACGGCGTCGGGCTTGAGCAGGACGAGGGTGCGCTGGGACATGTGCGGCGGCTCCTTGGGAGGGGTGCGGTGCGGTGAGCTGAGGCTACAGGGCGGCCAAGCGGCCGCTTGTACGGGGCCGGGCCGGGCCTCGCCTCGGGGTCAGGCGCCGGCGCTCCCGGCCCCGGCGGCCTCCTGGGCGGCCCAGCGGGCCTTGGCCTCGTCGATCCTGCGGCCGAAGTGGATCGAGGCCCACCACAGCCCGGCGAACACCGCCCCGAGGAAGAACATCAGCGGGACCACGAAGCCGCTGGCGATCAGCGCGACCTGGAGCGCCCAGCCCAACGGGACGCCGCCGGGACGGGTGAGCATCCCGCACAGCAGCACGCTGAGCGCCATCAGCACCCCGCACACCGTCCAGACCGTGCCCATGGCCAGGGTGTCGTCCTTCATCGCCACCAGGCCGGCGAACCCGATCACGAAGAACTCGCCGATCAGCGTGGACGCGCAGAGCGTACGCACGGACCTCAGCCCCTTCCGAGCAGCAGCCGGGCCTCGCCGACCGTGATGACCGAACCGGTGACGAGCACGCCCGCTCCGGCGTACTCGTCCTCCTCCTCCGCGAGGGTGATCGCCGCCTCCAGCGCGTCGTCGAGGCGGGGCTCGACCACCACCCGCTCGTCGCCGAAGACCTCGACGGCGAGGGCCGCCAGCTCGTCGGCGTCCATCGCCCGCGCGGTGGAGTTCTGCGTGACGACCACCTCGGCCAGGATCGGCTCCAGCGCCTCCAGCAGCCCGCGCACGTCCTTGTCGCCGCTGGTGCCGACGACCCCGACGAGCCGGGAGAAGGAGAACGCCTCGCGCACCCCGTCCGCGGCGGCCTGCGCGCCGGCCGGGTTGTGCGCCGCGTCCAGCACGACGGTGGGGCTGCGCCGGACGACCTCCAGCCGGCCCGGCGAGGCCACCGTGGCGAACGCCCGGCGGACCGTCTCCATGTCCAGCGTCCGGCCGTCCTGGGCGCCGACGCCGAAGAACGCCTCCACCGCGGCCAGCGCCAGCGCCGCGTTGTGCGCCTGGTGCGCGCCGTACAGCGGGAGGAAGACCTCCTCGTACTCGCCGCCCAGCCCGCGCAGGGTCAGCAGCTGCCCCCCGACGGCCACCTCGCGGGCGGTCACGCCGAACTCCATGCCCTCCCGGGCGACCGTGGCGTCCGCCGCCACGGCCCGCTTCAGCAGCACCTGCGCCGCGTCCACCGGCTGCTGGGCCATGACGACGGTGGCGTCCGCCTTGATGATCCCAGCCTTCTCAGCGGCGATCTCGCCCGGCGTGGAGCCGAGCCGGTCGGTGTGGTCCAGGCTGATCGGGGTCACCACGGCCACCGATCCGTCGATGACGTTGGTGGCGTCCCAGGTGCCGCCCATGCCGACCTCGACCACCGCGACGTCCACCGGCGCGTCCGCGAAGGCGGCGTACGCCATCCCGGTGAGCACCTCGAAGAAGGAGAGCCGGTGCTCCTGGGCCGCGTCGACCATCTCCACGTACGGCTGGACGTCCCGGTAGGTCTCCACGAACCGCTCGTGGCTGATCGGGGCGCCGTCCAGGCTGATCCGCTCGGTGACCGACTGCACGTGCGGCGAGGTGTAGCGGCCGGTGCGCAGGTCGAACGCGGTGAGCAGGGCCTCGATCATCCGGGCCGTGGAGGTCTTGCCGTTGGTGCCGGTGATGTGGATGGAGGGGTAGGAGCGCTGCGGCTCGCCCAGCACGTCCATCAGGGCCGCGATCCGGCTGACGGACGGCTCCAGCTTGGTCTCGCCCCAGCGGCCGGCCAGCTCGGCCTCCACTTCCCGCAGGGCCTTGTCCACCTCGGGGTCGGCCGGGCGGGCCGGCACCGGCTCGGCCTGCGGCGGCCCGGCCTGGGCGCGCAGCGTCCGGCTGCCGGCCTCGATCACCGCCAGGTCGGGGTCCCGGTCCGTCTCGGCGGCCACGATCTCGTCGAAGTCGTCACCGGGACCGTGGTCGGAGGTGCTGTCGCTGGGCTCGGGGGGCTGCTCGCTCACGCCCTCAGTCTACGAAAGCGGACCCGCCCCTCTTCCCCTCCCCTTTTCCGTCACCGGCGGCGATGAGTTTCCGGCCGGACCCCGGTCTGTATGGGTGTACGAAGCACGGCAGGGCGGACGCCCTGGCACACGGACGGGACGGAGCCCCGATGTACCAGCAGATGATCTTCCCCAACCTCCCCGTGGCCGACATCGAGGTGTCGAAGAAGTTCTTCACCTCGCTCGGCTACCCGCTCAACGAGCAGTTCAGCGACGAGCACACCGCCTCGGTCGTGGTCAGCGACCACATCGTGATCATGCTGCTGGAGAAGCCCAAGTACGCCGAGTTCACCACCAAGGCCATCGCCGACGCCGACACCAGCGAGGTGCTGCTCGCGCTCAACGCGGAGAGCCGCGAGAAGGTCGACGAGATGCTGGACAAGGCGATCGCGGCCGGTGCCAAGGAGACCCGGGACGCCCAGGACCTCGGCTTCATGTACGGCCGCGCCTTCGACGACCCGGACGGCCACACCTTCGAGATCTTCTGGATGGACCCGGCGGCCGTCGAGGGCGGCCCCGAGCAGGGCTGAGCCGGCCACCGGCACTCCGGTACGACGACGGGCCCCGCACCTTCTCACCGGTGCGGGGCCCGTCCTCGTACGCCTTCACAGCGCTCAGACCTGCGGCAGCGTCTCCAGCTGGCGGGTGATCCGGGCGATGTCGTCGTCCGCGCCGGCCAGCCGGGTGCGGATCTTCTCCACCACCTGGTCGGGGGCCTTGGCCAGGAAGGCCTCGTTCCCCAGCTTGGCGGTGGCCTGGGCCTTCTCCTTCTCGGCGGCGGCGAGGTCCTTGGTGAGGCGCTTGCGCTCGGCGGCCACGTCGATGGCGCCGGAGAGGTCCAGGGCGACCGTCGCGCCCGCGACGGGCAGCGAGGCGGTGGCGGCGAAGCCCTCGCCCTCGGGCTGGAGGCGCAGCAACTGGCGGATCGCCGTCTCGTGCCCGGCCAGCCCGGTGTCGCCCAGCTCGAAGCGGGCCGGGACCTTCTGGCCGTCCTTGAGCCCCTGGTCCTTGCGGAAGCGGCGGACCTCGGTGACGACCTGCTGGACCAGCGCGATCTCCCGCTCGGCGGCCTCGTCGCGGAAGCCGCCGTCCTTCGGCCAGTCGGCGATGACCAGCGACTCGCCGCCGGTCAGGGCCGTCCACAGCTTCTCGGTGACGAACGGCACGACCGGGTGCAGCAGCCGCAGGGTGACGTCCAGGACCTCGCCGAGGACGCGGGCGGAGACCTTCGCCTGCTCGCCGCCGGCGAAGAAGGTGGTCTTGGACAGCTCGACGTACCAGTCGAAGACCTCGTCCCAGGCGAAGTGGAACAGCGCGTCCGACAGCTTGGCGAACTGGAAGTCCTCGTAGAGGGCGTCCACCTCGGCCACGGTGGCGTTCAGCCGGGAGAGGATCCAGCGGTCGGTGGCGGTCAGCCGCTCCGGCTCCGGCAGCGGGCCCTCGACGGTGGCGCCGTTCATCAGGGCGAACCGGGTGGCGTTCCAGATCTTGTTGGCGAAGTTCCGGGAGGCCTGCACCCAGTCCTCGCCGATCGGCACGTCGATGCCGGGGTTGGCGCCGCGGGCCAGGGTGAAGCGGAGCGCGTCGGAGCCGTACTCGTCCATCCAGTCCAGCGGGTTGACCGCGTTGCCGAAGGACTTCGACATCTTCTTGCCGAACTGGTCGCGGACCATGCCGTGCAGGGCGATGGTGCGGAACGGCACCTGGCCGTCCATCGCGTACAGGCCGAACATCATCATCCGGGCGACCCAGAAGAACAGGATGTCGTAGCCGGTGACCAGGACGGAGTTCGGGTAGAACTTCGCGAGGTCCGGGGTCTTCTCGGGCCAGCCCATGGTGGAGAACGGCCACAGGCCGGAGGAGAACCAGGTGTCCAGGACGTCGGTGTCCTGGTGCCAGCCCTCGCCGCTCGGCGGCTCCTCGTCGGGCCCGACGCAGACGACCTCGCCGTCCGGGCCGTACCAGACCGGGATGCGGTGGCCCCACCACAACTGCCGCGAGATGCACCAGTCGTGGAGGTTGTCGACCCAGTCGAAGTACCGCTTCTCCATCTCCTGCGGGTGGATGGCGACCCGGCCGTCGCGGACCGCGTCCCCGGCGGCCTGGGCGAGCGGGCCGACCTTGACCCACCACTGCATGGACAGCCGCGGCTCGATGGTGGTCTTGCAGCGGGAGCAGTGCCCGACGGAGTGCTTGTACGGGCGCTTCTCGGCGACGATCCGGCCCTCGGCGCGCAGGGCGGCGACGACGGCGCTGCGCGCCTCGAGCCGGTCCAGGCCCTGGAAGGGGCCGTGCGCGGTGATGACGGCGCGCTCGTCCATGACCGAGAGGTTGGCCAGCCCGTGCCGGCGGCCGATCTCGAAGTCGTTGGGGTCGTGCGCCGGGGTCACCTTGACCGCGCCGGTGCCGAACGACGGGTCGACGTGCTCGTCGGCGACGACGGGGATGCGGCGGCCGGTGAGCGGCAGTTCGACCTCGGTGCCGACCAGGTGCCTGTACCGCTCGTCGTCCGGGTGGACGGCGACGGCGGTGTCGCCGAGCATCGTCTCGGCGCGGGTGGTGGCGACGACCAGCGCGGCGTCCCCGTCGCCGTACCGGATGGAGACCAGCTCGCCGTCGTCCTCCTGGTACTCCACCTCGATGTCGGAGATGGCGGTCAGGCAGCGCGGGCACCAGTTGATGATCCGCTCGGCGCGGTAGATCAGCTCGTCGTCGTAGAGCCGCTTGAAGATGGTCTGGACGGCCTGGGACAGGCCCTCGTCCATGGTGAAGCGCTCACGGGACCAGGCGACGCCGTCGCCGAGGCGGCGCATCTGGCCGGAGATCTGGCCGCCGGACTCGCCCTTCCACTGCCAGACGCGCTCGACGAACGCCTCCCGGCCCAGGTCGTGGCGGGACTTGCCCTCCTTGGCCAGCTCGCGCTCGACGACGTTCTGGGTGGCGATGCCGGCGTGGTCCATGCCGGGCTGCCACAGCGTCTCGTAGCCCTGCATCCGCTTGCGGCGGGTGAGGGCGTCGATCAGCGTGTGCTCGAAGGCGTGGCCGAGGTGCAGGCTGCCGGTGACGTTGGGCGGGGGGATGACGACGGTGTACGCGGGCTTGTCGCTGCTCGCGTCCGCGTCGAAGTAGCCCCGCTCCACCCAGCGCTCGTACAACTGCCCCTCTACGTCGGCCGGCGCGTACTGGGTCGGCAGTTCGGGGGCGGTCGGCGGGTGCTGGCTTGAGTTCTCGGTCACGGGCCCAGTTTAGGGGTGTCCCGACGGCGTCCTGAAACGGGATTGTTCGGTAACGGTCCCACCCCCGCCGTGCCGTGCGGACACGCTTTCGGCCAGGATGTGAGCAACGCATAAGCATTCGGAGGGGGACCCCTTTCATGAGCACCAACCAGCCGGGTCCGTACGGCGGGCAGCCCGGGCAGCCCGGCCCGTACGGTCAGCCCAACCCGTACGGCCAGCCGCCCGCCCAGCCGCCGCAGCCGGGCTACGGCTACCCGCAGGCGCCTCAGGGCGTGCCCCCGCAGGCGGGCTACGGCTACCCGCAGGGCGCTCCCCCGCAGCAGCAGCCGGGACCGTACGGGCAGCCGCAGGCCCCCGGCCCCTACGGGCAGCCCCAGCCGCCGTACGGCGCCGGTCCCGGGCAGTACCCGCCGCCTCCGCCGTCGGGCGGCGGCGGCAAGAAGACCGGCGTGATCCTGGGCGCGGTCGCGGTGGTCGCGGCGATCGCCGTGGGCGCGTACTTCGTCTTCGGCAGCGGCGGCGCGGACATCGCCGACGACGGCCCGCACAAGCTCACCACCCCGGCGACGGTGCTGGGCGAGTACAAGAAGGACACCTCGTCCGGCTCGTCCTCGAAGGACGACGACGAGATGCTGAAGAACGCCGAGCAGTGGGGCGTGAAGGACGCCAAGGACGTCAGCGCCAACTACCAGGCGGGTGACGAGTCCAACCCGCTCGCCGGCAAGCTGATCACCTTCGGCGGCGTCTACGGGCAGATCGAGGACCCGGAGAAGGTCGTCGACGGCTTCTTCGCCTTCATGAAGACCAAGGCCGCCACCGAGAGCGACGACGACATGAAGATGACCTTCGCCGGCGAGCCGGAGGAGTACAAGCCGGCCGGCTTCGAAGGCGCCGTGCTCAAGTGCCAGCAGGGCAAGGGCACTCCGAAGGACGGCGCCAGCGGGCAGGGCCCCAAGGAGATCAACCTGACGCTGTGCGCGTGGGGCGACCACAGCACCATGGCGATGGTGATGCCGCTGACGATGGCGGACGTCCTGGCCGGCAAGGCATCCACTCCCGAGGCCGCCGCCGAGATCGCGGCCAAGCTCCGCAAGGAGGTCCGCGTCAAGGCCTGACGGCCCGCGGCACGACACGAAAGGGCGCCGGGAGGCGGTTCCGCTGCGAACCGCTCCCGGCGCCCTTCTCGGTGGCTTACGCCGACTTCTCGTGCGGCCCCTGGTCCTTGACGACGCGGGGCACGAGGGTCGGGTTGACGTTGCTGTGCACGACGTCCTCGGTGATGACGACGCGGGCCACGTCCTTGCGGGAGGGGACCTCGTACATCACCGACATCAGGACCTCCTCCATGATGGCGCGCAGGCCGCGCGCGCCGGTGCCGCGGAGGATGGCCTGGTCGGCGATGGCCTCCAGGGCGGGGCGGTCGAAGTCCAGCTCGACGCCGTCGAGTTCGAAGAGCCGCTGGTACTGCTTGACCAGGGCGTTGCGCGGCTCGACCAGGATCTTCAGCAGGGCCTCGCGGTCCAGGTTGTGCACCGAGGTGATGACCGGGAGGCGGCCGATGAACTCGGGGATCATCCCGAACTTCACCAGGTCCTCCGGCATGACCTCCTGGAACTGGTCGCTGGCCTCGATCTCCCGCTTGGAGCGGATGGTCGCGCCGAAGCCGATGCCCTTCGCGCCGGCCCGCGACTCGATGATCTTCTCCAGTCCGGCGAACGCGCCGCCCACGATGAACAGGACGTTCGTCGTGTCGATCTGGATGAACTCCTGGTGCGGGTGCTTGCGTCCGCCCTGCGGCGGCACCGAGGCGGTGGTGCCCTCCAGGATCTTCAGCAGGGCCTGCTGCACGCCCTCGCCGGAGACGTCCCGGGTGATCGACGGGTTCTCGCTCTTGCGGGCGACCTTGTCGATCTCGTCGATGTAGATGATCCCGGTCTCGGCCTTCTTGACGTCGTAGTCGGCCGCCTGGATCAGCTTCAGCAGGATGTTCTCGACGTCCTCGCCGACATAGCCCGCCTCGGTGAGCGCCGTGGCGTCGGCGATGGCGAACGGGACGTTCAGCATCCGGGCCAGGGTCTGGGCGAGCAGCGTCTTGCCCGAACCGGTCGGGCCGAGGAGCAGGATGTTGGACTTCGCCAGCTCGATCGCGTCGTCCCGGCCCTGCGCGCCGCCGTTCTCGCCGGCCTGGACGCGCTTGTAGTGGTTGTACACCGCGACGGAGAGGGCCTTCTTCGCGGGCTCCTGCCCGACGACGTACCCCTCCAGGAACTCGTAGATCTCACGCGGCTTGGGGAGTTCCTCCCACCGCACCTCGGAGGTCTCGGCGAGCTCCTCCTCGATGATCTCGTTGCACAGGTCGATGCACTCGTCGCAGATGTACACACCTGGGCCCGCGATGAGCTTCTTCACCTGCTTCTGGCTCTTTCCGCAGAACGAGCACTTGAGCAGGTCGCCGCCATCACCGATGCGTGCCACGAGGTGCTTCCCCTTCGCCTGGGAGCGGCCTGGTGCAGCCGCTCCTGGTGCCTCTATCCGACGGTACCTTGCCCAAGCCCGTGTTCGGGCCCCCCTCGGCACGGTTCAGGCACACCGGGTGTGGCTGAACCGCGCCGAGGGAGCGCCGTCGGGGTCAGGCAGCCGCCCCGGTGGTGCTCTTGCGGGTCGACACGATCTGGTCGACCAGGCCGTAGGCCAGGGACTCCTCGGCCGTGAGGATCTTGTCGCGCTCGATGTCGTCGCGGATCTTCTCGATCGGCGTGCTGGAGTGCTTGGCCAGCATCTCCTCGAGCTGGGTGCGCATCCGCAGGATCTCGTTGGCCGCGATCTCCAGGTCGGAGAGCTGCTCGCGGCCGGTGCCGCCGGACGGCTGGTGGATCAGCACGCGGGCGTTGGGCAGCGCCATCCGCTTGCCGGGGGTGCCGGCGGCCAGCAGCACGGCGGCGGCCGAGGCGGCCTGGCCCATGCAGACCGTCTGGATGTCCGGCTTCACGAACTGCATCGTGTCGTAGATCGCGGTCAGCGCGGTGAACGAGCCGCCGGGGCTGTTGATGTAGATGGAGATGTCGCGGTCCGGGTCCATCGACTCCAGGCACAGGAGCTGCGCCATCACGTCGTTGGCGGACGCGTCGTCGATCTGCACGCCGAGGAAGATCACGCGCTCTTCGAAGAGCTTGGCGTACGGGTCGTACTCGCGGACGCCCTGGGAGGTGCGCTCGACGAACCGGGGCACGATGTACCGGTTGTCCACCTGCGGGCCGGAGTAGAGGCCGCTCGCGGGGAAGTTGCTCATTGGGGTGTTCACCATCCTGGTGGCGTTCGGCGGGCTGAGGCTTGGGGTGGGACGCTGCGGCGTACGGCTCAGGCGCCGGTGCCGCCACCGCCCGGAACGCCCGCGGCGGCGGACATGATGTCGTCGATCAGGCCGTACTCCTTGGCCTCCTCCGCGGTGAACCAGCGGTCGCGGTCGCCGTCGCGGATGATCGTCTCCATGGTCTGGCCGGAGTGGCGCGCGGTGATCTCGGCCATCCGCTTCTTGGTGCGGAGCAGGTACTCGGCCTGGATCTTGATGTCCGAGGCGGTGCCGCCGATGCCGGCGGAGCCCTGGTGCATCAGGATGTCGGTGTTCGGCAGCGCGAAGCGCTTGCCGGGGGTGCCGCCGGTCAGCAGGAACTGGCCCATCGAGGCGGCCATGCCCATGCCGATGGTGACCACGTCGTTGGGGATGTACTGCATGGTGTCGTAGACCGCCATGCCGGCGGTCACCGAGCCGCCGGGGCTGTTGATGTACAGGTAGATGTCCTTGCTGGGGTCCGCGGCAAGGAGCAGCATCTGCGAAGTGATCTTGTTGGCGATCTCGTCGTCGACCTGCTGGCCGAGGAAGATGATGCGCTCGCCGAGCAGCCGGTTGTAGACATGGTCGCCGAGGCCGCCACCGATGGACGGCTCACCCGCGGCGTAAGGCTTCAGATTCGTCACGTATCCACCTGCTCGTCTCCGACGGCACGGGCCGTCTCAGCGTCGTACGTACTGGGCGGGTATGTGCCTGCCCTCGTATTCATGGACCCTAACGCGCTGGTCGGCAGCCGCCATCCCGGTTCCCGAACTGTTCGCTGGGAGCGCAAGGTAGGCCGCGGCGCGGGCCCTTGGCGCCCGGGCGGGCGCGGACGCGACGGGCCCGGCCGCACCACCGGGGTGCGGGCCGGGCCCGTCGCCGTACGCCGTGCCGGGTCACTCGGACTTGTCGGCGGCCTTCTCGTCGTCGGCGGCCGGGGCGTCCTCGGCCGAGGCCTCGGCGGCCTCGGCGGCCTCGTCGTCCTCGTCGCTCAGGTCGACGGCCTCGCCGTTGGTGTCGACGACCTTCACCGCGTCGACGACCACCGCGAGCGCCTTGCCGCGGGCGACCTCGCCGACGAGCATCGGCACCTGGCCGCCCTCGACGACGGCCTGCGCGAACTGGTCGGGGCTCATGCCGGAGGAGGCGGCGCGCCGCATGAGGTGCTCGGTGAGCTCCTCCTGGCTGACGTTGAGCTTCTCCTTGTTGACCAGCTCGTCCAGGACGAACTGGGTCTTGATGCCCTTGACCGCCTGCTCGCGGGTCTCGGCGTCGAACTCCTCGGCGGTCTTGCCCTGGATCTCCAGGTACTTGTCGAGGTTCAGGCCCATCTGGCCGAGCTGGTGGTGCTCCAGGTTGTGCTTGCGGGTGTTGACCTCGTCCTCGAGGAGCTTCTCGGGGATCGGCACCTCGGCCAGCTTCAGCAGCTCGTCCAGGACGCGCTCCTGGGCCTGGGTGGCCTGGTCGTACTGCTTCATGTTCTCCAGGCGCTTGCGGCTGTCGGCGCGCAGCTCCTCGAGGGTGTCGAACTCCGACGCCATCTGGGCGAACTCGTCGTCCAGCTCGGGCACCTCGCGGGCGGCGACCGCGGTGACCTTGACGGTGACCTCGGCCTCCTTGCCCTCGGCGGAGCCGCCCTTGAGGGTGGAGGTGAAGGTCGCCTCCTCGCCGGCGGACTTGCCGGTGACGGCCTCGTCGACGCCGTCCAGCAGCTCGCCGGAGCCGATGGTGTACTGCACGCCCTCGGCCTGGCCGTCGGCCAGCACCTCGCCGTCGACCTTGGCCTCCAGGTCGAGGGTGACGACGTCGCCCTCGGCGGCGGCGCGCTCGACCGGGTTGGTGGAGGCGAAGCGGTCGCGGAGCTGCTCGACGGACTTGTCCACGTCCTCGTCGGAGACCTCGACGGCGTCGACGGTGACCTCGATGCCGGAGTAGTCCGGGATCTCGATGGCCGGCCGGATGTCGACCTCGGCGGTGAAGGCCAGCAGCTCGCCGTCCTTCAGCTCGGTGATGTCCACCTCGGGCTGGCCGAGCGGGTTGACCTCGGCCTCGTTGACCGCGTCGGTGTAGAAGCGCGGGAGGGCGTCGTTGACGGCCTCCTCCAGGACCGCGCCGCGGCCGAACCGCTGGTCGATCACGCGAGCCGGGATCTTGCCCTTGCGGAAGCCCTTGACCGTGACCTGCTGGTTGATCTTCTTGTACGCCGCGTCGAGGCTGTCCTTGAGCTCCTCGAAGGGCACCTCGACAGTGAGCCGAACCCGGGTCGGGTTCAGGGTCTCCACGGCGCTCTTCACGGTTCGGTCTCCTTGGTGGCTGATTCTGGGGTTCTGCCACGCCGCCTGGAAGGCGGCTGCGGCGGATTCGGCCCGGTCAGAGAGACACACGGGCACGCAGCTTGCATAGTAACCGCAAGCAGGGAGGGGCCCACAACGCGATCAAGGGACGGCCCGGGACGGGCGTGGTCGGGGTGGCGGGATTTGAACCCACGGCCTTCCGCTCCCAAAGCGGACGCGCTACCAAGCTGCGCCACACCCCGTCGGTGCGACACGTAGGGTACATGCCCGGAGACCCGCCGTCGGCACGTTTCCGCGGCACGGCGGGTCTCCGGGCATGTACCCTACGTGTCGCACCGACGGGGTGTGGCGCAGCTTGGT
>NZ_PVLV01000025.1 GCF_002982015.1 Streptomyces solincola
CCTGGACGCCGTGCGCGCGGTGGAGGCCGAAGGGGTCGGTCGCTATCTGGAGTGCGGTCCGGCGGCCGTCCTGTCGGTGATGGCGGCGGGCTGTGTCGCCGAGGACTCCGCCGGGCGGTTCGTGGCCTCGCTGCCCCTGCGCAAGGGCGAGACGGACGAGGCGCGGGCGCTGCTGCGCACGGTCGGCGCACTGCACGCCGCCGGACAGTCGGTGGACTGGGACGCTGTGGTGCCCGCTGGCGGGCTCGCCGACCTCCCGACGTACGCCTTCCAGCGCGAGCGCTTCTGGACGGAGGCATCGGGGTCCCGTTCCGGGGACGTCCGCGCCGCCGGGCTGGAGTCGGCCGGGCACCCCTGGCTGCGTGCCGGTCTGTCGCTGGCCGGTGCGGACGGCGGCGAGGTGTTCACCGGGCGGCTGTCGGCTGGCGAGCTGACGTGGTTGGCGGACCATGCCGTCTTCGGGACGGTGCTGGTGCCGGGCACGGGTCTGCTGGAGGTGGCGCTGGCCGCCGCCGAGCGGGTCGGCGCGGCCGGTGTCGGCGAGCTGACGGTGCTGGAACCGCTGGTGCTGCGCGGTGAGGAAGCCGTGCGCATCCAGGTGCGGATCGGCGAGGCCGACACCGGCGCCGGCCGCACGGTGGAGATCCACAGCCGCCCCGAGAACGCCCCCGACGGGACGGGCTGGGCCCTGCACGCCACCGGCCGGCTGCTCGCCGACGGGGAGCCGGCCCCGGTCCCGGCCGCCGACGCGCTCGCGGAGCTGGCCCAGTGGCCGGTGCCCGGGGCCGAGCGGGTCGAGCTGGACGGGCTCTACGACGAGCTGTTCGCCCAGGGGCTGGAGTACGGCCCCGCCTTCCGGGGGCTGAGCGAGCTGTGGCGCAGGGACGGCGTCGCCTACGGCCTGGTCCGACTGCCGGAGGAACTCGACACGGACGGGTACGGCGTCCACCCGGCGCTGCTCGACGCGGCGCTGCACACGCTGGCGGCCGTCGAGGACCCGGAGGCCCCCGACGGCGGAGAGCACGACCCGGCCGGCGTCCTGCTGCCGTTCGCCTGGAGCGAGGTCGCCCTGCACGCGCGGGGCTCCGGCGAGCTGCGGGTGCGGCTGGAGCTGACCGGCGGGACCAGGGCCACCGTGCTGGCCGCCGACGCCCACGGGCGTGCGGTGGCGCAGGTCGGCGGGCTGGAGGTGCGCCGCGCCGACGCCGCCCAGCTGCGCGTCGACCGGCCGGCCGAGGGCCCCGAGCACCTGTACCGGGTGGAGTACCGGACAGCCGCCCTGCCGGAGCGGGCCGACGCCGGATCGCCCGTCGCGGGCGCGCCGCTGGTGATCGGGCAAGGCGGCGTGGTGGCCGGGCTGCTGGGGGTCGAGGCGGTCGCCGACCTGGGCGCCGTGCTCACCGCCGACGCCGGCGCGGACGTCGGCGAGCCGGCCCGGATCGTGGTCGACCTGACCGGCGGGGGAGACCCCGGCGACGCCGAGCGGCCCGAGGGCCGCGCGCTGGCGGGACGGGCGCGGGACGCGGCGGTGGACGCCCTCGGCGGACTGAAGCCGCTCCTGGACGATCCGCGCTTCGAGCGCACCGAGGTCGTCTGGGTGACCCGGGGAGCGGTCGCCGCCGGACCGGCCGACACCGTCGACGGGCTCGCCGACTCCCCGCTGTGGGGCCTGGTGCGCGTGGCGCGCGCCGAGCACCCGGAGCGGACCCTGCGGCTGCTGGACATCGGCCCGGACATCCCCGAGCCCGAGCAGCTCGCCCGCGCCCTGGCCGCCCGCGAGGAGCCGGAACTGGTGCTGCGCGGCGAGGAGTCGCTCACCCCGCGCCTGGTCAGGGCGGCCGGCGGGACGGCGCTGGAACTGCCCGAAGGCGGCGGGACCTGGAGCCTGGGCATCGAGGAGAAGGGCCGGCTGGACACCTTCGCCTTCCGCACCGCCGACCGGCAGCCGCTGCCCGCCGGGCACGTACGGGTCAAGGTGCGCGCCGCGGGCATGAACTTCCGCGACGTGCTCAACGCCCTGGACATGGTGCACGCCCCGCAGCTCGGCCTGGAGTGCTCCGGTGTGGTCGTGGAGGCCGCGCCCGGCAGCGGCGGGCTGCGGCCCGGCGACCGGGTGATGGGCCTGGCCGTCGGCACCTTCGGCACCGAGGTCACCGTGGACGCCCGCTGGATGGTGCGCATCCCGGACACCCTCGGCTTCACCGAGGCGGCCACCCTGCCGCTGGCCTACCTCACCGCGTACTACGCCTTCCACGACCTGGGCGCGCTGCGCGCCGGCGAGAAGGTGCTGGTCCACGCGGCGGCCGGCGGCGTCGGCACCGCCGCCGTGCGGCTCGCCCGGCACCTGGGGGCCGAGGTCTACGGCACCGCCAGCGCGCGCAAGTGGCCCGCGCTGCGCCGGCTCGGCCTGGACGACGCCCACATCGCGTCCTCCCGGGACGCCGGCTTCGCCGACGCCTTCCTGGCCGCCACCGGCGGCACGGGCGTCGACCTCGTGCTCAACGCCCTCACCGGGGAGCTGGTGGACGCCTCGCTGCGCACGATGCCGCGCGGCGGGCGCTTCCTGGAGATGGGCAAGACCGACATCCGGGACGCCGCCCGGACCGCCGCCGACCACCCGGGCGTCGCCTACCAGGCGTTCGACCTGATCGAGAGCGGCGAGGACCGCATCCAGGAGATGCTGCGCGCCCTGGTCGGCCTGCTGGAGCGGGGCGCGATCGGCCCGCTGCCGTACACCGCCTTCGACGTGCGCGAGGCGCCCACCGCCTTCCGGCTGATGGCGCAGGGCCGCAGCACCGGCAAGTTCGTGCTGACCATCCCCGCGCGGCCGTCGCCCGACGGCACCGCGCTGCTCACCGGCGGCACCGGCGAGCTGGGCCGGCTGGCAGCCCGCCAGCTGGTCGAGGAGCACGGGGTGCGCCACCTGGTGCTGACCTCCCGGCGCGGCCCCGACACCCCCGGCGCGGACGGCGTCGTGCGCGAGCTGATCGAGGCGGGCGCCGCCAGCGTCCGCATCCTGGCCTGCGACGTCTCCCGGCGCGAGGACGTCGCCCGGATCGTCGCCGAGGCCGGCGCGGAGCACCCGCTGACCGCGGTGGTGCACCTGGCCGCCGTCTTGGACGACGGGGTGGTCCTCAACCAGGACGCCGAACGCTTCACCCGGGTCCTCGGGCCGAAGCTCGCCGGCGCGGTGCACCTGCACGAACTCACCCGCCACCTCGACCTCGACGCCTTCGTGCTCTTCTCCTCCGCCGCCGGAACCCTCGGCGCGCCGGGGCAGAGCAACTACGCCGCCGCCAACGTCTTCCTCGACGCGCTCGCCGCGCACCGCCGGGCCCTGGGCCTGCCGGGCCTGAGCCTGGCCTGGGGACTGTGGCAGCAGGCCGGCATCGGCATGACCGCCGGACTGGACGAGGCCGAGCTGGGCAAGCTGCGCCGCCAGGGCACCCGGGCGCTGACCCCCGAGGAGGGCCTCGACCTGCTCCGGACCGCGCTGACCCGGCCCGAGGCGCATCTGGTGCCGATCAAGCTCGACACGGCCGGACTCCAGCGGGACGCCGCCTCCGTACCGCCGCTGCTCAGCGCGCTGGTACGGACCCGGCCGCGCACCGCCGCGGACGCCGCACCCGGCGGCGGCCTCGCCGAACGGCTCGCCGGACAGCCCGCCGCCGAACAGCTCGCCCTGCTGCTGCGCTGCGTGCGGCAGGAGGTCGCCGGCGTGCTCGGCCTGAGCGGCGAGCAGGCCATCGGCCCCGACAAGCCGCTGCGCGAGCTCGGCTGGGACTCGCTGACCGCCGTCGAGCTGCGCAACCGCCTCTCGGCGCTGGCCCGCGTACCGCTGCCGTCGACCCTGACCTTCGACTACCCCACCCCGCAGGCCATCGCCGAACTGCTGCACGTGCGCCTGGCACTCGGCGCGGGCCCCGGGGACGCCGCCGCCACGGCCGACGGCGGCCCGGACGCCGCACCGCCCACCGAGCCGCTGGAGCAGGCCGCGTGGGCGCTGGGACGCATCACCGCCGAGCAGCTCCGGCACAGCGGACTCCTCGCCAAGCTGCTCGAACTCGCCCGGCCCGAAGGCGCCGACGACCCGGCCACCCGGACGTCCGCCGCCGCCCTGCAAGCCGCCGAAGACCTGACCGAAGACGAAATGGACCGCGCCCTCGACGCCGTACTCGGCGACCTGGCCTGACCCCACCGGGCGCCGGGCCCCCACGGCCCGCGCCCGGCCGAACCCCCCAGATGAAACGCAACGCAACACTAGGAGCTGATTCCGTGCCTACGGACAACACGCAGAGCCGCGAATCCGCAGCACGCCATCGCTGGATCGCGCTGGCCGTGGTCACCCTCGCCGCGTTCCTCGACAACCTCGACGCGAACGCGGTCACCGTGGTCCTGCCGGACATCCAGAAGGACCTGGGCGCCGCCTTCGGCACCGCCCAGTGGACGCTCGCCGGCTACACCCTGGCCTACGCCCTGTTCCTGATCACCGGCGGCCGGCTCGGCGACATCTACGGGCGCAAGCGCCTGTTCCTCACCGGGGTCGCCGGCTTCACCGCCGCCTCCGTGGTGTGCGCCCTCGCCACCAGCGGCGAGATGCTCGTGACGGGCCGGTTCGGCCAGGGCTTCATGGCCGCCCTGATGGTGCCCCAGGCCGTCTCGGTCATCATCACCATGTTCAAGCAGTCCGAATGGCCCTCGGCGTTCGCCGTCATGGGCATCGCGCTGAGCGTGGGCAGCGTCGGGGGCCCGCTGCTCGGCGGCCTGCTCGCCGAGTGGGACGTCGCCGGCCTCGGCTGGCGCGCCCTGTTCTGGGTCAACGTGCCGCTGGGCGTCGCCGCCATCGCCATCGCCGCCCGCTTCATGCCCGAGACCCGCTCCGAGACCCCGCTGCGGCTCGACCTGCTCGGCGTGCTGCTGCTCACCACCGCCTCGCTGGGCCTGATGTTCCCGCTGGTCCAGGGCCGCGAGCAGGGCTGGCCCGCCTGGATGCTGCTGCTGGTCGCCTTCGCCCTCGTGGTCCTCGCGGTGTTCGTGGTGCAGCAGCGCCGCCGGCACGCCAAGGACGGCGCCGCGCTCGTCCCGCCCACGCTGTTCAAGTACCGCTCGGCCACCGTGGGCCTGCCGCTGACGCTGCTCTGCTACGCCGGTGTCGCCTCGTTCTTCCTCGTCCTCACCTTCCACCTCCAGATGGGCCTGGGGTGGCCGGTGCTGAAGACGGCGCTGGTCCTGGCGGCTTGGCCGGTCGGCATCATCGCCACCTTCCAGATCGCCTGGCGCTTCTCGACCGGGCGCGGCCACGACTTCGTCCGCGGCGGCGCGCTGCTGCTGGCGCTCGGCGCGGGCGGCGTGATCTGGACGGTGCTGGCCGGCGGCGGCGACGTCAACTGGGTGCCGCTGGCCGCCTCCGAGCTGGTGATGGGCTTCGGCCTCGGCCTGACCGCCCCCGTGCTGACCGCCGTCGTCCTCGGCGACGTGCCGCCGCAGGACGCGGGCGTCGGCTCCGGGGTGCTCAACGCGGCCATCCAGTTCGGCTCGGCCGCCGGCGTCGCCGGTGTCGGCGCCGTCTACTTCAGCCAGTTCACCGAGGCCACCGCGCGAGCCGACTACGCCGGCAAGACCGCCTCCGCGCTGGCCGTCAACGTCGGCCTGTTCGTCCTCACGGCGGTGCTGGCCACCTTCCTGAAGACGGCGACCGCGGCCAAGCCGCAGGAGACGCCGGCCGCCGCCGATCCCGCCCCCGCGGCCGCCCCGGACGGCCCGGCCCCCGAGGCCGCGCAGGCCGGCAAGCCGGCCGCCGCACTGACCACCTGACCCGATCCCGACCCCTACCCCGACACCACCAGGAGGTTCACCCATGACCGCCAACACCCCCCAGCAGGGCCTGTCGGCGCAGAGCCTGTCGGCGCACAGCCTCTCCGCCGCGACCCCGTCCACCCACGACGACGACAAGCTGAAGTTCAAGCGGGCCCTGGAGCAGAAGTCCCGCCTCACCCGCAACCAGCAGGCCCACGAGGAGGGCCGGATGCGGGTGAAGAACATGAGCGGCGCCGCCGGCCAGAAGCGGTTCTTCCGCCGCAAGACCGGCTGAGCCGCCGCTCCGGCCGCACACCGGCACAGGCCGTACGCCGCACACCGGCACAGGCCGTACGCCGTGGCCCGAGGCCGTCGTGCGTCACCCCTCCGGGTGGTGCACGACGGCCTCGGGCCAGGCTTCCCGGCCACGTCCCGGCACACGCCGGGCTTCGGCAGAGCGCTCCGGCAGGGCTCTGACAGGAATCCGGCGAGCCTTCGGCAGGGCTCTGACAGGAATCCGGCGGGGCTCCGGCAGAGCCCTGACAGGGCTCCGGCAGGGCTCCGGCGGTTCCCGAGGCGTTCCGGGCAGTCTCTGCACCCGGGGCGCGGATCCGGGACGCGAGGAGGTGCACGTCCTGTGACGAGGGAGCTGACCACCGCCGCCATGACCACCGCCGCCAGGACCGCAGCCCGACCCGCCGCCGCAACCGGCGCGTGGGAGGCCGACGCACGAGCGCGCGCCGCGCGCCTCGAGGCGTCGCTCGGCGACCCCTACGACGCCGCCAACCCGCACGGCCTGCGCGCCCTCTTCGACGCGGACGCCCGGCACACCCCGCCGCACGCCACCGAGCGGCTGCTCGCCGACAGCGGCCTGGGCGCGGAGCTGGTACCGCTGGAGTACGGCGGCAAGCTGACCCGCGCCGACCTGCTGGCCCGCGTCCTGCGCCCGGTCTTCCGCCGCGACCTGGGCCTCGGCTTCGGCTTCGGCATCACGTCCCTGTTCGCCGCCGCCCCGGTGTGGGCGGCCGGCACGCCCGAGCAGCGCCGGCGCCTGGCCGCACTGCTCGCCGGCGGCCACCGGGTGGCGATCGCGCACCACGAGCCCGCGCACGCCAACGCTCTCCTGCGCAACGAGTTCACCGCCGCCGCCGCGCCCGGCGGCGGCTATCTGCTCGACGGCCGCAAGGACGTCGTCATCAACGCCGAGCGGGCCGCCGCCCAGGTGGTGTTCGCCCGCACCGACCCGGCCCCCGGCCCGCGCAGCCACTCGGTGCTGCTCCTCGACGCGGCCGCCGACGCCCCCGGCGGCGGTACGGGCCGAATCCGCAAGCTGCCCCGGGTGACCACCACCGGCATGCGCGGCGCGCTCTTCTCCGGCCTGGAGTTCACCGGTTTCCCGGTGCCCGCCGACGCGCTCGTCGGGCGCACCGGCGAGGGCGTGCCGCTGGCGCTGCGCACCCTCCAGGTCGACCGCGGCCTGATCTGCGGAGTCGTCACCGCCGCCGCCGACACCGTGCTGCACTCGGCCGTACGGGCCGTCACCACCGGCCGCACCGGGCCGGTCGCCCGCCGCTGGACCAGACCGCTGGTGGGGGTGTTCGCCGACCTGCTGGCCTGCGACAGCATGGCCACCGTCGTGCTGCGCGCCCTCAACCTGCTCCCCGAACGGACCCAGCTGGCCGCCGCCGCCGCCAAGTACGTGGTGCCCGACCTGCTGCGGGAGAACCTCGAAGAGCTGGCCACCGTCCTGGGCTCGCGCGGCTTCCAGTGGGACAGCCCCGACTACGGGGCGCTCGACAAGCTCGTGCGGGACCTGCCCCTCGCCGGGCTCGGCCAGCGTCCGCAACTGCGGCACGATCACCGCCTGGCAGGCGGCGGCGCCGGCGTGGCCGAGCCCGGCGAGGGGCAGGTCCCGCACGAGCTTGTCGAG
>NZ_PVLV01000260.1 GCF_002982015.1 Streptomyces solincola
GGGCGGCGGCGCGGGTGCGATCCTGGAGCGATGGACCCTGACACCGAGCCGGACGCGCTGTTCGGCCTGTCCGAGCTGCTGGACGCGGCCCCGGAGCGGCCCGGACCGGACGCCGCCCCGGTGCGGTCCGGGCCGGACGCCAGGGGGTCGGACCCGGGCGCGGCGCGTGCCGGCGGCGGGCTGCTGGACGTGCGGGAGATCCACGCCGAGCCGGCGGCCGCGCTGTCGCCGCGCGGCCGGCAGGTCATCGCCCGCTTCCCCGGGGCGAGGCTGGTGGAGGTCGCCTCGCACTGGAACATCCCGCATCTGCACGGAAACGAGGGCCGGGCCGAGCGCTGGGTGCGGGTCAAGCGGCAGACGCTCGTCCTCGGCGTGCGCAAGTCGCTGACCGTGCGGCCCAACGGACGCTCGGCGGACTGGATCGCGCCGGGCGCGTCCAACGGCTGCGCCATGTCCTGCGCGTACTGCTATGTGCCGCGGCGCAAGGGGTACGCCAACCCGATCACCGTCTTCACCAACATCGGCGACGTGACCGGGGCGATCGGGCGGCACGTCGCCGGGCTGGGACGCAAGCCGGAGCCCAACCAGTGCGACGCCGAGCGCTGGGTGTACGACGTCGGCGAGAACGGCGACTGCTCGGTGGACGCGCTGATCAGCGACAACACCGCCGACCTGGTGCGGGCCTTCCGGGACTGGCCCACCGCGATGGCGTCGTTCGCCACCAAGTACGTCAACCGGGAGCTGCTGGAGCTGGACCCGCGCGGCTCGACCCGGGTGCGCTTCTCGCTGATGCCGCCGGGCGACTCCAGACTGCTGGACGTGCGCACCAGCCCGGTCGCCGAGCGGATCGCGGCCGCCGGGGACTTCCTGGACGCCGGGTACGAGGTGCACTTCAACCTCTCCCCCGTGGTGCTGCGCCCGGGGTGGGAGGCGGACTGGGCCGAGCTGCTGCGGCAGTTGGACGACGTGCTGCCGGCGGCGGTGAAGGCGCAGGCGGCGGCCGAGGTGATCATGCTGACGCACAACCGGCAGCTGCACGAGGTGAACCTGCGCTGGCACCCGAGGGCCGAGGAGGCGCTGTGGCGGCCGGACCTCCAGCAGGTCAAGCGGTCGCAGAACGGCGCGCTGAACGTGCGGTACGCGGATGACGTGAAGCGGGAGGGCGTGCGCGCGCTGACGGAGCTGATCGCGACGCACGCCCCCTGGCTGCGGGTGCGGTACGCGTTCTGACGCCGCCGGTCACCCCGCGGCGTTGTCCACCCGCATCCTGACCTGCTCCTCCAGCCTGCCCAGGCTGGTGTCGAGCGCCTGGTTCACGGACCCCTCGCCCGGGTCGTGGCTCTCGTCGAAGAACGACAGGTGGATGGTGACCTCGCTGGTGCCGGTGTCCAGACCGGCGACCTGGAGCCAGCCGGCGTAGTCGCCCTGTTCGCGGGTGCCCCACTCCAGGCGCATCTGGTCGCGGTGGGCGCGCAGCAGCGCGGCGGTGTCCTTGTCGGCGGCGTCCTCGTGGACGGTGACGGCGGGCGGCTCGCCGGGGTGGACGTGCAGGTCGTCGGGGAGCCAGTTGCCGAGCTGGTCGACGTTGGCCGCCTGGTCGAAGACGTGCTCGGGCAGGGCGGGCATGGTGCGGGTGCGCTCGTACTCCGTCATGTGCGGCGGTCCTCCGGTCCTCGGGCCCCGACGCGGGGCGTGGAGGGGACGAGTGCCCCGCCGGGCCGGGTCGAGACGCGGGAAGGAGGCCCGGAAGGGAGCGGACCGGGAACGGAGGCCGCAAACGCGGCGGACCAAGGCCGGGAGGCTGCGGCCGGAGACGCAGCGGGCCCGGGACCGGGAGACGGCGGCCGGAGACGCAGCGGGCCCGGCACCGGGAGGCGGCGGCCGGGAAGGGAGCGGGCCGGGGCCGGGAAAGGGGAAGCCCCGGCTGGACGGGGGAACCAGCCGGGGCGGTATGGGACGGTCGGGGGAGGTTCCTCCCACCGCCGATGCATGAACGATAAACCATTCGAACGGGTCTCAGCCACCCGGCCGGATGCGGTTCCCGTCACACCGCGGAGGCCGGGGGACGCGGGCCGGAAGAGGAGTCCCCGCCTCCGGAGGAGCCGGCCGATCCGCCGCCCCCGGCCGCGTGTTCGGCGGCCGCCTCGGCGGACAGCGGAGTGGCGATGTCCTCCAGCGACCTGCCCTCGGCGGCGACCGCGAAGAACACGGCGACCAGTCCGCCGGCCACCATCAGCGCCGCGCCGATGCAGAAGGCGAGCACGGTGTCCCCGGGGTTCCCGCTCTCGGTCAGGCCGGAGAAGATCAGCGGCCCGGAGATGCCGCCGGCGGCGGTGCCGACGGCGTAGAAGAAGGCGATCGCCATCGCCCGGGTCTCCATCGGGAAGATCTCGCTCACGGTGAGGTACGCGGAGCTGGCGCCGGCCGAGGCGAAGAACAGCACCACGCACCAGCAGGCGGTCATGGTGGTGGCCGTCAGCCAGCCCTGGCCGAACAGCCAGGCGGTGACGAACAGCAGCGCGCCGGAGAGCAGATAGGTGCCGGCGATCATCGGGCGGCGGCCCCAGGTGTCGAAGAGCCGGCCGAGCAGCAGCGGACCGAAGAAGTTGCCCAGCGCGATCACCGCGAAGAAGTAGCCGGTGGAGCCGGTGCCGACGTCGAAGTAGGTCACCAGGATCGCGCCGAAGCCGAAGGTGATCGCGTTGTAGAGGAACGCCTGCCCGATGAACAGGGCCAGGCCCAGCACCGCCCGCTTGGGGTAGGCGGTGCACAGCGTCTTGGCGATCTTGACGAAGCCGACGCTGTGCCGCTGCTTGATGGTGATCGCCCGGCCCGCCTCGGGCAGCGGGCGGCCGATCTCGCGCTCCACCTCCCGCTCGACGTCCCCGACCAGCTTCTCCGCCTCCTCCTCGCGCCCGTGGATGAACATCCAGCGCGGGCTCTCCGGCACGTGCCGGCGCACCAGCAGGATCACCAGGCCGAGGACGACGCCGAGGGCGAAGGACACCCGCCAGCCGATGTCGATGGGCAGGATGTCGGTGTTGAGCGCCACCACGGACAGCAGCGCGCCGCCGACCGCGCCGAGCCAGTAGCTGCCGTTGATGATGAGGTCGACCCGGCCCCGGTACTTGCTGGGGATCAGCTCGTCGATGGCGGAGTTGATAGCCGCGTACTCCCCGCCGATGCCGAAGCCGGTCAGGAAGCGGAAGAGGAAGAACCACCAGGTCGAGAAGGAGAGCGCGGTCATCGCGGTGGCCGCGAGGTACACCGCCAGGGTGATCAGGAACAGCTTCTTTCGGCCGAACTTGTCGGTGAGCCAGCCGAAGAACAGCGCCCCGGAGCAGGCTCCCGCCACGTACAGCGCGGCCGCGAGCCCGGTGACCTGGCCGCTGGAGATGTCGAGGCCGCTGCCCTCCTCGGAGAGCCGGCTGGCCATGTTGCCGACGATGGTGACTTCCAGGCCGTCCAGGATCCAGACGGTGCCCAGGCCGATCACGATCATCCAGTGCCACCGCGACCACGGCAGCCGGTCCAATCTCGCGGGGACTTTCGTGGTGACGGTCCCGTCCACCGACTGGCCGAGCTCGCTCATGGTCACCTCCGGGGTGTAGTGGCCGCGGGCGGGTACCCGGCCGCCGATTCCGCGAAACGAGGCCGTACGAGCGGCGGGCCGGACGGCCGGGCCGGGGATGGGCGGGACCGTACGAGCGGCGGGGCGGACGGCCGGGCCGGGGGTCCGTTTCGCCTCGGCGGCCGGGGTACCCGGCGCGCATGGACACGGTGAGGCAGGACGCGGTGAGGCCGCTGGCGCTGGTGACCGGCGCCTCCGGCGGCATCGGGCGGGAACTCGCCCGGCAGTTCGCGCGGAACGGGTTCGACCTGGTGGTCTGCGCGGAGGACGCCGGGGTGGAGGACGCGGTGCGGGAGCTGCGGGAGTACGGTGCGCGGGTGCGGGCGGTCCGGGCCGACCTGGCCCTGCACGACGGGGTGGAGCAGGTGTACGCCGCCCTCGTCGCCACGCGCCGTCCCGTCGCAGCGGCGGCGCTCAACGCGGGCGTCGGGCTGGGTGGGGCCTTCCTGGACCAGGACCTCGCCGACGCGGCGCGGGTCGTCGACGTCAACATCACCGCGACCGTGCATCTGGCCCACCGGCTGCTGCCGGACATGGTGGACGCGGACGAGGGGCGGGTGCTGATCACCTCGTCCGTCGCCTCGACGATGCCGGGCGCCTTCCAGGCGGTCTACAACGCCTCCAAGTCGTTTCTTCAGTCCTTCGCCCAGGCGCTCCAGGAGGAGCTGAAGGACACCGGTGTCACCGTCACCTCGCTGATGCCGGGACCGACCGAGACCGCGTTCTTCCACCGCGCCGGCATGGACGACACGCCCGTCGGCCGCCAGGAGAAGGACGACCCGGCCGACGTGGCCCGGCAGGGGTTCGAGGCGATGATGGCGGGCCGGGACAAGGTGGTCGCCGGCTCGGCGAAGACCAAGGCGCAGGGCCTGGCCGCCAAGGTGCTGCCGGACCGGCTGAAGGCGGCCGGCCACCGCCGGATGGCCGAGCCGGAGGAGGAGCGGCCGGCGTGAGCCGCTGGAGCGCGGGTCCGTCCGCGGGGCGGGGTTGAGCAGGTGGCCGCGCCGGTGGCGGTGACCCGGGCTCAGGTGCTGGCGCACCGCGTCGCGGCGGCGCAGGGGCTGGACCGCTCGTCGGCCGATCCGGCGGTGCTGGACCTCGGGGTGCAGGACACCCCGCCCGGCTCGGCCGGGGTGGCGCTGGCCGCGGTGCGGCGCGGCGGATGCGGGTACCCGGGGCGTCCCCGCCGCACGGACCGGGGCGGGGACGACGGCCGAACGGAGGTGCGGCGATGACCGAGCCCGTGGACCCCTGGGACTACTCGACCCCCTCGCAGGCGGAGGGCGAGCGCGAGGCGGACGGTGCCGGCGGCGGACCCGAGGTGGTGCGCTCCACGCCCTCGCAGGCGGAGGGCGAGCGGATCGCGGAGACCGCGGAGGAGGAGGCCGTGGAGGAGACCTGAGCGTGCTCCCGCCGGGCCCGGCGGGAATGCCCGGCGATCACGCGGGCACTCGAACGGCAGAGCGGGTTGCCGTGTACCGCCGGGGACATCACCGGCCGGGCGCCCGCTCTCTCGTCTTGGAGGAGCTGTGGTCACCGATGCGGGTGAGGTTGGGGAGGCCCCCGGGCTTCCGGTCGTGCCGGCGCGGGGAGGTGCGCCGTGTGCGGAGTGAGCGGTGAGATCCGCTTCGACGGCGCCCGGCCGGACGTGGCGGCCGTGGAGCGCATGACGGACAGGCTGGCGGCGCGCGGCCCGGACGGCCGGGGCATCTGGTCGCAGGGCGCGGTGGCGCTGGGGCACCGCCGACTGAAGATCATCGACCTGTCCGAGTCCGGCGCCCAGCCGATGACCGACGCCGACGCCGGGCTGACCGGCGTGTTCAACGGCTGCGTCTACAACTACCGGGAGCTGCGCCGGGAACTCAGGGCGCTGGGCCACCGCTTCTTCTCCTCCTCGGACACCGAGGTGGTGCTCAAGGCGTACCGGCAGTGGGGCACGGAGTGCGTGGACCACTTCGCCGGGATGTTCGTCTTCGCCATCGTGGAGCACGCCTCGGGGCGGGTGGTGCTGGGCCGCGACCGGCTCGGCATCAAGCCGCTGTACCTGGCGCCGGGGCCCGGCAGGCTGCGGTTCGCCTCCTCGCTGCCGGCGCTGCTGGCCGGCGGCGGGGTGGACTCCTCGCTGGACCCGGTGGCGCTGCACCAGTACCTGAGCTGGCACGCCACGGTGGCCGCGCCCCGCACGGTGCTGAACGGGGTGCGCAAGCTGCCGCCGGCCACGGTGCGGGTGATCGAGCCGGACGGTTCGCACACCGACCGCCGCTACTGGCAGCCGTCGTACACCCGCCGGCCCGAGCACGCCGGGATGGGCGCCGGGGAGTGGCGGGACGCGGTGCTGGAGCGGCTGCGCACGGCGGTGCGGCGGCGGATGGTGGCCGACGTGCCGGTGGGCGTGCTGCTCTCCGGCGGGCTGGACTCCTCGCTGATCGTGGCGCTCCTGGCCGAGGAGGGGCAGCGGGACCTGGCGACCTTCAGCGTCGGCTTCGAGTCCGAGGGCGGCGAGCAGGGCGACGAGTTCGCCTACTCGGACCTGGTGGCCGAGCGGTTCGGCACCGACCACCACCAGTTGCTGGTGCCCTCGGACCGGGTGTCCACGGCGCTGGACGGGGCGGTGGCGGCGATGAGCGAGCCGATGGTCAGCCATGACGTGGTCGCCTTCCACCTGCTGTCCGAGCTGGTCTCCAAGGAGGTCAGCGTGGTGCAGAGCGGGCAGGGCGCCGACGAGGTGTTCGCCGGCTACCACTGGTACCCGGACCTGGCGGACGCGGCCCGCGCCGACGAGCCCGAGCGGTACGCGGAGGTCTACTTCGACCGCTCGCACGCCGAGCTGGCCGGGGTGCTGCGGCCGGAGATGCTGCCGGACCGGGACGTGTCCGCCGCCTTCGTACGGGAGCACATGGCCGAGCCGGGGGCGCAGAGCGCGCTGGACGCGGCGCTGCGGCTGGACACCCACGTCATGCTGGTCGACGACCCGGTCAAACGGGTGGACAACATGACGATGGACTGGGGCCTGGAGGCCCGGGTGCCGTTTCTCGACCACGAGCTGGTGGAGCTGGCGGCGGCCTGCCCGCCGGAGCTGAAGCTCGCCCAGGGCGGCAAGGGCGTGCTGAAGGACGCCGGGCGCGCGGTGCTGCCGCGCGAGGTGGTGGACCGGCCCAAGGGCTACTTCCCGGTGCCGGCGATCCGCCATATGGCCGGACCGGTGCTCGACCGGGTGCGCGAGGCGCTGTCCGCGCCGGAGGCCCGGGCGCGCGGGGTGTTCCGGGACGAGTACGTGGCCAGGCTGCTGGCCGCCCCCGACGACCACCGCACCCGCCGCGGGGCGAACGCCCTGTGGCAGGTCGCGCTGCTGGAGATATGGCTGCAGACGCACGGAATCGGCTGACCGGTGGCGTCACCGACGACGTCGGCGACGACGGGACGGACCGCGTGATCGACCGCATGGCCGACGGCGTACGGGAGCGCGAGCCGGACGGCGTACGGGACGGGCCGGTCGACGGCCTTCCGCAAGGGCCGTCGGGCGGGGTACGGGGCCGGCCGGCCCGCGGCGCGGCGGACCGGGCCGCCTGGGCGGCGGCCCCGGCGGCGGTGGCCCTGGCGGACGCGCCGGGCGGGCGGGAGGTCCCCCGCCCGCTGACCGCGCACGCCTGCTGGTACCCCTCGGCGGACCCGTCGGGCGAGCGGATCGCGTTCGTCTGCGACCGCGGCGGGGTGCCGCAGCTCTGGACCGGGCCGGCGTACGGGGCGGGCGCGGAGGGCCCGCGGCTGCTGGACGCCGGGCCCGACCCGGTGACGGAGGCGGCCTGGTCGCCGGACGGGCGCTGGATCGCGTACACGGTCGCGCCCGGCGGCGGCGAGCTGACCCGGGTGCTGTGCGTGCGGCCGGACGGCACCGGCCGGCACATCGTGGCGGGCGCGGAGCCGGGCAGTTCGGCCTATCTGGGCTGCTGGGCGCCGGACGGGTCGGCGGTCGCGGTCACCGTCGCGCTGCCGCCCGGCGGGCCGGACGGGCCGCCAGCCGAGGACCGGCCCGGCGGCCGGGACCTGCTGGCCGCGCATCTGGTCGATCCCGACGGCGTCCGCTCCCCCGTACTGCTGGCCGCCGAGCGCGGCGCCGCGACGCTGCGGGTGTGCGACGTGAGCCGGGACGGGCGGCTCGCGCTGGTGCGGCGCGGGCCGCGCGGCCGGCGGGAGGCGGTCGTGGTGCGCACCGCCGACCGGAGCGCGGCCGCCGAGCTGCGGGTCGCCGACGGGGACCCGTGGATCGGCCGGTTCGCACCGGACGGGCGGACGGTGTGGCTGCGCAGCGACCACGGTCGGGAGTTCGCCGCGCTGCTGGCCCTGCGGCTGGACGCGGCGGGCGCGGCGACCGGTCTCTCGGTGGCCGCCCAGCGGGCGGAGTGCGACCTGGAGCTGCTGGCGTTCACGGGGGACGGCCGGTCGGCGGCGCTGGCCTGGAACGTCCGGGGCGCCAGCGAGCTGCGGCTGGTCGACCTGGCTGGGTCGGTCCCGGCGGCGGACGGCGGGGACGCGGGGCGTGCGGTGGGCCTGGAGCACGAGGTGGTGACCCGGATCGCACCGGCCGGGGCGGCGGGGGCGGTGCTGGCGCTGGCCGGGTCGCAGCGCCGGCCGGGGGTGTGGTGGCTGCCGGGCGGCGGCGCGCCGGTGCGCACCGGCTGGTCGTCGCGGGACGAGGACGCGGTGCCGCCGGGGCGGCCGCCGGTGCGGCCGGTGGCGCTGCGGCCGGTGGCCCGGGACGGTCTGGCGCTGGGCGGCTGGTACTACCGGGCGGCGGGCCCGGACGGCGGCCGGCCGGCGCCCTGCGTGGTGCATCTGCACGGCGGGCCGGAGGACCAGGAGCGGCCGGTGTTCTCGCCGCTGTACCACGAGCTGCTGGGGCGGGGGCTGGACGTGTTCGCCCCCGACGTGCGCGGCTCGTCGGGGTACGGGCGCTCGTTCACCGACGCGGACCTGGGCGCGGGGCGGTTCGCCGCCCTGGACGACGTGGCCGACTGCGTGGCGCACGCGGTGCTGGCGGGGCTGGCCGACCCGGCGCGGATCGCGGTGATGGGGCACTCCTACGGCGGCTATCTGACGATGGCGTCGCTGGTGTGGCACCCGGAGCTGTTCCGGACCGGGGTCGCGGTGTGCGGGATGTCGGACTTCGCGACGTTCTTCGCGGGGACCGAGCCGTGGATCGCGGAGTCGGCGGCCCACAAGTACGGGCACCCGGAGCGGGACCGCGACCTGCTGCGCTCGCTGTCGCCGATGAGCCGGGTGGACGCGCTGCGCGTGCCGCTGCTGGCCGTGCACGGGGAGCACGACACCAACGTCCCCCCGGGCGAGTCGGAGCAGTTCGTGCGGGCGGCCCGGGAGCACGGACTGCCCGCCGAGCTGCTGGTGCTGCGGGACGAGGGCCATGAGTTCCGGCGGGCGGACAACCGGCGGCGCTTTCGCCGGTCGGCGGCGGACTGGCTGGAGCGGCATCTGCGCTGAGCCCCCGTCCCCGGCCTGGCGGGGGCGCGGCGGGGAGGGCCTGGTGGGCGCGGGTGCAGAGCGGGGCAAGCTTGCCTAAAGTGACCGCATGGCCGCGTTCTGTGCGGGACGCGGCGGCCGGTCCGGACAGGGAGGCGCCCCCGCATGTTCCCGCCGCTCGCCTCGTACGCCGTGGTGGTGCCGACCGTCGGGCGGCCCTGCCTCGCCGACTGCCTGGCCGCGCTGGCCGCCTGCTCCGGGCCCGAACCCAGCCGGATCGTGCTCGTGGACGACCGCCCAGGACCGCCGGGGCCGCCGCTGCCGGTGAGCGCCCTGGGGCCGCTGGCCGACCGGGCGGCGGTGCTGCGCAGCGGAGGGCGCGGACCGGCGGCGGCGCGCAACACCGGACTGCGGGTGGTCGAGGAGCCGTGGACGGTGCTGCTGGACGACGACGTGCGGGTCACCGCGCACTGGCGCGAGCAGTTGGCGCGGGACCTGGCGGAGGCGGGCGCGGACACCGGCGGCGTGCAGGGCGTGCTGGAGGTGCCGCTGCCGGAGGACCGGCCGCCCACCGACTGGGAGCGCAACACCGCGGGGCTGGCCGGGGCGCTGTGGGCGACCGCCGACATGGCGTACCGCACGTCGGTGCTGCGGGCGGTGGGCGGCTTCGACGAGCGGTTCCCGCGCGCCTTCCGGGAGGACGCCGACCTGGCGCTGCGGGTGGTGGACGCCGGCTGGCGGATCACCCGCGGGGAGCGGCGCACCCGCCATCCGGTGCGGCCCGCCGACCGGTGGGTGTCGCTGCGGGTGCAGCGGGGGAACGCGGACGACGCGCTGATGGCCAGGCTGCACGGCCCGGACTGGTGGGAGCGGGCGGCCGCGCCGCGCGGCCGCATCCGGCGGCACGCGGTGCTCACCGCGGCGGGGGCGGGCGCGGCGGTGCTGGCGGGCGCCGGGCGGCGGCGGGCCGCGCTGCTGGCCGCGGCGGTGTGGGCGGTGGGCACGGCGGAGTTCGCCGGGGCGCGGATCGCACCGGGCCCGCGGACCGCCGACGAGGTCGCCACCATGGTGCTGACCAGCGCGCTGATCCCGGCCGCGGCGACCTGGCACCGGCTCAGCGGCCGCTGGCGGCACCGGGCGGCGCGGGCCTGGGACGGCACACTGTGAGCGGGCCCCGGCCCGCGGGGCCGGAGGCGCCGGCGGTGCGGGCGGTGCTGTTCGACCGGGACGACACGCTGATCGCGGATGTGCCCTACAACGGCGATCCGGGCCTGGTCCGGCCGGTGCGGGGGGCGCGGGAGGCGGTGGACCGGGTGCGGGCCGGAGGTCTGGCCACCGGGGTGGTGTCCAACCAGTCGGGCGTCGGGCGCGGGCTGCTGAGCCATGCGCAGGTGCGGGCGGTGAACGCCCGGGTGGAGGCGCTGCTCGGGCCGTTCGGGGCGTGGGTGTACTGCCCGCACGCGCCGGAGGACGGCTGCGGTTGCCGCAAGCCGGCCCCCGGTCTGGTGGTGGAGGCCGCCCGCCGGTTGGGGGTCGACCCGGCCCAGTGCGTGGTGATCGGCGACATCGGCGCGGATGTGGCGGCGGCCCGGGCGGCCGGGGCGCGGGGCGTGCTGGTGCCCACCCGGCGGACGCTGCCGGCCGAGGTGGCCGCCGCGCCCGCCGTCTGCGCCGACCTGGCGGAGGCGGTGACGCTGGCGCTGCGGTACGCCGGGACGCCCGCCGACCGGGACGAGTGCCGCTCGTGAAGGTGCTGGTGGTGCGGCTGGACAGCTTCGGGGACGTGCTGCTGGCGGGGCCCGCGGTGCGGGCGGCGGCGCACCGGGCGGACCGGGTGGCGGTGCTGTGCGGGCCGCCGGGCGCGCCGGCCGCGCGGCTGCTGCCGGGGGTGGACGAGGTGCTGGTCTGGGAGGCGCCCTGGGTGGGTTTCCAGCCGCCGCCGGTGGACCGGGCGGAGGTGGACGGACTGGTGGACCGGCTGGCGGCGGCGGCGTTCGACGCGGCACTGGTGCTGACCTCCTTCCACCAGAGCCCGCTGCCGGCCGCGCTGCTGCTGCGGATGGCCGGGGTGCCCCGGATCGCCGCCGACAGCGTGGACGCGCCCGGGTCGCTGCTGGACGTGCGCCACCGGCGCGCCCCGCACGCGCACGAGGCCGAGGCGGCGCTGGACCTGGCCGAGGCGGCCGGTTTCCCGCGTCCACCCGGTGACGACGGCAGGCTGCGGGTGCGGCACGCGGCGGGCGCGCCCGAGCTGACCGGGGCCGGTCCCTACGTGGTGGTCCACCCGGGGGCGAGCGTGCCGGCCCGCCGCTGGAGCCCGGAGCGCTCCGCGCACGCGGTACGGCTGCTGGCCGGCGCGGGCCACCGGGTGGTGGTCACCGGGGGCCCCGGCGAGCGCGAGCTGACGGCGCTGGCAGCCGGCCGGGACGGGCTGGACCTGGGCGGCCGCACGGAGCCGCCGCAACTGGCCGCCGTGCTGGCCGGCGCGGGCGCGGTGGTCACCGGCAACACCGGCCCGGCCCATCTGGCGGCCGCCGTCGGCACCCCCGTGGTGTCGCTCTTCGCCCCGGTGGTCCCCGCCGAGCGCTGGGGGCCCTACGGCGTGCCGCATGTGCTGCTCGGCGACCAGGACGCCCCCTGCGCGGCCAGCCGGGCGCGCGTCTGCCCGGTGCCGGGCCACCCCTGCCTGGACACCGTCACCGCCGAGGACGTGCTGGCCGCGGTGGAGAAGCTGCTGGGAGCGGACGCATGAGCGGCACACGGGACGCCTCGCGGCCCTCGGTGGCGGGAGCGGACGGCACGGGGGACGCCTCGCGGGGGGCCGGGAGTGGTGAGGGCGGCACGGGGG
>NZ_PVLV01000261.1 GCF_002982015.1 Streptomyces solincola
GGGCCGGTGACGGGGGGGAGTCCGTGGCGCCCGGGCGGGCCGGCCGCGAGCGGGCCGGCGTGCAGGTAGGCGAGTCCGGGCAGGGCGAACACCAGACCGCGCAGCAGGGCGTCGCCGAGGCCGGTGTGCCAGGGCAGCGGGTCGGGGGCGGCCGGGCGGGGGTGGCGGCGGTGCTCGACGCGGGCGTACAGCTCCTCGGCGAGCGCGAAGGAGTCCTCGCGCCCGTAGGCGAGCCGGATGTGGTCGTCGTTCATGCCGTCGGCCTCGATGACCGCGGCGATCTCGTCGGGGTGGACGGCCTCGGCGGACACCTCGGCGAGGCGGACCGCGAGCCCGTCCAGCGGGTCCGCGCCCGGCATGTGCACGGCGGCGACGGGCGCGGACCGGGGCGGCGGCAGCGGGATCGCCGCCGCCCCGACGCCGGCGGCGCGGCGCGGCCACAGGGAGCCGCTCATCAGGCCGCCTCCTCGGTGACCAGGCTGCGCCACGGGTCGAAGGCGAGCAGGTCGCCCACCGGCTCCCCGGCCGTCTCGGCGGTGTCCGGGAGGCCGGGGTGCGGCCGGGGCCCGTCGTCCAGGGCGAGGTGGCGCCAGGGGTCGGTGATCCGCAGCCGACGGGTCCAGTCGTCGTCGTACGGGCCGTGGCGGAGGTCGGCCTCCGGCGCGGCCAGGCCGGCCAGTTCGAGGTAGGCGTGGCGGAAGCCGTCCACCGAGCGGGCCACGGTGAACCGGTCGACCACCCGCTGCCGGGCACGGCGGCCCAGGTCGGCGCGGCGCCCGTCGTCGCGCAGCAGGGTGAGCGCGGCCTCCGCCATCACGGCCGGCTCCCTGGGCGGGACGACCAGTCCGGCGTCGCCGACGGCCTCGCGGACCCCGCCGACGTCGGTGGAGACGGTGGCCCGGCCGCAGGACATGGCCTCGATCACGGAGAACGGGAAGCCCTCGCTGATGGAGGAGAGCATCACCAGGTGGCCGGCCCGGTAGGCGCGGGCCACGTCGCTGATCCGGCCCTCGAAGGAGACGCCGTCGGCGACGCCCCGTTCGGCGGCGAGCTTCTCCAGCGCGGTGCGGTAGTCCTCGTTGCCGTGCGGGACGGGGCCGAACAGGCGCAGCCTCGCCTCGGGGAGTTCGGCGCGGACGACGGCGTAGGCCCGGATCAGCGTCTCCAGGTCCTTGATGGGGTCGATCCGCCCGCACCAGGTGAGGGTGGGGGCGGCCGGTTCGGGTCCGGCGAGGGGGAAGGCGCGCGGGTCGACGCCGTTGTAGACGGTGCGGATGCGGTCGGCGGGCGCGCCGCCGCGCTCCTCCCAGCGCCGGTTGTACTGGTTGCAGGGGGTGATCAGGTCGGCGGTGCGGTAGCCGAGCGAGTTCAGCTCGCGGTAGAAGCCGAGCAGCAGCGCCTTGACCGGCCAGCTCATCGCCTCGGTGCGGTAGCCGAGATAGCGTTCGCGCAGGTAGATGCCGTGTTCGGTGAGGAGGAACGGCACCCCGTCGAAGTGCCGGGCCGCCAGTGCGGGCAGGGTGGCCAGGCCGCTGGAGACGGCGTGCGCGACGCTGTCGCGCGGGACGCGGGCGGCCAGCGGGCGCAGCGCGTGCTCCAGCAGGTCGACGGCGGTCAGCGCGTCGTGCAGGGTGGGCCGGGCGGCGGCGGTGCGCAGGTGCGGCCGGGTCCACACCGCGGCCAGCGAGCGCAGCGCGGCCTCCGAGCGCAGCGCCGCCGAGAGGCGGCCGCGGCGGGCGAGGCCGGCCAGGGCGTAGAGGCTCTCGGCGAAGTCCGCGCCGTCCTCGGCCGGTTCGAGCATCGACAGCCAGAAGCGCTCCAGGGTGTCGGTGAAGCGCCGCCTCTCCCGCCCGATCAGGGGCAGCGCGTGGCCCCTGGCCGGGCCCCACAGGGGGAAGACGGTGTGCCGGTAGAGGTTGGGCGGCAGGTCCCAGGCGACCGGTTCGCGGCCGCTGCCGGTGAGCGCCAGGACGTGGAAGTCGACCTCGGGCATGCCGCGCACGAGCTGGTCGCACCAGGTGCTGACACCACCGTGGACGTGCGGGTAGGTGCCTTCGGTGAGCATGGTGACGTGGCGGCCGCTGGACGGCATCGGGCGGATTCCCCCTGGTCGTACGGTCATACGGTCGTACGGGATGTGCGGGCGTGCGAAGAGGCCGCGGGCGGGTGCGTCGCCCGTGGCGGGGGGCTCCGGTACGGCCGCGGCGGCGGCCGTACCGGAGCCCGGTGGGATCGTGCGCGACCCGGCGGGTCAGCCGCGGGCGGCGGCCCGGGCCGCGCCGGCCGGCAGCGTCAGGGTGACGCCGGACTGGAGCAGGTCGGGCGAGGTCCAGTCCGAGCGGTTGCCGGCGTACGCGGTGCCGAACGCCGTGCTGCCGAGCAGCTGCCGCTTGCGGGTGCCCTCGGGCGCGGTGACCGGTGCGGCCACCCCGCTGGGAGCCTTGACGGTGACGGTGTCGCCGATGCGGTAGGCCGTCACCCTGCCCTCGGCGAGCGCCTGGTCCCAGGCGGCGCGGCGGGCGAACTCCGTACCGGCCTCGCTCTGACGGGGGTTGACGATCGGGGTGTTGTCCGCGTAGAGCGCCCGGTAGTCGGCGAGGACCTTGTCCAGCACCGGGTAGAGCAGCCGCTCCTCGGCCAGGTTGGACTGGTGGACGTAGTGCGGGCGCGGGTCGTTGGCGACGACGTGGGAGAGCGCGATCCGGGCCTCCTGCGGCACGATGTACGAGCCGTAGCCGGTGGCCGGGTCCAGCGGGTCGGCCAGGCAGGTGGAGGTGGCCGGGTTGTCCTCGCAGATGCCGCTGCCGCCGTCGGCGCGCGAGGTGTAGATCCAGTTGTACTCGTCGGTCATCTCGGCGGCGGTGCCCACGTTGTAGTAGACGTTCATCGGGTGCCGGGGCACCGTCCGCGCCGCGCCGACGTTCCGCTGGGCGGGGTCGCGGGAGTTGTCGGAGGCGATCCACCTCACCCCGTTGTCGGCGAGCGCGCCGGCCAGGTTCGGGTTGTCGGCCGGCTGCTGCGGCAGCACCTTCAGCCCGGAGTGCTCGCCGGTGACCAGCTCGGTGCGGTCCACCGCGACGCCCTTGCCCGCCGCCCAGGTGTGGTTGTCGCGGATCTGTGCGGAGATCTCGGCGCGGCTGACGTACCGGGTCGCGCCCCGGGCGTCGGTGGCGCACTTCCACGGGACCACGCCGACGTCCTGCACGCAGCCCAGGAAGGGGTGGGTGTAGGTGTGGTTGATCCAGCGGTACTGGGCGCGGTCGGCGAGCAGTTGCGCGGTCAGCGGGTCGCTGCCGCCGTTGGCCTCCTTCCACTCCTCCCCGGAGCCCGCGTTGTAGACCATGTCCATGGTGAAGCCGCTGGAGCGCTGCCAGGCCGCCGCGTACCTCGCGTCCTCGGCGGTCATCCGGATCTCCGGGACCTCCTCCTCGCCCGCGCCGCCGGCGCAGTCGATGTCGCCGGGGGTGCAGTTGCGCACGGTGTCCCAGCGGGCGTCGGGCGCGAACACGTCGTCCACGTGCACCGAGAAGTAGTTGCGGCTGCGGCCCAGGTGGACGCCGCCGGTCAGCCACTCCACGATGCCCCGGGCCAGCACCCGGAACTGCCGCTGGTGCTGGTTGTAGGCGAAGGTGACGACCAGTTCGCGCCGGCCGTCCTTCGCGTACTCGCCGACCAGGCTGGCCCGGCCGCCGCCGGGCGCCGGCAGGTCCAGGAAGCTGGTGTAGCCCTCGCGGGGCCGCCCGGCGTAGCCGTAGCTCTCGGCGACCTCCGGGGCGTTGTCCTCGAACACCACCGGCCCGTCGAGGTAGCCGAACGGGCCCGCCTTGCCGGCCGCGGTGACGTCGGTGCGCACCCCGTCCAGCACCCCGGAGAAACCGCCGTCGCTGGTGTAGTCCAGGCCGACGCCCGGGTGCGACCAGGTGTAGGCGTCCACCTGCGGGACGGCGTACGTCTTCTGGTAGGCGGTGAGCGCCGCCTGCTCGGCCGCGCTCAGGCCCCCCGGCGTCTCGCTGGGCAGCACCACGCCCTGGAACTTCGCGCGCGGCCGGCCGTCGACGGTGTCGCTGAGGAACGCCGGGGTGATGACCGGGCGGCCCTGCTCCCCCAGCCTCACCGTCCGGTACGGCACGCCGGTGCTCTTCAGTTCGGCGGCGATGGCCCCCACCGCGCCGCCGCCGTCGTCCACCACCAGCACCGTCAGGTCGATCCGCGGTACGGCCGGAGCGGCGGCGGCCGAGCCCGCCGGGACCGTCGATGCCAGCAGCGCCGCGGCCAGCAGCGCGCCCGCCGCCCTGCCGCCCGCCCGTGCCCGGCTCCGCTCCCCGCCCCGGATCCGGACTCCCCTTGACTGCATGGGTCATTCCCCCCTCGTCACGTCCTGCGGGCACGGAACGCCGCCCGGAGGATCTGTGGAGATGATGCAAAGGAGGGCGTGTGCTCCCCCTGCGATTGCTGGGAGTGTGACGCAGCTCTCAATGGTTGAGCGGGCAAACATCAGGCAGACGCCACGGACGAGTGAATTGCCGCCCCTGTGAGCGAAAGGGAGGGCGCGCGTAGGCTCGTCCCCGGCGCCGCTCGGGAGGGCGCCCGCCGGCTCGGGCGAGCCCGGCGATCCACCGGACGTGCCCGCACGGGCCGCCCGGAGGGGCCCGCGCCGGCCCGGCATACGATGCGCCGGGCACCGGTCGGCCCACCCCTCGACCCGACCAACTCAACGGAAGCGAGAAATCACCACCGTGACTGCTCTCACTCTTAAGCCCGCCGGCGCGGCGACCCAGCGCGCCGACGTACTCGTCGTCGGCGTCGCCAAGAGCCCGCAGGGCGGGAAGGGACCGGTCCTCGCACCCGGCGCGGAGGCCGTGGACCAGGCCTTCGACGGGAAGCTCGCCGACATCCTGCACACCCTGGGCGCCACCGGCGCCGAGGGCGAGACCACCAAGATCCCCTCCCCCGGCGGGCTCAAGGCCCCGGTCGTCCTCGCCGTCGGCCTGGGCGCGTCGCCCGAGAAGGACGAGGAGTTCGACCCGGAGAAGCTGCGCCGCGCGGCCGGCTCCGCGGCCCGCGCCCTGACCGGCGTCAAGACGGCCGCCTTCGCGCTGCCGATCGCCGCCACCGAGGACCTCCAGGCCGTCGCCGAGGGCGCGCTGCTCGGCGCGTACGCCTTCACCGCCTACCAGGACCGCGGCAAGGACGCCAAGGAGCCGCTGGCCGAGGTCGTGCTGCTCGGCGCCAAGCCCCGCGACAAGGCGCACAAGGCCGCCGCCCAGCGCGCCGCGGCCGTCGCCGAGGAGATCAACCGGGCCCGCGACCTGATCAACACCCCGCCCAACGACCTCACCCCCGAGGCCTTCGCCGCCATCGCCACCGCGGCCGGCAAGGAGCACGGGCTCAAGGTCCAGGTGCTGGACGAGAAGGCCCTGGCCAAGGGCGGCTACGGCGGCATCCTCGGCGTCGGCGCCGGCTCCGCCAACCCGCCCCGCCTGGTGAAGATCGCCTACACCGCCTCGAAGGGCGCCCGGCACCTCGCCCTGGTCGGCAAGGGCATCACCTACGACTCGGGCGGCATCTCGCTCAAGCCGGCCGGCCACAACGAGACCATGAAGTGCGACATGAGCGGCGCGGCCGCGGTGTTCGCGGCGGTCGTGGCCGCGGCCCGGCTCGGCCTGGAGGTCAACGTCACCGGCTGGCTGGCGCTCGCCGAGAACATGCCCTCCGGCACCGCCACCCGCCCCGGCGACGTGCTGCGCATGTACAGCGGCAAGACCGTCGAGGTGCTCAACACCGACGCCGAGGGCCGGCTCGTGCTGGCCGACGCGATCACCCGCGCCTCCGAGGAGAAGCCGGACGCCATCGTGGACGTCGCCACCCTCACCGGCGCGATGGTGCTGGCCCTGGGCAACCGGACCTTCGGCATCATGGCCAACGACGACGCCTTCCGCGCCGCCATCCACGAGATCGCCGAGGAGGTCGGCGAGCAGTCCTGGCCGATGCCGCTCCCGGCCGACCTGCGCAAGGGCATGGACTCCCCCACCGCCGACATCGCCAACATGGGCGAGCGGATGGGCGGCGGCCTGGTGGCCGGCCTGTTCCTGAAGGAGTTCGTCGGCGAGGGCATCACCTGGGCCCACCTGGACATCGCCGGACCCGCCTTCCACGAGGGCGCGCCCTACGGCTACACCCCCAAGGGCGGCACCGGCTCCTCGGTGCGCACCCTGGTCCGCCTCGCCGAGCGCACCGCGGCGGGCGAGCTGGGCTAGCCGCCCGGTGACGCGAGCGGGCGGGGCGCGGGATCCCGGAGACGGGGCCCGCACCCCGCCCGCCGCCGTCCCGGCCCGGGGCGGCCGGGGGCCTGCGCGGACACCCCCGGGACGGATTTCGCAGCTATGCGAAGATGGGTTCTCGGCAGGACAGGGCCCCCACCACAGGGCCGAAGAACTAGCGGCCGCACACCAGCCGACCGGCCGGTCATCCCCCGCGGGAAGCGGGGGACCGGCGACCGGCGCTCATGCATGGAGGACGTGACGTGGCGAACGACGCCAGCACCGTTTTCGACCTAGTGATCCTCGGCGGTGGCAGTGGCGGCTACGCCGCGGCCCTGCGGGGTGCGCAGCTTGGCCTGGACGTCGCACTCATCGAGAAGAACAAGCTGGGTGGCACCTGCCTGCACAACGGCTGCATCCCCACCAAGGCCCTGCTGCACGCCGGCGAGATCGCCGACCAGGCGCGTGAGGCCGAGCAGTTCGGCGTGAAGGCCGCTTTCGAGGGCATCGACATCAAGGGCGTCCACAAGTACAAGGACGACGTGATCGCCGGCCTGTACAAGGGCTTGCAGGGCCTGGTCGCCTCCCGCAAGGTGACGTACATCGAGGGCGAGGGCCGGCTGTCCTCGCCGACCTCCGTGGACGTCGGCGGGCAGCGCGTCGAGGGCCGCCACGTGCTGCTGGCCACCGGCTCCGTGCCGAAGTCCCTGCCGGGCCTGGAGATCGACGGCAACCGGATCATCTCCTCCGACCACGCCCTGACCCTGGACCGCGTGCCGGAGTCCGCGATCATCCTGGGCGGCGGCGTGATCGGCGTCGAGTTCGCCTCGGCGTGGAAGTCCTTCGGCACCGACGTGACGGTCATCGAGGGCCTGAAGCACCTCGTCCCGGTGGAGGACGAGAACAGCTCGAAGCTTCTTGAGCGCGCCTTCCGCAAGCGCGGCATCAAGTTCAACCTGGGCACCTTCTTCCAGGGCGCCGAGTACACCGACAACGGTGTGAAGGTGACCCTGGCCGACGGCAAGACCTTCGAGGCCGAGGTGCTGCTGGTCGCCATCGGCCGCGGACCGGTCTCGCAGGGGCTGGGTTACGAGGAGCAGGGCGTCGCGATGGACCGGGGCTACGTCCTGGTCGACGAGTACATGCGCACGAACGTGGAGACGATCTCCGCGGTGGGCGACCTGGTGCCGACGCTCCAGCTCGCGCACGTCGGCTTCGCCGAGGGCATCCTGGTGGCCGAGCGGCTGGCCGGCCTGAAGACCGTGCCGGTCGACTACGACGGCGTGCCGCGGGTGACGTACTGCCACCCCGAGGTCGCCTCCGTCGGCATCACCGAGGCCAAGGCCAAGGAGATCTACGGCGCGGACAAGGTCGTCGCCCTGAAGTACAACCTGGCGGGCAACGGCAAGAGCAAGATCCTGAAGACCGCCGGCGAGATCAAGCTGGTCCAGGTGAAGGACGGGGCCGTGGTCGGCGTCCACATGGTCGGTGACCGCATGGGCGAGCAGGTCGGCGAGGCGCAGCTCATCTACAACTGGGAGGCGCTGCCGGCGGAGGTCGCGCAGCTCGTCCACGCCCACCCGACGCAGAACGAGGCCCTGGGCGAGGCGCACCTGGCGCTGGCCGGCAAGCCCCTGCACTCGCACGACTGACCCTCGGGGCCCGGGGCACTCCCATGGGGTGCGGCCCTCGGGCGCGACGACCACTTTCCGCAAGATTTCGTAAGGAGCAACCGAAACCATGTCGGTTTCCGTAACCCTGCCTGCGCTCGGCGAGAGCGTCACCGAGGGCACCGTCACCCGCTGGCTGAAGGCCGAGGGCGAGCGCGTCGAGGCGGACGAGCCGCTGCTGGAGGTGTCGACCGACAAGGTCGACACCGAGATCCCGGCGCCCGCGTCGGGCGTGCTGTCCTCCATCAAGGTCGCCGAGGACGAGACCGTCGAGGTCGGCGCCGAGCTGGCCGTCATCGACGACGGCACCGGCGGCGGCGCCGCCGAGGAGGCCCCGCAGCAGGAGGCCCCGAAGCAGGAGGCCCCCGCCGAGCAGGCCCCGGCCCAGGAGGCCCCGCAGCCGCAGGCCGCCGCGCCGTCCACCGAGTCCGAGCAGCCCGCTCCGGCCCCGTCCGCCGAGGCCGCCTCGGGCGGCGGCAGCGCCGAGGGCACCGACGTGGTGCTGCCCGCCCTGGGCGAGTCGGTCACCGAGGGCACCGTCACCCGCTGGCTGAAGGAGGTCGGCGAGGAGGTCGCGGAGGACGAGCCGCTGCTGGAGGTCTCGACCGACAAGGTCGACACCGAGATCCCCGCCCCGGCCGCCGGCGTCCTGCTGGAGATCGTGGTGGGCGAGGACGAGACCGCCGAGGTCGGCGCGAAGCTCGCCGTCATCGGCGCGCCGGGCGCCGCCCCCCGGCAGGAGGCCGCCCCGCAGCCCGAGGCCCCCAGGCAGGAGGAGGCCCCCAAGCAGGAGGCCCCGAAGCAGGAGGCCGCCCCGGCCCCCGCGCCGGCCCAGGAGGCCCCGAAGCAGGAGGCGCCGAAGCAGGAGGCCCCGGCTCCGGCGCAGCCCGCGCCCGCGGCCCAGGCGCCCGCCCCGGCGGCCGCCCCGCAGCCCGCCGAGGACGGCGCCTACGTCACCCCGCTGGTGCGCAAGCTGGCGGCGGAGAACGGCGTGGACCTGTCCTCGGTGAAGGGCAGCGGCGTCGGCGGCCGGATCCGCAAGCAGGACGTCGTCGCCGCCGCCGAGGCCGCCAAGGCCCCCGCCCCGGCCGCCCAGGCCGCGGCCCCGGCCGCGCAGGCGCCGAAGCAGGAGGCGTCCCCGCTGCGCGGCCAGACGGTCAAGATGACCCGGATGCGCAAGGTCATCGGCGACAACATGATGAAGGCCCTGCACTCGCAGGCGCAGCTCACCACCGTCGTCGAGGTGGACATCACCAAGCTGATGAAGCTGCGCGGCCGGGCGAAGGACGCGTTCGCCGCCCGCGAGGGCGTCAAGCTCTCCCCGATGCCGTTCTTCGTCAAGGCGGCGGCCCAGGCGCTGAAGGCCCACCCGGTCGTCAACGCCCGGATCAACGAGGACGAGGGCACGATCACGTACTTCGACTCGGAGAACATCGGCATCGCCGTGGACTCCGAGAAGGGCCTGATGACCCCGGTCATCAAGCACGCCGGCGACCTCAACATCGCGGGCATCTCGAAGGCCACCGCCGAGCTGGCGGGCAAGGTCCGCGGCAACAAGATCACCCCGGACGAGCTGTCCGGCGCGACCTTCACCATCAGCAACACCGGCTCGCGCGGCGCGCTGTTCGACACGGTCATCGTGCCGCCGAACCAGGTCGCCATCCTGGGCATCGGCGCGACGGTCAAGCGCCCGGCGGTCATCGAGACCGCCGAGGGCACCGTGATCGGCGTGCGCGACATGACCTACCTGGCGCTCTCCTACGACCACCGCCTGGTGGACGGCGCCGACGCGGCCCGCTACCTGACGGCCGTCAAGGCGATCCTGGAGGCCGGCGAGTTCGAGAACGACCTGGGCCTGTGAGGCCCCGGCCGACCGGCCGCCTGTAAGCAGGCTCACCAGCGGCGCCCCCGCCCGGACCACCTCCGGGCGGGGGCGCCGCCGTATTGTCTAGAGGTCGGCACTCCGCAGCCCCGTCAGCCCCCGTCCTCAGGAGCCCCCCATGACCGCGCCCGTCGTCCACTCGCTCCGCGAGCAGATCCGCGAGCACATCGTGGAGGGCATTGTCAGCGGCCGGTGGAAGCCGGGCGAGCGGATCGTGGAGCGCCGGATCGCCACCGAGCTGGAGGTCAGCCAGACGCCGGTGCGCGAGGCGCTGCGCGAGCTGGAGAGCCTGCGGCTGATCGAGTCCGCGCCCAACAAGGGCGTGCGGGTGCGCAACCTGACGGCGGCGGACCTGGAGGAGAGCTACCCGGTGCGGGCCGGTCTGGAGCAGATCGCGGCGGAGCTGGCGGCGCAGACGCTGGCCGAGGACTGCTCGGCGCTGGAGCCGCACGTCGCGGCGCTGTACGACGCGGACGCCCGGGCCGACGGCACGGCGCAGGTGCGGCACACCGTGGGCTTCCACCGCGAGCTGGTGCGGGCGGCCCGCAACGGCGTGCTGCTGCACACCTGGGAGGGGCTGGGCATCGAGGTGTTCACCGCGTTGTCGATCCGGTGGCTGGGCACCGTGCAGAAGTCGTACGCCGAGGAGCACCAGGAGCTGGTCGAGGCCTTCCGCCGCCGCGACCCCGCCATCGGCGCCCTGGTGAAGGCGCACGTCCTCGGCTGCGCCCCCCGCGCCTGACGCCGGGTCCCGACCACCCCGAGCCAGGTCCCCGTACCGCCGCTCATCGGCGGCGCCGGGCGCTCAGCCGTACCGCCGCAACCGCTCTCACCTGCGAAAACCAGGCACGCAGTGCCCGCTTTCCTGGCACCCGATGCCGACTTTTGCCCTCTGCATAAGATTTTCCCGTACACCCTTTGATCGATCATCGATCACAGTCGTACAGTCGTCCGCGGACTTCAACAGAGGTCCCCTCGCCCTGTCCTGCCAAGACCAAGGGCTCCACCCCTTCGACTCCGGAAGGCGGCGACTATGACCGACCCCACCCGCATCCAGCCGAGCGAGCTCGACCAGCTTCCGGACCGCGACCCCGAGGAGACCGCCGAATGGCAGGCCTCCCTCGACGCCGTCGCCAAGGCCGCCGGGCCGCACCGCGCCGCGTATCTGATGCGCCGCACGCTGGAGCGCGCCGAGGGGGCCGGCCTGGCGCTGCCCAAGCTGCTGGAGACGGACTACGTCAACACCATCCCCACCGCCGCCGAGGCCGGCTACGGCTTCGACGGCGACGAACAGCTGGAAGCCCGGATCACCGCCTGGAACCGCTGGAACGCGGCCGCCATGGTGACCCGCGGCGCCAAGCACGGGGTCGGCGGCCACATCGCCACCTTCGCCTCCGCCGCCTGGCTCTACGAGACCGGCTTCAACCACTTCTTCCGCGGCAAGGAGGACGACGGCAGCGGCGACCAGCTCTTCATCCAGGGCCACGCCTCGCCCGGCATCTACGCCCGCGCCTTCCTGGACGGCCGGCTCTCCGAGGCCCACCTGGACAACTTCCGCCAGGAGGCCGCCGGCCACGGCCTGCCGTCCTACCCGCACCCGCGCCGGCTGCCCTGGCTGTGGGAGTTCCCCACCGTCTCGATGGGCCTCGGCCCGCTGTCGGCGATCTACCAGGCGCGGTTCAACCGCTACCTGACCAACCGCTCCATCAAGGACGTCTCGAACTCGCACGTCTGGGCGTTCCTCGGCGACGGCGAGATGGACGAGCCGGAGTCGACCGCCGCCCTGGCGCTCGCCGCCCGCGAGGGCCTGGACAACCTGACCTTCGTCATCAACTGCAACCTCCAGCGCCTGGACGGCCCGGTCCGCGCCAACTTCAAGATCGTGCAGGAGCTGGAGGCCCAGTTCCGCGGCGCCGGCTGGAACGTCGTGAAGTCGCTGTGGGGCACCGCCTGGGACGAGCTGTTCCAGCTCGACACCACCGGCGCCCTGGTCCGCCGGCTCCGCGAGGTCCCGGACGCGCAGATCCAGACGTACCAGACCCGCGACGCCGCCTACATCCGCGAGGACTTCTTCGGCAAGGAGCCGGCTCTGGTCGAGCTGGCGAAGCTGCTGAGCGACGACAAGATCCTGGAGTGCTTCCACACCTCCCGCGGCGGCCACGAGTCCCGCAAGGTGTACGCGGCGTACAAGGCGGCCCTCGCTCACAAGGGCGCGCCGACGGTGATCCTGGCCCAGACGGTCAAGGGCTTCACCCTCGGCGAGGGCTTCGCGTCCAAGAACGCCAACCACCAGATGAAGAAGCTGACGGTGGACGAGTTCCAGCGGATGCGCGACCTGCTGGGCCTGCCGATCGCCGACTCGGCCTTCGAGGACGGCCAGGTGCCCTACGGCCACCCCGGCGCCGACTCCCCCGAGGTCCGCTACCTCGCCGAGCGCCGCGCCGCCCTCGGCGGCCCCGCCCCGGCCCGCCGGGTGCACCCGGCGGCCGCGCTGCCGGCCGCCGCGGACAAGACGTTCGCCGCCTTCGACAAGGGCTCCGGCTCCCAGTCGGTCGCCACCACGATGGCGTTCGTCCGGCTGATGAAGGACCTGATCCGCGACAAGCAGACCGGGAAGCGCTGGGTGCCGATCGTCCCGGACGAGGCGCGCACCTTCGGCATGGAGTCGCTGTTCCCCTCGCTCGGCATCTACTCGCCGAAGGGCCAGACGTACGAGCCGGTCGACCGCGACCAGCTCATGTACTACCGCGAGGCCAAGGACGGCCAGATCCTCAACGAGGGCATCACCGAGGCCGGCTCGATGGCCGACTTCATCGCCGCGTCCACCGCGTACGCGACGCACGGCGAGCCGATGATCCCGTTCTACATCTTCTACTCGATGTTCGGCTGGCAGCGCACGGCCGACCAGATGTGGCAGCTCGGCGACCAGCTGGGCCGCGGCTTCCTGGTCGGCGCGACCGCCGGCCGCACCACCCTCACCGGTGAGGGCCTCCAGCACGCCGACGGCCACTCCCCGGTCATCGCCGCCACCAACCCGGCGGCGCTGACCTACGACCCGGCGTTCGCCTACGAGGTCGCGGTCATCGTCAAGGAGGGTCTGCGCCGGATGTACGGCGAGGCCGCCCCGGACGAGGACCAGAACGTCTTCTACTACCTGACGGTCTACAACGAGCCCATGCCGCAGCCGGCCAAGCCGGCGGGCGTGGACGAGGGGATCGTCAAGGGCCTGTACCGCTTCAAGGAGGGGACGGGCGGGAGCGCCGAGGCCCCGCGCATCCAGCTGCTGTCCTCCGGCACCGCCATCCACTGGGCGCTGAGGGCCCAGGAGATGCTGGCCGCCGAGTGGAACGTCACCGCCGACGTGTGGTCCGCGACCTCCTGGTCCGAGCTGCGGCGCGACGCCCTGGAGGCCGACGCGGCGCTGCTGCGCGGCGAGGAGCGGGTGCCCTACGTACGCCAGGCGCTGGCGGACGCCCCCGGCCCGGTGCTGGCGGTCACCGACTACATGCGCCAGGTGCCGGACCAGATCGCCCAGTGGGTGGAGCAGGACTGGTCCTCGCTCGGCGCGGACGGCTTCGGCCTGTCCGACACCCGCGAGGCGGCCCGCCGCCACTTCGGGGTGGACGCCGAGTCGGTCGTGGTGGCCGCGCTGGCCCAGCTGGCCCGCCGCGGCGAGGTCCCGGCCTCGGTCGTCAAGGACGCCCGGGAGCGCTACGGCCTGTAGGCAGGTCCTCCGTTCGACGTGCTGCGGGGCCCCGGACGCCGTCCGGGGCCCCGCGGGCGCGCGCACCCCCGTCGCGCTGTCAGTGGGCTCGCGCATGATGGGGTCCATGCGTGCCGCCCGACTGATCAAGATGGTGCTGCTGCTCCAGTCGCGCCCCGCGATGACCGGCGCCGAGCTGGCCCGGGAGCTGGAGGTCTCCGAGCGCACGGTCGCCCGGGACGCGCTGGCGCTGTCGGAGGCCGGGGTCCCGGTGTACGCGGACCGGGGCCGGGCCGGCGGGTACCGGCTGGTGGGCGGTTACCGCACCCGGCTGACCGGGCTGGCCCGCGGCGAGGCGGAGGCGCTGTTCCTGTCCGGGGTGCCGGGCGCGCTGCGCGAGATGGGGCTGGACGACGCCGCTTCGGCGGCCCGGCTGAAGGTGTCTGCGGCGCTGCTGCCCGCGCTGCGGGACGCCCCCGACACCGCGGCCCGGCGCTTCCACCTGGACGCCCCCGGCTGGTACCAGGCCCCCTCCGCCCCGCCGCTGCTGCCGGCGCTGGCCGAAGCGGTCTGGGACGACCGGACGGTGCGGGTCCGCTACCGCCGGCGGGACGGCGACGAGGTGACCCGCACCCTGGCCCCGTACGGCCTGGTGCTGAAGGCGGGCACCTGGTACGTCTGCGCCCGCGCGGAGACGTCGCTGCGGGTGTACCGGGTGGACCGGTTCACCGCGGTGGAGGCGGGCGGGGAGCCGTTCGCGCGCGAGGAGGGCTTCGACCTGCCGGCGTTCTGGGCGGAGCGCGCGGCGGAGTTCGCCCGCTCGATCCTGCGGACCGAGGTGGTGCTGCGGCTCACCGAGGAGGGCGTACGGGTGCTGCCGCACGCCGCCGACCGGGCGGCCGCCGGCGAGGCGCTGGCGGCCGCCGGCCCGCCCGGCCCGGACGGCCGCACCGAAGTGACGCTGCGGATGGAGTCGCCGGAGGTGGCGTACGCGCAACTGCTGGCCCTCGGCCCGGAGGCGGAGGTGGTCGGGCCGCCCGGGCTGCGCGCCCGGTTCGCCGACGCGGCGGCCCGGGCGGCCCGGCTGTACGGGGGTTGAGGGCCGGTCGCCGTACGCAGGCCCCGACCGGGTGTCGCCGCGGCCCGGACCCGCCCCCGAACGGGCCCGGACCACGGCGGTCGCGGGGCGGGGGCGGCTAGCGGTAGTCCTCGGCGGGCGGGGGCGTGGCGTCGCGCATCGCCAGGAGGGAGCCCCAGGGGTCCGGCCGGGGGGCGGCGGCGTCGGG
>NZ_PVLV01000262.1 GCF_002982015.1 Streptomyces solincola
GCACCAGGAACAACCCGTTCCCCTCCGCCTGTACGAGCAGGGGCGCGCCCTCCAGCACCCGATCGCCCGCGCCCGCCCGCAGCAGCGCCCACCGCATCGCGTCCGCACCCAGCGGCGCCGGATCGTAGTGCGCCGCCCGCACCACCACGGCCGCCTCCCGGTCCTCCCGGAGCCTCACTTCCGCCCCCTGCGCCACCAGCAGCGCCCGCACCGCCTCCGCGTGCACCCGGGCCCGCACCTCGCCCCGGTGCACCAGCTCGACCCGCTGCCCGCGCAGCCCGTCGCCCCACCCGTACCGCACCCCACGCTCGCCGACCTCCGCGACCACCCCGGCCGCCGCACTGCCCGCCACCGTGATGCTCAGGAACCCGGGTCCCGTGACATCCACCCGCCCGACGCCCGGCTCCTTCTCCAGCGCGGCGGACAGCACCTCCGCCACCGCCCGAGGGGACATCCGCGCGTCCCGCGCCAGCCTCAGCGCCGCATTCGTCGCCCAGTCCCCGCACCCGCCGGCCCTCGGCCGCTCCACGACCACCCGTTCCGGCACCTCGACGCCGGGCCCCAGCGCACCCTCGTCCACCGCGCGGCGCACGGCGCGCAGCACGCTCAGGGACAGGTCAGCAGGGGTCACCACTCCAGCCTATGGGAGGAACCGTCCCCACAAGGAACGGTTTCGCCATCCGGTCACCCACCCCCGCGACCAGCGCGTTCACCACTCCGAACCGGTCACCGCTCAGGCCGGCGGACCGCTCCCCGCTCCGCCGCCCGGCCACGGCTGCCCGCCCCCGCGGCTCCCCTCCAGCGGCGGCTCCGACTGCCGCGTCACCAACCGCCGGACCAGCGCCACCAACTCCTCCGGGTCGAACGGCTTCGCCAGATACCCGTCGATCCCGCCGACGCCGTCCCACTCCCCCGGCTCGCTCGCGCTGACGATCACCACCGGCAGGTCCCGGGTCCGCGGGTCGTCCCGCAGCAGCCGCGCCGTGCGCAACCCGTCCAGCCGCGGCATCACCATGTCCAGCGTCACCGCGTCGGGCCGCACGTCGTGCACCACCGCCAGGCACTCGGCACCATCGGCCGCGGTCACCACCTCGAAGCCCTCCAGCTCGAGATTGACCCTGATCAGCTGCCGGATGACCCTGTTGTCGTCCACGACGAGCACCCGGCCGGACACGCCTGACACAACTCGAGAGTAGGACCCGCCCCACCCCTGCGTCCCGGTTTTCCCCACTTCCACCCCCACCGGGCCACCCCGCCGCCGCGACGCTGAATACCTGTTCACGGGCACCCCACGCGAACTGGTAGTGTTCTACCCGTCGCCGAGCAACACGGCGAACGCCCCCGTAGCTCAGGGGATAGAGCAACGGCCTCCGGAGCCGTGTGCGCAGGTTCGAATCCTGCCGGGGGCACTTCGCAGGAAGTGCCCGAGAACCCCGCAGTCAGTGGAGACGCTGAGGCGGGGTTTTCGCATATGCCATGACCTGGTCCTGGGGCATCGGCGGGGGGGCTTCGTCCATTCGCCGGAGTCCCGGCTCCGGCGGCGTGTACGTCCTCCCTGCGCGCGGAGGCGGGTGCCTGCCGCGGGGACAGTATGCCGCCGGGGTGGCTGGGGGTGCGTGGATATGCTGGCGGGATGGGGAGTGGGAGCGTGTTGCGGGCGGTCAGTGATCTGCATGTGTCACATGCAGAGAACCGGGCGGTCGTGGAGGGGCTTCGGGCCGGGTCGCCGGGGGACTGGCTGATCGTGGCGGGCGACGTCGGGGAGAGGTTCGAGGACGTCGAGTGGGCGCTGGGGCTGCTGCGGGAGCGGTTCGAGCAGGTGGTGTGGGTGCCGGGGAACCACGAGTTGTGGGCGGTGGAGGAGGACGGGCCGCGGGGGGTGGCGCGGTACGAGGCGCTGGTGGAGTTGTGCCGGGGGCTGGGGGTGCTGACGCCGGAGGATCCGTATCCGGTGTGGCGCGGGGTCGGAGGGCCGGTGCGGATCGCGCCGTTGTTCGTGCTGTACGACTACTCGTGGCTGGCGCCGGGGGCGCGGACGCCGGAGGAGTCGCTGGCGGTGGCGCACGAGGCGGGGATCGTGTGCGCGGACGAGCACTACCTGCATCCGGATCCGTTTCCGTCGCGGGCGGACTGGTGCGCGGCGCGGGTGGCGGAGAGCGAGCGGAGACTGGCGGAGGTGGCGGGGGATCTGCCGCTGGTGCTGGTCAACCACTGGCCGCTGGTGCGGGAGCCGACCAGGATCATGACGTACCAGGAGTTCGTCCAGTGGTGCGGGACGGAGCGGACGGCCGACTGGCACACCCGGTTCGGGGTGGAGGCGGTCGTCTACGGCCATCTGCACATCCCGCGGCGGACGGAGTACGACGGGGTGCGCTTCGAGGAGGTGTCGCTCGGCTATCCGCGCGAGTGGCAGCGGTTCGGGCTGCGCGCGGACCTGGCGCGGCAGATCGTGCCGGCCCGGGACGTCCCGGCGGAGGTCGCGGGGAGGGTGGGCGCGTGATCGGGAAGCTGCTGCCGGCGGAGGTGGCGTGGTCGGAGACCTCGGCGGACCGGCTGGACGTGCCGCTGTTCGCCGAGGAGGAGGCGTGCCTCACCCGGGTCGTGGCCAAGCGGAGGGCGGAGTTCACCACCGTACGGGCGTGCGCGAGGGACGCCTTGGCCTCACTGGGGTATCCGCCGGCGCCGCTGGTGCCGGGTGAGCGCGGGGCGCCGAGCTGGCCGGCCGGGGTGGTCGGCAGCATGACGCACTGCGACGGCTACCGCGCGGCCGTGGTCGCCCGGGCCGACGAGGTGGCCGCGCTGGGGATCGACGCGGAGCCGGACGCCCCGCTTCCGGAAGGGGTGTTGGAGGCGATCGCCCTCCCGGAGGACCTCGCGGCGCTGGCCGCGCTGCCGCCGGGCGGGCCGGCCTGGGACCGGGTGCTGTTCAGCGCCAAGGAGGCCGTGTACAAGGCGTGGTTCCCGATCGCGCGGGAGTTCCTGAACTTCACCGAAGCGGTGGTGGTCATCTCGGCGGAGGGGACGTTCGAGGCGCGGATCCTGGTGCCGGGGCCGGACTTCCTGGGGCGGCCGCTGGCCGGCTTCTCGGGGCGGTGGGCCGCCGGGGACGGGTTGGTGCTGACGGCGATCGCGGTGGCGGGACCGGCCGCCGGAGGGGGAAGCGGAGTGCGTGGCTGATCGTGCGGTGACGGTCAAGGCGCATGCGGCGACCGCGCACCTGCGCCGGCGCGGGCTGCCCGCGGGCGCCCGGCACGCCGTACGGTCGGTGGCGTGCCGGGGCCGCTGGTCGCGGACGTGCGGAGACGGGACG
>NZ_PVLV01000263.1 GCF_002982015.1 Streptomyces solincola
CGCCGCCGCCCGTCCCCTCGTCCCGGCCCGCGCCCGGCCCGGCCGGCGGCGACCCGCGCACCGGACACGCCCGCGCCCCCGGCGTCCCGGTGCGCCTGGGCGCCGGCCCCGTGCCGATCGGCCCCGGGCCGCGGGTCGCCGACACCCGCGCGGCCGTGGTCGCCGACGTCGGGCCGGCCACCGGCTGGATCCGCCGCCCGGCCGGGCTGACCGGAGCGGGCGCGGTGACGGGGGCCGCGCCCGTGCCCGTACCGCCGTCCGTGCCGCCGATGCCGGCGCAGGAGCCGACCGGACCGGGCCGCTGGCGGCCCTGGCGGTTCCGGATGTCGAACGACGTCTGGGGCACCCCGATCGTCGACGGCGACCTGCTGTACGTCACCTCCTTCGAGGTGCACGCGCTGGACACGGCCACCGGGCGGCGGCAGTTCAAGACCCGGGAGGTCGCCTGGACCATGGCGGTCGAGAACGGCCGGGTGCACGCCTCCGACGGCCCCTCGCTCTACGCGCTGGACGCGCTGGACGGCGCGGAGCGGTGGCGGCTGAACACCGACGCCTGGGTGTACTCGCTGGCCGTGGACCGCGGCACCGTCGTCACCGGCACCCGCGGCGGCGGCGTACAGGGCTGGGAGGCCTCCAACGGGGCCAAGCTGTGGGAGGTCACCGGCGCGCAGACCGACTTCGAGACCGCCGACGCCGGGCCGGCCGTGCACGGCGACACCGTCTTCGTGTGGAAGGACGCCCGGCTGCGCGCGCTGGACGCCCGCACCGGCACCGAGCGCTGGTCCTACCCCATCGGCGACGCCGCCTCCTGCGGGGGCGCGCCGGTGCGGGTGATCACCGCCGAGGACGGCTACGCCTATGTGGCGGCCGGCACCCGGGTGCTGTCGGCGGACATCGCCTCCGGGCATGTGCGCTGGCACTTCGAGGCCCCCGCGGTCTTCCTCTCGCCGCCCGCCTTCGCCCCCGGGCCCGCGGTCACCGGCGGCGGGGTGTACCTCGCCGACTACCTCGGCACGGTGTACGCGCTGGACGCGACGACCGGCAAGGACCGCTGGCGGATCGCCACCGAGGCCCGCCAGTCCGCCGAGCCGGTGCTGGTCGCCGACGGCAACGTGCACGTGGGCAGCGGCAGCGCGCTGTACACCCTGGACGCGGTCACCGGCACCCCGAAGTGGCGCTTCCCGGCCGGCGGCCCGATCATCGGGTCCCCGGTGGTCGCCGACGGCCGACTGCACTTCGGCTCGGCCGACCACGTGCTGTACACGCTGGACGCGGCCGGCGGCCAGTTGCGCTGGAAGCTCACCACCGGCGGCGAGATCACCGGCTCGCTGGTGGCCCGCGCGGGTGTGGTCTACGCGTGCAGCAAGGACCGCTGCGTGTACGCGCTGGACGCGGTCAAGGGCACGGCCACCGGGCGCGGCGGGGCGCGCTAGCCCCCCTGCCGCGGGGGCCGGCCGTCGTCGTCCGGGGGCCGGCGCCCGGGCTCGGTGGGCGGCCCGCCGTCGCCGGGACCGTCGTAGCGCTGCCCGTACGGAGGCGTGTCCGCGGGCCCGTACGAGCGGGTCGGCTGGTCCCCGTACGGCGGCTGCCGCTCCTGCTGGTGCGGGGGCTGCTCGGCGTGCGGACCGGTGTACGGGTACGGGCCGGGGCGGCCGTACGGGTCGTGCTGCGGCTGGTCGTACGGCTGCGGCTGCCCGTACGGCTGCGGCTCGTCGTACCGCTCGTCGTACCGCTGCTCGGGGGCCTCCTCGGCGTCCCGGCGGGCCCGGCGGCGGGACCGCACCCCGCGGCGTCCGCTCATCACCAGCGCCGCGAACAGCAGCAGAAGCCCGCCGGCGGTGGCCGCCCCCACGCCCCAGCCCAGGCCGGTGCCGTCCGGCTCGATGCTCAGGCTGTCGGCGGCCTGCCCCTGGCGGACCATCCACAGCACCGTGAAGCCCAGCACCACCAGACCGGCGAGGGCGACGACCAGCCGGGAGCGCAGCACGATCCCGACGAGGGTGAGCAGCGCGGCGAAGGCGAACGGCAGCAGGAGGGACAGGAAGAGCGCCGGCCGGGCGTCGGTGATGCCGCCGAACAGGTCGTCGACGGCGTAGTCCTGGCCCTGCCGGCCGCCGTACCAGGCGCGGAACGGGCTCCAGACGGCGGCCGCGGCTCCGACGAGCGCGAGAAGCGAGCCGATGGCGTTGCGGATCATGCTCGCCTCCCGGGTGCGACCTGGTCCGACTCCACATCCGAACGTACGCCGGGCCGCACGGCGCTGCCACAGGGCGGGGGCCGTCCGGGCCGTGCCGATACCCTGCCGGGGACGACAAGAACATGACACAGCACGGGGGTGCGGCGATGAGTGCGGCGATGACCGGCAGGCGGGTGCGGCTCACGGTGGTGCTGCTGGCGGTGGTGCTGGCGCTGACCGGGTTCCAGAGCGGGGCGCACGCACGCAAGGGCGGGAGCAGCTCCGGTGGGGGCGGCTGCTCCAGCTCCGACAAGGGCAACGGCGACTACGGCAGCGGGAGCAGCGGCGGCGGGTCGGGCGGCACGTCCGGTGGCACGTACCGGAACAACGGCGTCGGCGACGAGGACGAGACGGGCGGCGGTTCGGGCGGCGGCGAGCCGACCGAGCCCGCACCGACGGCGTCGGCCGGCGAGGACGCGGTGGTCACCGTGGTGGACTGCGTGGAGTCGGCCCGCAAGCGCGCCAAAGGCAAGCGGAAGACCGGCGGCGGGAAGGACGACACCACCGCGACCGTGCGAGTCACCTCCCGGGTCGCCGTCGACGCGGACTTCGACGTGGTCGTCGAGTTCCGGGACGACCGGGACGCCGTGGTGGACAGCGCCTCCCAGGACGTGTGGGTACACGCCGGCGAGACGACGACGGTCGAGCTGCGGATGAAGGCCCCCCGGTCGGTGGACCGGGTGGCCCTCTGCGAGGCCACCGTCGACCGGGCCTGACCGGCGTACGCACACGGCGCGGCGCGGGGGTGTGGTTGTCGCCCAGCGGCTCTGCCGCCTTCTTCGGCGGTGCGGGCGTGTGGTTGTCACCCAGCGGGGTGGCGGTGTTCTTGGGCGGCGCCGGCGTGTGGTTGTCGCCCAGCGGCCCCGCGACCGGCTGGTCGGCGGCATTGCTCATGGTGTGCTCCTTCGTGGTGCCGGTGGGGGCCGGACGGTTGTGAGACGCCCGTTCGGCGGCTCCCCCGCAGTCGCCGAACGGACGCTTCAGGACCGTTCACCCTAGCGACGGCCCCCGGGCCGATCCGCCTGCCCCCCGACGCGGCGGATCGTGGAAGGAACACTGCCGCACGGGCATAAACGAATGCTGAACGGCGAGGTGAGGGCCTTCGGGGTCAGAAGTCAGGCGGCGGCGAGCGGGGTCAGCAGGGCGCGGACGCGGGCGGCTTCGGGGGCGTCCAACCGCTCGTAGAGGGAGAGCGCCTCCTGCCAGCAGGCGCGGGCCCGGCCGGGCTGGCCCAGCGCGTCCAGCGCGCTGCCCAGCACCGTCAGCACGTTGCCGCGCATCCGGTCGCCGCCGATGCAGCCCAGCGACAGCGCCTGTTCGGCGTGCTGGGCGGCCAGCGGCGCCTGGCGGGAGGCCAACTGGGCCTCGGCGATGCGGAAGTACGCGGTGCCCTGCCACAGCCACTGCCGGTTGCGGCCGAAGCCGTGGGCGGCCTCGGTGAGTTCGGCCAGCGCCTCGGCGTACCGGCCGCCGTGCGAGAGGACCACCCCGAGCGCGTACCGGGCGTTGTCCAGCCGCATGTCGCTGCCGATCCGCCGGTAGAGCGCCAGGCCCTCGCGGGCGAGGCGGATCGCGCTGTCGGGGCGTTCGGTGAAACCGTGCAGCCGGGAGAGGTTGCAGACCGCGCTGGCCTCCACCGAGGGGTCGCCGTCGGCGCGGGCGCCGTCCCGGGCGCGCTCCCACAGGCGCTCGGCGTCCGGGTAGCGGCCCTGGTTGAGGGCGATGATGCCCCGGTCGTTGTCGGTCCAGTAGACCGGCGCCGCGTCCCCGGTGGCCACCGCGAGGTCCCGGGCGGTGCGGGCCTCCTCGTCGGCCTCGCCGTAACGCCCGGCCACCAGGTGGACGTTGGTGAGCGCGGTGCGGGCCCGGCCCTCGGCGCGGGCGTCTCCGGCGGCGCGAGCGGCCTCCCGGGCGGCGAGCGCGGCGGCCTCGTACTGCTTGGCGTTGGCGCCCGACTCGGCCAGGTCCTTCGCCGCCCACAGCAGGTCCACCGCCCGCCGCAGCCGGCCCGGTCCCGGCCCCGGTCCACCGCCCGTGGCGGACTGCCGGGCGCAGGCCAGGACGCAGTGCGCCTCGGCGTACAGCCAGTCCAGCGCCGCGTACCGGTCGGCGAAGTCCAGACCGGCGTACCCGGCCGGCTCGAGGCGGTCCACCAGCCGGTCGCCGGGGCGCTCGATGGCGTACACCCGGGCGGCGGTGGCCAGGTAGAAGCCGAGCAGCCGGTCGAGCGCGGCCGCGCCCTCGCCTCCGGGGGCGTCCGCGGGGTCGGCGCAGGAGCGGGCGAACAGCCGGACCAGGTCGTGGAAGCGGTAGCGGCCGGGCGCGGCGGACTCCAGCAGGGAGGCGTCCACCAGGGACTCCAGCAGCTCCTCGGCGTCCTCGGCCGGCAGGTCCAGCACGGCGGCCGCGGCGGGCAGCGAGACGTCCGGCCCGTCGGCCAGGCCCAGCAGCCGGAACGCCCGCGCCTGGGCCGGCTCCAACTGCCCGTATCCCAGCTCGAAGGTGGCCTTCACGGCCAGGTCGCCGGCGCGCAGCTCGTCCAGCCGGCGCCGCTCGTCGGCGAGCTTGACGGCCAGCGCGGCCACCGTCCAGGTGCGGCGGGCCGCCAGCCGGGAGGCGGCGATCCGGATGGCCAGCGGCAGGAACCCGCAGGCGGCCACCACGTCCAGGGCGGACTCCCGCTCGGCGCCCACGCGTTCCGCGCCGACGATCCGGGTGAACAACTGCAACGCCTCGTCCGGGGACATCACGTCCAGGTCGACCAGGTGCGCCCCGGCCAGGTCCAGCATCCGCACCCGGCTGGTCACCAGCGTGGCGCAGCCCGCGGCGCCCGGCAGCAGCGGGCGGACCTGGGCGGCGTCCCGGGCGTTGTCCAGCAGCACCAGCACCCGCCGGCCGGCCAGGGTGGAGCGGTACAGCGCGGCCCGTTCCTCCAGGGTGTCGGGGACGGCGGAGTCCGCGGCGCCCAGGGCGCGCAGGAAGGCGCCGAGCACGGTCTCCGGTTCGGCCGGGCGGGGGCCGGCGCCCTGGAGGTCGACGTAGAGCTGGCCGTCGGGGAAGCCGGGCCGGGCGGCGTGCGCCACATGCACGGCCAGCGTGGTCTTGCCGACGCCGCCGATGCCGGCCAGCGCGGAGACGGCCATCACCGAGGAGCCGGCGGAGACCAGCTTGTCGCCCAGTTCGCGGACGAAGGAGGCCCGGCCGGTGAAGTCGGGCACCCCGGCCGGCAACTGGGCCGGCCGGGTGGGCGCGGCGGCCGGGGCGGGGCCGCCGCCCGACATGGCCAGCTCCTCGTCGGCGTGCAGGATGCGCTCCTGGAGGCGGGCCAGCTCCGGGCCGGGGTCGACGCCCAGCTCCTCGGCGAGCAGCTTGCGGGTGTCGGCGTACACGGCGAGCGCCTCGGCCTGCCGGCCGCCCCGGTACAGCGCCAGCATCAGCAGTTCGCGCAGCCGCTCCCGCAGCGGGTGCGCGGCGGTCAGCGCGGTCAGCTCGGAGACCGCGCCCGCGTGCCGGCCGCACTCCAGGTCCAGCTCCAGCCGGGTCTCCAGGAGGGTCAGCCGCCACTCGTCCAGCCGGGCCCGCTGGGCCTCGGCGTAGGGGCCGGGCACGGAGGCCAGCGGCTCGCCGTCCCAGCTTCCGAGCGACCGGGCCAGCAGCTCGCGCGCCCCGGCCGGGTCGCCGGCCGCGCGGGCCTTGGCGGCCTGGTCGGCCAGTTCCCGGGCGGCGGCCAGGTCCACGGTCGCGCCGCCGGTGCGCAGCGCGTACCCGCCCGACTCGCTGACCAGCGTCCCGGCGGGCAGCACCTTGCGCAGCCGGGAGGCGTAGGTGCGCAGCGCGGCGAGCGCCTGGGCGGGCGGCTGCTCGCCCCAGATGCCGTCGATCAGCTCCCCGGCGGTCGCGGTCCGCCCCTCCCGCAGCAGCAGCGCGGCCAGCAGCGCCCGCTGCTGCGGCGACCCGGACGCCAGCGCCTGCCCGTCGAGGGTGACCCGCACCGGTCCGAGCACCGCGAACCGCAGCGCGGGGCCGGGCGGGGGTGCGCCTGTCTCTTATACACATCTCCGAGCCCACGAG
>NZ_PVLV01000264.1 GCF_002982015.1 Streptomyces solincola
GGGCGAAGTAGTGGTCCAGATACGCGTCGGCGCGCGGCCGCTCCGGGGCGCGGGCCGCCCGTACCGCGTCCCATCCGCGTACCGGTGACTCCACCGGTGGCGACTGCGGCGGCCGCTGCGGCACCGGCGCGGGCTCCGGCGGGCCCTCGGTCGCGGTCCGGCGCAGCGCGCCCAGCCAGCGCGCCAGCGTCTCGCGCAGGTGCTCCGGCGGGACGACCGCGTCCACCTGGCCGGCCGCGAACTGCCCTTCCGCGGTGTACGCCGAGGGGTCCGCGTCCGGGGGCCGCACCCGCGACCCGGCGAACCCCACCTGCGCCCCGGGCAGCGCCAGCACCACGTCCGCGCCCGCGCCGACCGTCGCCCAGCCGCCGCCGGTCGCCGGGTCGCGCAGCACCGCCAGGTGCGGCACCGCCGCGGCCCGCAGCGCCGCCGCCTCCCGGGCCACCCGCTGGAGCTGGCCGAGCGCCACCATCCCCTCCTGCATCCGGCTGCCGCCGGTCGCCACCAGCGACACCAGCGGTACGCGCTCCCGGCCCGCCAGGCGGTACGCGGCCGCCAACCGGTCGCCCGCCCGCTCGCCCAGCGAGCCGCCCAGGAAGCCGAACTCGAAGACCAGCAGCACACAGCGGTGGCCGCCGACGACCGCCAGGCCGTACCGCACCGACTCCGCCGCGCCGGTCGCCTCGGCCGCCCGCGCGCGGGCAGCGTCGTAGCCGGCCCAGCCCAGCGGCCCGTCCGGCGCCCCGGCCCGCTCGGGCGGCCGCTGCTCCTCGAAGACCTCCGCGACCAGCGATATCGCCTCCGCGGAGGTCAGCCGCCCGCCCGCCACCGCGTCAGCCACCGCCCAGCGCCCGCTTCATGACCTTGCCCATGTCGTTGCGGGGCAGCGCGTCCAGACAGCGCACCGTCCGGGGGCGCTTGTGCGGGGCGAGTTCGGCCGCCACCAGGTCGGCCAGCTCCGCCGGGCCGGGCGGGTCCGCCGGGTCGGCCGGGACGATCCAGGCGACCACGCGTTCCCCCAGGTCCGGGTCCGGCTCGCCGGTGACGGCCGCCTCGCGCACCCCCGGGTGGCCGAGCAGCACGTTCTCGATCTCCCCGGCGCCGATCTTGTAGCCGCCGCTCTTGATCAGGTCCGTCGCCCGGCGGCCCACGATCCGCACCGAGCCGTCGGCGTCCCGCACCGCCATGTCGCCGGTGCGGAACCACTCCCCGTCGAACGCGGCGGCCGTGGCGTCCGGCCGGTTCAGATAGCCGCTGAACAGGTTCGGGCCGCGCACCTGGATCTCGCCGACGCCCTCCCCGTCGTACCCCGAGAGCCACCCGCCGCTCGCGCGGTCGTACGCGCTCAGCTCCGTGCCGCTCTCCTCGTCCACCAGACGCAGGCCGACCCCGGGCAGCGGCGTCCCGACCGAGCCGGGCCGGTCCGCCACGGGCCCGTCCGCCCGGACGCTGGTGAGCATCAGCGTCTCCGTCATCCCGTACCGCTCCACCACCCGCCGCCCGGTGGCGGCGGTGATCCGCTCGTGGTCGCGCACCGGCAGCGCCGCCGAGCCGGACACCAGCAGCCGGGCCCCGGCCAGCGCCGCCGCCAGCGCCGGGTCGCCGGGCAGCGCCTCGGCGATCCGGTGGTACATCGTCGGCACCCCGAACAGCATCGTCCCGCCGTCCGCCAGCGCCCCGGCGACCGCCCCCAGGTCGAAGGAGCCCAGATGGCGCACGGCGCCGCCGCGCCGCAGCGGGCCCAGCACCCCCAGCACCAGCCCGTGCACATGGAACAGCGGCAGCGCGTGCACCAGCACGTCGGCGTCCGTCCACTGCCACGCCTCGGCGACCGCGTCGAGGGTGGCCGCCAGCGCCCGGCGCGGCAGCACCGCGCCCTTGGGCGGGCCGGTGGTGCCCGAGGTGTAGACGACCAGCGCGGGCGCCTCGGGCGAGGCCGCGTCCCCGGCCAGTACGCCGCGCCGGCCGGCCGCCGGCGTCAACGGCACGTCGACGCGGGGGAGCGCGGCGAGTGCGGCCGGCAAGGTGTCGCCGGGGGCCGCGAGCACCAGGCCGGGCGCGCTGTCCGCCACGATGTGCGCCAGCTCCCGCTCACCGCTGCGCGGGTTCAGCGGTACGGCGGGGATGCCGGCCAGCAGCGCGGCCACCACCGCGACCGCCGTCTGCGGTCCCGGCGTCGCCCACACCGCGACCCGTTCCGCGCCGCCGAGCCGGGCCGCCGTGGCGGCGGCCGCCGCGCGCAGCTCGCTGTAGTTCAGCGCGTGCTCGCCGAAGCGCAGGGCCGGCCGGTCGGCCGCCGGCTTCCCCGCCTCGGCGGCCGCCAGTTCCGGAAACAGGATCACCGCTGGTCCTCCTCGCCTCAGGGGGTCCCGCGCCCGTACCGGCACGGCCCCTGACCGGCCATTCTCCCCAGGGCCGGCGGCCGGGAAGCGGCTTCCCGGCGGCTGTGGGCAACACCACCCCGGCGGGGCCGGGCCACGGCCTCCTCAGGCGTCGGCCCGCAGGGTGCGCATCCGCCCGTACGCGTAGACGCAGCCCGCCAGCGCCAGGTCGGACAGCAACATGAAGCCGATGGCGTACGAGTCCTTGGCGCTGTAGATCGCGCCCATCACCAGCGGCGGCACGAACCCGCCCAGGCCCCCCATCGCGCCGACGATGCCGGTCACGCTGCCCACCCGGGGCTGCGGGGTGACCTGCGCGACCAGCGCGAAGACGCTGCCGCTGGCGGTGCCGAGACCGGCCGCCATGATCAGCAGGGCGATCGTGCCGCCCGGGTAGAGCGGCGGTTCAAACGCCTGCACGATGGCCAGCAGCGCCACCACGCCAAGCGCCCCGGCGGTCACCAGCGCCGGATGGACCCGGTCCGACAGCCAGCCGCCGATCGGCCGGAAGACCACCGTGACCAGGGCGAACCCGGCGGCCTTGGTGCCCGCGTCGGTCGGCGACAGCTCGTACCAGGTCTTCAGATACGTCGGCAGGTACACGCCGAACGCGACGATCCCGCCGAAGCCGATCGCGTACAGCGCCGACAGCTCCCAGGTCACCCGCAGCCGCCCGGCCTGCCCCAGCCGGGAGGCCAGCGACTCGGCGGGCACCTTGCGCTGCGGGTGGTCGGTGATGGAGAACGCCGCCAGCACCGCGTACGCCGCGAGCGCGATGGCGACGACGACGAACGGCAGCGTCTCCCCGGACGCGGCGATCCGGGGCGTGAAGTAGCCGGAGAGCGCCACCCCGCCCATGCCCATGCCGAACACACCGAGCGCGAAGCCCCGCTTGGCGGGCGGGAACCACGAGTTCACCAGCGGGATGCCGATGGCGAACGTGGTGCCGCCCAGCCCCAGCAGGAAGCCGACCACCAGCATCGCGGCGTAGGAGTTCCGGGCCGGGATCAGCAGCAGGACGGGGATGATCGTCAGCGCCGAGGTCAGCGGGAACATCAGCTTCGCGCCATAGCGGTCGGTCAGCGCCCCCGCCGGGATCCGGCCCAGCGAGCCCACCAGCACCGGCACGGCCACCAGCAGCGACTGCTGGAACGAGCTGAGCCCCAGGCGGTCGCGGAAGTCCGAGCCGAGCGGCGAGATCAGGTTCCACGCCCAGAAGGTGAGCGCGAAGCCGATCGTGGCGACGAGCAGGTTGCGGTACGCGGCGGCCGGGACGACGGCCTCGGCGGGCGGCGCGGCGGCGGGCTTGGCGGCGGTGTCCACGCCCCCAGTCAAGGCCGTCCGCCGTCGCGCCGCCGCCGCTGCTACGCCGTACGGGGGAGCGCCGGGACCCCCGCCGAACGCCGCCGGAGCGGGCCGGTCCGGCGGTCCCCGGCTCAGCGACCGCCGTCCCGGGCCGCCTCCCAGACCACCGTGGTGCCGCCGGCGCGCCCGTCCGTGCGTACGCCGTCGTCGACGACGGTGAGGCGGACCGCCGGGGCGCCGTCCGGGGGGGCGGCGGTGGCGTCCACCTCCACCCGTACCGCGCCCACCCCGCCGCGCCCGCAGGCGGCGTCCAGCGCCTCCCGGACCGCGGCCACCAGGTGCTGCGCCACCGGGCCGTGCACCAGCGCGTCCACCGCCCCGGTGAACCGCACCGACGGCCGGAAGCCGAGCCGGGCGGCCGCCGCGCCGGTCTCCCGCAGCACCTCCCCGCGCAGGGTGCGCGGCGCCTCGAACGGATGCTGCTGGAGGGCGAAGATCGCGGTGCGCACCTCCTGGATCGTCGAGTCCAGCTCGTCCACCGCGTGCGCCAGCAGCCCGTCCTCGGCCGGCTCGGCCCGCCGGCGGGTGGACTCCAGCATCATCATGGTGGCGAACAGCCGCTGCACCACCAGGTCGTGCAGGTCGCGGGCGATCCGGTCGCGGTCCTCGTACACCGCCAGCCGCTCCCGGTCGCGCCGGGCGTCGCCGAGGACGAGGGCCAGCGCCGCCTGCGAGGCGAACTGCACGGCCAGCAGCCGGTCCAGCGCGGTGTACGGCGGGCCGCCCCGCTCCCGGGGCAGGGCCAGGGTGCCGATCAGCCGGCCCCCGCTCTGTAGCGGCAGCATCATCGACGGCCCGAAGCGGTTGCGGACATGGGTGGTCATCCGGGGGTCGGTGGCCGAGTCGGCGACGAAGACCGGCCTCCCGCCCAGCAGGTCCACCAGGACCGCCGCGCCGGGGGCGATCACCGTGCCGACCAGGTCGTCCGGGTCGTGCGGGGTGGAGGCGGCGACGATCTCCATGCCGCCCTCCTCGGTGGGCTGGAGCACCACCCCGGCCGCCGCCCCGGCCAGCACCCGGGCCCGCTCGGCCACGATGACCAGCGGATCGTCGCCCTGCCCGGCCGCCGGCCCCGCCCCGGCGCCGTGCCGGTCGGCGGGGTCGTGCCGGTCGGCGGCGCCGTCCGTCGTGTCCGTCGTGTCCGTCGTGTCGGTCGCGTCGGGGTCGTCGGTGAGCAGCGCGGCGGTCACCGCCGCAGCCCCCTCGATCCACCGCTCCCGCTGCCGGGCGGCCTCGTACAGCCGGGCGTTGCCGATCGCGATGCCGGCCTGCGAGGCGAGCACCCGCAGCGTCGCCAGGTCCTCGTCGGTGAAGCCGCCGTGTCGCTTGTCGGTGAGGTAGAGGTTGCCGAACACCTCCTCGCCGACCCGCACCGGCACCCCCAGGAAGCCGTGCATCGGCGGATGGCCGGGCGGTACGCCGCAGGACTCGGGGTGCAGGGTGAGATCGTCCAGCTTCAGCGGGCGGGCGTCGCGGATCAGCACCCCCAGCACCCCGGCCCGCCCGTCCGGCAGCTTCCCGATGCGCCGCCGCAGCTCCTCGTCCATCCCCGTCGTGTACAGCTCGGTCAGCACACCGCGCCCGGGGTCCAGGACCCCGAGCGCGCCGTACCGGGCGCCGGTCAGCGCCGCGGCGGTGTCCACCAGCCGCTGCAATGTGGGCCGCAGTTCCAGACCCGCGCCCACGTCCAGCAC
>NZ_PVLV01000265.1 GCF_002982015.1 Streptomyces solincola
CCCTTCCCCCCCAAGGAGCAACCGAGTTGACTTCCCCGTCCTCCCCCACCCGCTACCGCGGCGGCGCCGACGTCGCCGAGATCGTCCGCTCGGGCTTCGCGGAGAGCTTCCACCGCGGCTCCGTCGCGGTGGTCGACCCCCGCGGCGCGCTGGTCGCGTCGGTCGGCGACGCGACCTCCCCGGTGTTCCTGCGCTCGGCGGTCAAGCCGCTGCTGGCCGTGGCGATGCTGCGGGCCGGCTGGCAGCCCGCCGACGCCGCCGAGCTGGCCGTCGCCGCGGCCAGCCACCGGGGCGAGCCGGCGCATGTGGCGCGGGTCGAGGCGATCCTGTCGGCCGCCGGCCTGGACGGTGACGCGCTCCAGTGCCCGGCGGACCTGCCGAGCGACCCGGCTGCCCGGGACGCCCTCGTCGCGGCCGGCGTCGGCCCGCGGCGCACGTACATGACCTGCTCGGGCAAGCACGCGGCGATGGTCGCGACCTGTGTCGCGGCCGGCTGGGACCCCGGCGCCTACCGGGAGCCCGACCATCCGTTGCAGCGGGCGGCCGCCTCCGTGATCGAGCAGCTCACCGGCGAGCCGATCGCCGCGACCGGAGTCGACGGCTGCGGCGTGCCGGTGTTCGCGGTGAGCCTGACCGGTCTGGCCCGGGCCTCCGCGCGCCTCGTGGAGGCGGCCGAGGGCACCGAGGAGCGGGCGGTCGCCGACGCGATGCGCGCCCACCCGCACCTGGTGGAGGGCGCCGGCCAGGCGGACGCGCGGGCGATGGAGGCCGTCGGCGGGCTGCTGGCGAAGTTCGGCGCGGAGGGCCTGCACCTGCTGGCCGCGCCGGGGGCCGGGGCCGTCGCCGTGAAGATCGACGACGGCGCGCAGCGGGCCTCGATGCCGGTCGCGCTGCGCGCCTTCACCACCCTCGGCGGTCTGTCGGTGCCCGCGTCGGCCAAGCAGGCCGTGGACGACCTGACCGCTCCGGAGCTGTGGGGCGGCGGCCGCCCGGTCGGCCACCTGCGCACGCTCCTGTGACGGAGCGCCGTGCGCGCGGGCCCCGGCCGCGCGCGGACCGAACCCAGCCTTCCCGATGGAGAGACGAACCTGTGACCATCCCCTTCCCGGGCGGCTCCGCCCGCCGGCAGTTCCGCGCCCCCGCCTCGGTGGAGGTCCGATGAGGTACCTGGTCCTCAACCGCACCCCGTTGTCCGTGGTCCGTTTCGCGGAGTGGCTCGGCCCCGGCCACGAGGCGGTGCTGCTCACCGACGCGGCGGCCGTCGCCGCCGACCCGCGGGAGCGCTCGGCGCAGCTCGCCGGGTACGCGCACGTGGAGCTGCTGGACGACTTCCACTTCAACCCGCACGTGGAGAGCCGGGCCCTCGCGCTGCACCGCGAGCGGCCCTTCGACGGGGTGATCGCTCTCTCGGAGTTCGACCTGCTGCGGGCGGCGCGGCTGCGCCGGCTGTTCGGGGCGCCGGGGCAGGACGTCGCCAGCGCCACCGCCTTCCGCGACAAGCTGGTGATGAAGGACGTCCTCGCCGCGGCCGGCGTCCCGCTCGCCCCCTACGCCGCCGTGTCCCACCTCTCCGACCTGCTCGGCTTCGTCGAGGAGAACGGCTACCCGGTCGTGGTGAAGCCGCGCAGCGGCGGCGGCTCCATGGACGTGCGCGTCCTGCACGGCGAGCAGGACGTCGCGGCCCTGCTCGACGCGCACCGGGACCTCGGCACGGACGACGGCGCGCACCTGCTCGTCGAGGGCTATGTCGAGCACGAGCTGCTGCACGTGGACGGCATCGTCGTCGACGGGGAGACCCGGCTCATCTGGCCCTCCACCCAGGGGGACAGCACCTGCCTGGACATCAAGCGCGGTCGGGCGCTGCACAGTTGCCTGCTGGACGCCGACGACCCGCTGTTCGAGCCGGCGCGGGAGCTGACCCGCCGGGCGCTGGCCGCGCTGCCGACCCCGGACACCGCCATGTTCCACGCGGAGCTGTTCCTCACCCCGGACGGGCGGCTGGTGTTCAACGAGGTCGCCAGCCGCCTGGGCGGCGGGATGATCGAGGACGTGCTGAGGCTGGGCTTCGGGGTGTTCCTGCTGGAGGTGTACGTCCGGCACCTGGCCGGCAACGAGCCGCCCGCCGTCCCCGCCGCGCCGCACACCATCGCTGGCCTGTCGCTGTTCCCGCCGCGGGCGGGCGCCCTGGTGGCGATACCCGACGCGTGCCCGGTGCCCGGCGTCACCGAGTACCGCCGGTACGCCGAGCCGGGCGCCGAACTCGGGCTCGCCACCCTGAGCGTGGACAAGATCGGTTCCGTGCTCGCCACCGGCGCGTCCCGCGACAAGGTGGAGGCGGTCCTGGCCGAGGCCCTGGCCTGGTTCGAGCAGGCCACGGTCATCCGGGCCGCGTCCGGGGAGGCTTCGGCATCGTGAGGGAGGCGCTGCGCCTGGTCCGGCGCACCCCCGGCTGCCTGCCGCTGCTGACCGGCAACTTCGCGGTCGCGTTCGGCAGCAACATCGTGATCCCCTACCTCGCCATCTTCCTCACCCGGGAGCAGCAGCTGGGCCCGGCCGTGGTCGCGCTGGCCATCACGGTGAAGTTCTGGTCCCAGCAGGGGCTGTCCATGCTGGGCGGCTGGATCGCCGACCGGGTGGGCCCGGTCAGCGCCATGTGCGGCGGCCTGGTGGTCAGGGCGCTGTCGTACCTGCTGCTGCTGGCCGCCTCCGGGCCGGTGCCGGTCGTGGCGGCCTGCGCGCTGCTGGGGCTCGGCGGGGCGATCTACGTGCCGGCCGGCAAGTCGGCCCTGGTGCGGCTGCTGGGCACGGGGGAGGAGCTCAGGACGGCGTTCGCGCTGCGCAGCACGGCGAACAACGCGGGCAGCGCGCTCGGCCCGCTGGCCGGCAGCCTGCTGCTGTTCCTCGGCGAACCGCGGATCGGTTTCGTCGTCACCAGCGCCATCTACCTGGTCCTGGCGGCCGTCCTGCTGAGGCTGCGCAAGCTCACGGACCTCGCGCCGGCCGTGGAGCCCGGGCCGGAGGCGGGGGGCGGGGGCGTCCCGCTCCTGGACCGCCGCAAGCTCACCTGGATCCTGGGGTGCGCCTTCGCCTTCGGGTTCTGCTACATCCAGCTCGAGTACGCGCTGCCGGTGTTCACCGGCAGCGTGCAGAGCCCGTCCCTGGTCGGCGTGCTGTTCACGGTCAACGCCATCGCCGTGGTGCTGCTCCAGGTGCCGCTGAACCAGTACGCGGGGCGGGTCGCCAGCTCGGCCCTGGTCGTCTCCGGCGCGCTGCTGCTGATGGCGGTCAGCTTCGCGGCGGCCTCGCTGGGCTCGGTGGCGAGCCTGGTGGTCTGCGTGCTGCTGTTCTCCACGGCGGAGGTGCTGATCGATCCCCGGATCGACAGCGAGATCGCCCATACGGTCCCCGCGCCCCGGCGCGGCATGGCCTTCGGGCTCGTCGGCACGGCGATCGCCGGCGGCGGCGCCTGCGCCAACGCCCTGGCCGGGGTGCTGGCCGCCGGCGACGGCGCCCCGGGGAGCCGGTTCTGGCTGCTGCTGGTCGCGGTGAGCGCCGGCTTCGCCGCCGTCGTGTACCTCACCTCGGCGGTCATGCGGCGGCCGGCGCCCGCGCCCCAGCCGGTGGCCTCCTGACCTCGTCGCCACCCCGTCCCGCCGAGCCCCGCCCTGCTGTCCAGGGCGGGGCTCGCGGCATGTCGCCCGGCCGATGCGGTCGCAACGGCCGGGCGGCGAGGACGTCTTCTGGCGCACGGTCGCCGACTGCGTACGGGGCTGCCGGCGCGCCAAGCCATCCGATCGCACCCTACGCCTGATATGCGCGGTTCGGGGCCCTTGCCCCTCCGGGTCCAGACCAATCAGGGCCCCGAACCGGCTCCCGCTGCCCGGATCCGGGCAGGAATGTTGCGCAAATCAGTCCGCGACCCTCAGTATCTACGGGTGCTCGACCGCCGCCCGTCGCATGACGACCTCATCGACCACCTGGTGCGCAGCACCGCGCTGCGGCGCGGTGAGGCCGCCCGGGTGGTGCTCGACGTGCTGGCGTACTTCGACGAGACGACCGAGGAGTTCGTCCGCCGCCGCCACCGCGAACTACAGGCGGCCGGCGCGGTGAACGCCGCGATCTTCGAGCGCATCGCGGCGGAACTGCCGCACCGCGCCGTGGCGCCGGCGGAGCTCTCGCTCCGCCAGTTGCGCCGCATCGTCTACGGCTGACGGGTACAGCTCACTGCGAACTGGGAGGGGTTTACACCCAATATGTGCGGAATCGTCGGTTACATCGGTAAGCGTGACGTCGCCCCGCTGCTGCTCGAGGGCCTGGCACGCCTGGAGTACCGCGGCTACGACTCGGCCGGCATGGTCGTCACCAGCCCGAAGTCCTCGGGTCTGAAGATGGTCAAGGCCAAGGGCCGGGTCCGGGACCTGGAGGCCCGCGTCCCCAAGCGCTTCACCGGCACCACCGGCATCGCGCACACCCGCTGGGCCACCCACGGCGCCCCCAGCGACGTGAACTCCCACCCGCACCTGGACCCGGAGAACAAGGTCGCCGTCGTCCACAACGGCATCGTGGACAACGCCGCCGAGCTGCGCGCCAAGCTGGAGGCCGACGGCGTCGTCTTCGCCTCCGAGACCGACACCGAAGTCATCACCCACCTCGTCGCGCGCTCCGAGGCCGGGACGCTGGAGGAGAAGGTCCGCGAGGCCCTGAAGGTCATCGAGGGCACCTACGGCATCGCCGTGATGCACGCCGACTTCAACGACCGCATCGTGGTGGCCCGCAACGGCTCCCCGGTCATCCTCGGCATCGGCGAGAAGGAGATGCTCGTCGCCTCCGACGTCGCCGCGCTGATCGCGCACACCCGCCAGGTCGTCACCCTGGACGACGGCGAGATGGCCACCCTCAAGGCCGACGACTTCCGCACCTACACCACCTCCGGGGCGACCACCACCGCCACCCCGGAGACCGTGGAGTGGGAGGCCGCCTCCTACGACATGGGCGGCCACGACACCTTCATGCACAAGGAGATCTCCGAGCAGCCCGACGCGGTCGACCGCGTGCTGCGCGGCCGGATCGACGACCGCTTCTCCACCGTGCACCTGGGCGGCCTGAACCTCGACCCGCGCGAGGCCCGCACCATCCGCCGCATCAAGATCCTCGGCTGCGGCACCTCGTACCACGCCGGCCTTATCGGCGCCGGGCTGATCGAGTCCATGGCCCGCATCCCCGCCGACGCCGAGCCGGCCTCGGAGTTCCGCTACCGCAACCCGGTGGTCGACCCCGACACCCTCTACATCGCCGTCTCCCAGTCCGGCGAGACCTACGACGTGCTGGCCGCCGTACAGGAGCTGAAGCGCAAGGGCGCCCGCGTCCTCGGCGTGGTCAACGTCGTGGGCTCGGCCATCGCCCGCGAGGCCGACGGCGGCGTGTACGTGCACGCCGGCCCGGAGGTCTGCGTCGTCTCCACCAAGTGCTTCACCAACACGGTGACCGCCTTCGCGCTGCTCGCCCTGCACCTGGGCCGCATCCGCGACCTGTCCGTCACCGACGGCAAGCGGATCATCGAGGGCCTGCGCAGGCTGCCCGCCCAGATCGAGGAGATCCTCAAGGGCGAGGACGAGATCAAGCGCCTGGCCGAGGAGTACGCGGGCGCCCAGTCGATGATGTTCATCGGGCGCGTGCGCGGCTACCCGGTCGCCCTGGAGGCCTCCCTGAAGCTCAAGGAGATCTCCTACATCCACGCCGAGGCGTACCCGGCCTCCGAGCTGAAGCACGGCCCGCTCGCCCTCATCGAGCCGGCCCTGCCGACGGTCGCCATCGTCCCCGACGACGACCTGCTGGAGAAGAACCGCGCCGCCCTGGAGGAGATCAAGGCCCGCAGCGGCCGCATCCTCGCGGTCGCCCACCAGGTCCAGGAGAAGGCCGACCACACCCTGGTGGTGCCGAAGAACGAGGACGAGCTGGACCCGATCCTGATGGGCATCCCGCTCCAGCTCTTCGCGTACCACACCGCGCTCGCCATGGGCCGCGACATCGACAAGCCGCGCAACCTCGCCAAGTCCGTCACCGTGGAGTGACGACGGCGCCAGCACGCGGACGAGGGCGGCCCCCCGGTGCACACCGGGGGGCCGCCCTCGTCTCGTACGGGTCCGGTCAGGGGATGACGATCACCGGGCGCTGGGCACGGCGGGCCAGCCGGCCGGCGACCGAGCCGAAGATCCGGCCCACCAGGCCGTGCGTGGAGCCGACCACGATGGCGTCGGCCGCGTACTCCCGGCCGACCTCCTCCAGCTCGTGGCAGATGTCGCCGCCCCGCTCGACCAGGATCCAGGGCACCTCGGTGAGGTAGTCCGCGCAGGCCAGCTCAAGCCCGAGGACCTCGGTGCGGTGGTCGGGGACGTCCACGAAGACCGGCGGCTCGCAGCCTGCCCACACGGTGGTGGGCAGCCGGTTGGCCACATGGACGATGATCAGTCCGGAGCCGCTGCGCCGGGCCATGCCGATGGCGTAGGCGAGGGCGCGCTCACTGGACATCGAGCCGTCGAAGCCGACGACCACCCCGTACCGGAAGGCGGGGTCGCAGGAGTGGCGCGAGGCGTCGACCGCCAGGGGGTCCGCCGTGGAGTCGGCGACCTGCCTGCGGTCCGCGGGTTCGGGGATTTCGTGACCGGCCATCGGTGTCTCGACGAATCAGGTCCTTGTAGGAAGGAACACGAACGGGAACGTGTCACCGGGCGGCGGCGCGGAGCCCCCGTCCGGAGCCCGGAAGCCCGAGGCCCGGAAGTCCGGAGTCCGGAAGTCCGAGGCCGGGAGACCGGGGAAACAGTCCGGGAATCACCTTCCCGTCCCATGCCCCCAGAGTACGGCGGCGCTCCGCCACTGCCCAGTGGCCGCCCCGCGTCCGCCGCCCTGCCGCGGCGGTCACACGGCGTTCCAGGGAGCATGCCCGAGCCCGACCCGTATGGCAATGCCGGATGTGTCATACAGCGTTCCTCGGGCCTTCCCTCAGCAGCCCGTTCGCCGCCCTTTCTCCCCGGGACCCGTCCACGGGCGGCGGTGTCCGGGGGTGACCGCCCCGGCGTGCGGTCGTTGGCCATGGGTCCGCCCGCCGCGTCCCGGGAGCCGCCCGTGCCCGCCGTCCCCTCCACCCGCCCGTCCGCCCGTCCCTCTTCCCGCCCCCGGGAATCCGGTTCCGTCCGCTCCGGTACGCAGCCGGGTCCGGCGCGGGCCGCGGGCGAGGTGGTGCGCTGGGCGGCGCTCGGCTGCGCCCTGGTGCCGGTGGTGCCGGCGGTCTCCGGCTCCTCCCCGGGCGGCGCGGCGGCGGCCGCGGTGGCGCTGACGGCGGTGACCGGCGCCTGCCGCAGGCTGCTGGCCCGCCGGCTACCGGACGACTGACAGTTTCGCACGCCTGCACCCGTATGTTTTCGGCCAACTTCCGGATCGGGATGTCCGAGGGCCCGAACGACCCGTCAGGCCCCGTGCCACCAGGGAGGACAGGGTCACAGCGGTCGTGCGCACCCTACGCGGCCCGGCCATGCGCGCACGACGCACTTCCCTGCGCGGCCGTCGGGTGGAACCCTTCGTGATCGAATGCTTCGCGCCAAGTTGCCATGTCGATATAGCGCCGGATGCGGAACTTGTCCCTCCGGCACTGCGGGACCCAGTAGATTCGATCATGACCATCGCACACTGGGGATCCGCGCGACACCGAGGGGAATCGTGCAGGAGCGACAGGACCGAGGAGACGCGAACACCGAGGGGGGCTTAGCGTCATGAGCCAGGACTCCGCCGTGCCGGAGACGGGGCGCAAACTGTCCGGACGGCGCCGTCGCGAGGTCGTCGCCGTGCTGCTGTTCAGCGGCGGGCCCATCTTCGAGAGTTCCATCCCGCTCTCGGTGTTCGGCATCGACCGCCAGGACGCCGGGGTGCCGCGCTACCGCCTGCTGGTGTGCGCCGGCGAGGACGGGCCGCTGCGGACCACGGGCGGTCTGGAACTGACCGCGCCGTACGGCCTGGAGGCCATCGGGCGGGCCGGGACGGTCGTCGTGCCGGCCTGGCGCTCGATCACCTCCCCGCCGCCCGCCGAGGCGCTGGAGGCGCTGCGCCGGGCGCACGAGGAAGGGGCCCGGATCGTGGGGCTGTGCACCGGGGCGTTCGTCCTGGCCGCGGCCGGTTTACTGGACGGACGCCCGGCCACCACGCACTGGATGTACGCGCCGACGCTCGCCAAGCGCTACCCGTCGGTCCACGTGGACCCGCGGGAGCTGTTCGTCGACGACGGCGACGTGCTGACCTCCGCCGGGACGGCGGCCGGAATCGACCTGTGCCTGCACATCGTGCGCACCGACCACGGCGCCGAGGCGGCCGGGGCGCTGGCCCGCCGGCTGGTGGTGCCGCCGCGCCGCAGCGGCGGCCAGGAACGCTACCTGGACCGCTCCCTGCCCGAGGAGATCGGCTCCGACCCGCTGGCCGAGGTGGTCGCCTGGGCGCTGGAGCACCTGCACGAGCAGTTCGACGTGGAGACGCTGGCGGCCCGCGCGTACATGAGCCGCCGGACCTTCGACCGCCGGTTCCGCTCGCTGACCGGCAGCGCGCCGTTGCAGTGGCTGATCACCCAGCGGGTGCTCCAGGCGCAGCGACTGCTGGAGACGTCGGACTACTCGGTGGACGAGGTGGCGGGGCGGTGCGGCTTCCGCTCGCCGGTCGCGCTGCGCGGGCACTTCCGCCGCCAGCTCGGCTCCTCGCCGGCCGCGTACCGGGCCGCCTACCGGGCCCGCCGTCCGCAGGGCGAGCCGTCGGCCGGGCCGGGCGCGCTGATGGAGGCGGTGCTGCCGCCGCAGGGCGGTCCCGGGCTGCGCCGCCCGGCCCCCGCCGGGGTGGGCTCCGGTCACGGTCCGGGCGAGGGCGACCCGTTCGCCCAGAGCCGGCCCGCCCTGCCGGGCCAGCGCGGCGGCAGCTGACCGCCGTACGACCGCCGAGGGGCGGCCGCCGGGTGTCCGCGCGCTCCGTGCGCCGGCCCCGGCGGCCGCCCCTCGCCGTACCGGCTGCCCGGTCGGGTCCGGTGCCGCCGCGGCCGCTCCCTCTAAGGTAGGACGCATGAACGACCGCATGGTGTGGATCGACTGCGAGATGACCGGGCTCTCGCTGACGGACGACGCACTCATCGAGGTGGCCGCGCTGGTCACCGACTCGGAACTGAACGTGCTCGGCGAGGGCGTGGACATCGTGATCCGCCCGCCGGACGCGGCGCTGGAGACCATGCCGGACGTCGTGCGCCGGATGCACACCTCCTCCGGCCTGCTCGACGAGCTGGCCGCCGGCACCACCCTGGCCGACGCCGAGGCGCAGGTCCTCGCCTATGTCCGCGAGCACGTCAAGGAAGCCGGCAAGGCTCCGCTGTGCGGGAACTCGGTCTCCACCGACCGCGGCTTCCTGCTGCGCGACATGCCGGCCCTGGAGGCGCACCTGCACTACCGGATCGTCGATGTCTCCTCGGTCAAGGAGCTGGCCCGCCGCTGGTACCCGAGGGCGTACTTCAACAGTCCGGAGAAGGCCGGCAACCACCGGGCGCTCGCCGACATCCGGGAGTCCATCGCCGAGCTGCGCTACTACCGCGAGGCGGTCTTCGTCCCCCAGCCGGGCCCCGACTCCGACACCGCCAAGCAGATCGCCGCCCGCTACACCCTGCGCGACGGGGCCTGACCGCCCCGCCCCGGCCCGGTTCCGCCGGGCCGGGGAAACCCTGGCGCGAGCACCCGCTCGGACCCTGTACACTTTTTCTCGGCCGGTCGGAAAGACCGGTCGTGGTGGGTATAGCTCAGTTGGTAGAGCACCTGGTTGTGGTCCAGGAAGTCGCGGGTTCGAGTCCCGTTACTCACCCTTGATGATCAGCCCCTGACCTGTGGGAGCGCAGTCAGGGGCTGATCTTTTGCGTGTCGCGGGCCAACCGTGGGCCACCCGCTTCCCGCCCCCTCAGCCGGCCGGCCCCAGTCGGTGCAGCCTCAGCGCGAGCTGGGTCTCCAGGGCGCGGGCGGGGGTGTTCCAGTCGGGGCCCAGGAGCTGGGCGACGCGGTCCAGGCGCTGGACGACGGTGTTGACGTGCACGTGCAGGGCGTCCCGGGCGCGGGTGAGGCTGGCGCCGTGGCGGTAGTAGGCGTCCAGGGTGCCCAGCAGGTCGGTGCCGCGGCGTTCGTCGTAGGCGAGGACGGGGCCGAGCACCCGGCGGACGTAGCCGCGGGTGTCGGCCGGGTCGCCGAGCAGCAGTCCGAGGAAGCCGAGGCCGGCCAGGTCGGCCCCGTCGCCGGTGCGGTCCAGCGCCTTGAGGGCGTCGGCGCAGCGCACGGCCCGCCGGTAGGCGTCGGGCAGCTCCCCGGGGCCGGCGGTGGGGCCGGCCGCGCCGACGGTGACGGGGTCGCCCAGGGTGTGGCCCAGGTCGGCGGCGAGCCGCGCGGCGAGGGCACCCGGGTCGGCGGCGGGGGCGAGCAGGACGGCGTGGCCGGGGCGGGCGCCGGCCAGTCCGCCCAGCGCGCGGGCCCGGCGGGCTGCCTCGGTGAGCAGTCGGGAGCGGGCGCCGGCGTCGGCGCAGTCGAGGACCAGCACGGCGTGCGGGCGGGCGAGGTTGACGTCCAGTCGCCTGGCGCGCAGCAGCAGGCTGCCGGTGTCGCGGGAGTCGCCGGGGGCGCGGGCGGTCAGCAGGTCGTCCAAGAGTTCGCCGCGTACCCGGTCCTCGGCCTCGGCCACCGAGCGGCGCAGGAGCAGCAGCAACGCGGTGACCAGTGCGGCCCGTTCGAACAGCCGGCGGTCGGCGTTGCCGAGCGGCGCGGGGCGGACCAGGTGGAGACTGCCGAGGAGTTCGGGTCCGGCGAGGACCGCGCACACCCAGCTTCCGTCGGCCGGGACGGCCCGGCCGCCCGCCCGGGACTCCTCGACGACGTGCCGGGCGGGGGCGGCCGGGGCCGCGCCGACCCGGGCCAGCTCGGTGCCGTCGGTGTCGTGGACGACCAGGCCGCCGTCGAGCAGGGCGGCGATCTCGCGGGCCACGTCGTCCATGCCGCCGCCGCGCAGCACCAGGTCGGTGAGCCGGTCGTGGGCGTCGGCGGCCCGGCGCAGCGCCTCGCTGTGGGCGCGGGCCCGGTCGTTGGCGGCGTTCAGCTCGACCAGCGCGCCGCGGGTCTCCTCCAGGAGCCGGGCGCCGTCGATGGCGACGGCGGCGTGGTCGGCGAGCGAGGCGAGCAGGGCGATGGCGTCGGGGGTGAAGTCGCGCGGGGTGCGGTCGGCGGCGAACAGCACGCCGATGACCCGCGCGCCGACCCGCAGCGGCACACCGAGGATGCCGCGCAGGCCCTCCTCGCCGACGCCCGCGTCGATGGGGTCGGTGTGCCGGAAGCGGCGGTCGGCGCGGTAGTCGGTGCTGGCGTAGGGGCGGGCGGTCTGGGCGACCAGGCCGCCGAGCCCCTCCCCCATGCCCAGGCGCAGTTGCTGGAAGCGTGCGGAGACCGAGCCGTCGGTGACCCGCATGTAGGTGTCGCCGGCGGCCGGGTCGTGGAGGGTGAGGTAGGCGATGTCGGCGGCCAGCAGGGTGCGGGCCCGGTGGACGATGGCCCGCAGCACGGCGTCCAGGTCGCGCAGTGCGGCCAGGTCGCCGGCGGTGTCGAACAGCGCGGCCAGTTCGGCCTCCCGGCGGCGGTGCTGGGCCAGCTTGCGGTGGATGCCGCGGGCGGCCTCGGTCGCCTCGGCCAGCTCCGCCAGTTCCGCCGGGCCCGCCCCCTCGGCGCGGGCCCGTTCCAGCGGGCCGTCGAGCTGCGGGGCGGGCGCGTCGGCGGCGAGCAGGTCGAGCAGGCGCCGGGCGGTGGCCGGGTGGGCGGGTTCTCTCACGCCGGCCATGGTGGCAGCCGGGCCCGGGTCCCGGTCAGGCCCGGGGTGCGCCGGCGACCGGGGCGGAGTCGCGGCGCGGGCCGGGAGCGACGGCGGCCGAGCGGGTCAGGTCGCGGCCGCGGGTCTCCTTGAGCACGGCCACGGTGAGCGTGGTGACGATCGCGGCGGCGCTCAGGTAGAGGGCGACCGGCGTCCCGGAGCCGTGGTCGCGCAGCAGCTCCACGGCGATGATCGGGGCGAGCGCGCCGGCCACGATGGAGGCGAGCTGGGAGCCCATGGACGCCCCCGAGTAGCGCACCCGGGTGTCGAACATCTCGGAGACGAACGCGGCCTGCGGCCCGTACATCGCGCCGTGCAGCAGCAGTCCGACGGTGACCGCGAGGGTGATCACGGCGAACGACCCGGTGTCGAGCAGGGCGAAGAAGGCGAACGCCCAGGCGGCCATGCCGACGGAGCCGATCAGGGTGACCGGGCGGCGGCCGAGCCGGTCGGAGAGCGCGCCCCACAGCGGGATGGTCACGAAGTGCACCGCGGAGCCGATCAGCACGGCGTTCAGCGCGGTGGACTTGGGCAGCCCGAGGTGGGTGGTGACGTAGACCAGCAGGAAGGACGTCAGCACGTAGTACGAGATGTTCTCGCCGAAGCGCGTGCCGATGGCGCCCAGCACCTCCCGCCATCCGGTGCGGAACACCTCGACGACCGGCGGCCTGTCCTTGACCCCGCGGGCCGCCTCCGCCTGGGCGCGGGCCTGCGCCTCCAGGAAGACCGGGGACTCGGAGACCGAGACGCGGATCCACAGCCCGATGACGACCAGGACGCCGGAGAGCAGGAACGGCACCCGCCAGCCCCAGGACAGGAAGGCGGCCTCGGACTGCACGGCGGCCAGCAGCGCGAGCACGCCGGTGGCCAGCAGGTTGCCGCCGGGTGCGCCGGCCTGCGGCCAGGACGCCCAGAAGCCGCGGTGCTTGTCGCCGCCGTGCTCGGAGACGATCAGCACCGCGCCGCCCCACTCGCCGCCGAGCGCGAAGCCCTGGATCAGGCGCAGCACGGTGAGCAGGACCGGGGCGGCGACGCCGATGGTGTCGTAGGTGGGCAGCAGGCCCATGGCGAAGGTCGCCCCGCCCATCAGCAGCAGGCTGAGCACCAGCAGCTTCTTGCGCCCGATCCGGTCGCCGAAGTGCCCGAAGACGATGCCGCCGATCGGCCGGGCGGCGAAGCCGATGGCGTAGGTGACGAAGGCGATGAGGGTGCCGGTCAGCGGGTCGCCGGTGGGGAAGAAGAGGGTGTTGAAGACCAGCGCGGCGGCCGAGCCGTAGAGGAAGAAGTCGTACCACTCGACGGTGGTGCCGATCAGGCTCGCGCCGACGATCCGGGCGATGCCTCCGGAGGGGCGCTCGGCCGGCGGGGCGGCGGGGGTGCGGTCGGGCATGGGGTCACCGGCTCTCGGATACGGGCGGATGCGGGCGTACGGGGTGCGGGGCGTCGCGAAGGGTGGTGCCGGTGGCGCTAGTTGGCGCTCCAGCCGCCGTCCAGGGGGATGCTGGCGCCGGTGAGGTGGCCGGTGCGGTCGGCGCACAGCCACAGGGCGGCCGCCGCGACCTCCTCGGGCTCCAGCAGGCGCTTGATCGGCGAGCGGGTCAGCAGGACGTCGTTGACCACGTCGTCGGGGCTGATGCCGTGCGCGGCGGCCTGGTCGCGGATCTGGTTCTCCACCAGCGGGGTGCGCACATAGCCCGGGCTGACGCAGTTGCTGGTCACCCCGTGCGGGGCGCCCTCCAGGGCGGCGACCTTGCTCAGGCCCTCCAGGGCGTGCTTGGCGGCGACGTAGGCCGCCTTGTAGGCGCTGGCCCGCAGTCCGTGGACGCTGGAGATGTTGACGATCCGGCCCCACCGCCGGGCGTACATGTGCGGCAGGGTGCGGCGCATCAGCAGGAACGGCGCGGTGACCATCACCTGCTGGATCAGCGCGAACCGCTCCGGCGGGAAGTCGGTGATCGGCGCGACGTGCTGGAGCCCGGCGCAGTTGACCAGGATGTCCACCGCGGCCGGCAGCGCCTCGACGGCCGCCGGGTCGGCCAGGTCGGCGACATGCGCCTCACCGCCGAGGGCGGCGGCGACCGCCTTGGCCGCGTCCGCGTCCCGGTCCACCACGTGCACGGTCGCGCCCGCGGCCGCCAGTGCCTGCGCGCAGGCCCGCCCGATGCCGCTGCCCCCGCCGGTGACCAGGGCGGCCCGCCCGGACAGCTCCGGGCCGGCCCCGCTGGGCGCCGCCGGCGGGGCGGGGAAGGGGTGTTCGCTCGTCATGGCCGGAAACGTTAGGGACCCGCCGGCGGTTCCATCCATGGGTGCGGACACCACAGTGCGGGGCGGGCCGGTGGTGTCCGGAGCCATGCCTCCCAGGATGCGTACCACGGGGCGAAACGGCCTGGAGCGCCCCGGAACACGCGTGCGAGAATGCGCCGCATGCTGGGTGTCATCGACCTTCCGACCTATCTCGCCGGACTCGTCCTCATCGTCCTCCTGCCCGGACCGAACTCGCTGTACGTGCTGTCGGTCGCCGCCCGCCGGGGTGTGCGCACCGGGTACCGGGCGGCGGCCGGGGTGTGGTGCGGCGACACCGTGCTGATGGTGCTCTCCGCCGCCGGGGTCGCCTCGCTGCTCCAGGCGAACGCGGTGCTCTTCGGGATCGTGAAGTACGCCGGCGCGGGCTATCTGAGCTGGCTGGCCATCGGGATGCTGCGGGCCGCCTGGTCGATGTGGCGCACCCGCCGCGAGCAGGCGGCCGAGGAGCTGGTGGCCGCCGGCGAGGCCACCGGCACGCTGGAGCGGCCGTTCCGCCGGGCGCTGGTCATCAGTCTGCTGAACCCGAAGGCGATCCTGTTCTTCATCGCCTTCTTCGTGCAGTTCGTCGATCCCGCGTACGCCTATCCCGCGCTGTCCTTCACGCTGCTGGGCGCGCTCGCGCAGGCGGCCAGCGTGCTCTACCTGACGCTGCTGATCTTCACCGGCACCCATCTGGCCGCCGCCTTCCGCCGCCGCAAGAAGCTGGCGGCCGGGGCGACGACGGGCGCCGGCGTCCTCTTCCTGGGCTTCGCCGCCAAGCTCTCCCTCGCCGGAGCCTGAACCAGCCGGACCGGCCGCGTCGCGGAAGCCGACCGGCCGGACCGCCTAGGCCGGGCGCGAGTGCCTCGGCTCGACGCGCCCGAGTCTCCTCCGCTCGACCCGGCCGAGTGGGCTCAGCTCGACTCGCGGACGACCAGTTCCGTCTCCAGCACCACCTGGCGGGGCTCCCCGCCGCCGCCGGCGATCTGCTGGAGCAGCACCCGGGCCATCCGCCGGCCCATCTCCTCGATGGGCTGGCGGACGCTGGTCAGCGCCGGGTCCATCAGCCGGGCCACCGCCGAGTCGTCCACGCCGACCAGCGCCACGTCGTCCGGGACCCGCCGGCCCGACTCGCGCAGCACCCCCCGCGCGCCGGCCGCCATCACGTCGGAGGCGGCGAACACCCCGTCCAGGTCCGGGCAGCGGGCCAGCAGCTCCCGCATCGCGCGCCGGCCGCCCTCCTCGGTGAAGTCCGCCTCGGCGACCAGGTGCTCGTCGGCGGTCAGGGCGGCGGCCGCCAGCCCGTCGCGGTAGCCGTCCAGCCGGCAGCGGGCCACGTACATGTCGAGCGGGCCGGTGATGGTGGCGATCCGGCGGCGGCCCCGTGCCGCGAGGTGGGCGACGGCCGAGCGGCCGGCCCCGGTGTTGTCGGAGTCGACGTAGGGCACCGGCTCCCCGGCCGAGCGGCGGCCGTTGAGGACGGCGGGCAGCCCGATCTCCTCCACCAGGTCGGGCAGCGGGTCGTCGCGGTGCACGGAGACCAGCAGCACCCCGTCCACCCGCTGGGCCGCGAGGTACTGCTCGAAGCGCTGGCGCTCCTTGCTGGAGCGGATCAGGGTGAGCAGCAACTGCATGTCGGCGTCGCCCAGTTCGGCGCTCACCCCGCGGATGATGTCGAGGAAGTAGGGCTCGGCGAACAGCCGGGCCTCGGTCTCCGGGATCACCAGGGCGATGGCGTCCGTGCGGGCCCCGGCCAGCGCGCGGGCCGCCCGGTTGGGCACGTATCCCAGCTCGGCGATGGCCTGGCCGACCGCCTCCTTGGCGCGGTCGCTGACCCGGGGCGAGCCGTTGATCACCCGGGACACCGTGCCGCGGCCCACTCCGGCCCGGGCCGCGACCTCCTCCAGCGTGGGTCTGCCGGTCTGCCGTCCGCTCACCGCCATGGGAGGTCCCCCTCGAAGGTCGTGCCCGCCTCGCCTCGCGCCCGGCCTTCGCGGCCCAGGCGGTACGCGGCTCCCGCTGGGCGGGCGCCCCGCGTCGGCGTCAGCCCCGCGAGCGTACGTGCTGCGGCGGCCCGTCTCGCGCACGCCTCCGTGGAGGTCGTTTTGGGAGCGCTCCCACACTAAGGCGTCCGGGCCCGCCACGCCACCGCGATCCCGGGGCCCCGCCGCGCGGCGGTCGGCTCGCACCGTTTCGCGCACCCCTCTTGACACCCTCACCCGGCAGACCGCACGCTTCCGGGCATGGTGCTGTGGGAGCGCTCCCACACCTGGCGACCGGCGGCGCCGCACGCACGCCGGCACCACCCGCCGGCCGACGCCCCCGGCACGCGGGCACCGCACGCGGCACCGCACCGCACCGCCCCTGGACGAGGAGAGTGGAATGCGCACGAGCAGCAGGACGTCCCGCCGGACCTCCCACAGAACCGGCCCCGGCCGCGCGGCCCGACCCGGCCGCCGCACCCGGGCCGCCGCCGTCGCGGCGCTCGCGGTCGGCGCGCTGGCGCTGACCGGCTGCGGCGGTGACGGCGGGTCGGACGGGTCGCACGCCGACGGCAAGATCACCCTGCGGGTCGGCACCTTCGGGTCGTTCGGCTACGACGACGAGAACGGCGCCAAGCTCTACGCCGAGTACCAGAAGCTTCACCCGAACATCAAGATCGTCGAGTCGAACGTGGCCGACGGCCAGAAGTACTGGGACACCCTCAAGCTGCGGCTCTCCCGCGGCAGCGGCCTGGCCGACATCCAGGCCGTGGAGGTCGGCTACATCGCCGAGGCGACCGGCCCGGCGATGGCGGGCAAGTGGGTGGACCTGGGCAGGACCGGCGGCGCGGACACCTCCGCGTACCTGGACTGGAAGGTCAAGCAGGCCACCGCCCCGAACGGCTCGGTGATCGGCCTGGGCACCGACATCGGCCCGATGGCGATCTGCTACCGCAAGGACCTGTTCGAGAAGGCCGGCCTGCCGACCGACCGCGAGCAGGTGGGCGCGCTCTGGGCGGGCGACTGGGCGAAGTTCGTCGCCGCCGGCACGACGTACCAGAAGAAGGCCCCGGCCGGGACCGCCTTCCACGACTCCGCGAGCGGGCTGTTCAACGCGGTGCTCTCCAGCCAGCCGGTGCAGTACGCCGACGAGCGGGGCGAGCTGGACTGGGAGGACAGCCCCGGTGTGAGGACCGCCTGGAACCTGGCCGTCGAGGCGGCCGAGGGCGGCATCACCGCCAAGCTGCGCCAGTTCGACGAGAAGGGCACCTGGAACGCCGGCTACAAGAACGGCAAGTTCGCCACCGTCGCCTGCCCGAGCTGGATGACCGGCATCATCAAGGACCAGGCCGGGCCCGGCAACCAGGGCAAGTGGGACATCGCGGCCCCGCCGGTGGCGGGTAACTGGGGCGGTTCCTTCCTCGCCGTGCCCAAGGCGGGCAAGCACGCCGAGGAGGCGGCCGAGCTGGCGGCCTGGCTGACCGCGCCCGAGCAGCACGCCAAGGTCTTCGGCGTGAACGGCAACATCCCCTCCACCAAGGACACCCTCGCCTCGGCGGCGGTGACCGGTGCGAAGCTGCCCTACTTCGGCGACACCCCGGTGGGCGCGATCTACTCCAAGGCCGCGGCGGGCATCTCCCCCGCGCCGGTGAGCCGCTACGACGGCCAGGTCAAGACCTTCATCACCGACAACGGCATCCTCGACATCGAGCAGCGCGGCACCGACCCGGACGCGGCCTGGGAGAACGTGCGGAAGCTGGTCGCGGACAAGATCGACCAGTAGGCGACGGCCGCGGGGCGGGGGGCGGGAACACCCTCCCGCAGCCCTTTCCGTACCACCGTCTCCGTACCCCCGTCTCCGTACGAACGACCCGGAAGGACGCCCTCGTGGCCACCTCCATCCGCGCGGCGGCCGACGGCGGCCCGTCGCCCGCGCCGCCCGCGGCGGCGCCTGGGCCGACGCGCCCGCCCACCGCCGCCGACCGGTCCGGCAGCCGGCGCAGCCGGCTCTACCGCTGGGACATGAAGGCCACCCCGTACGCCTTCGTCGCCCCCTTCTTCGTCTGCTTCGCGGCCTTCGGGCTGTTCCCGCTGCTCTACACCGGCTGGTTGTCGCTGCACCGGGTGGAGCTGGGCGGCAAGTCCGAGTGGCGCGGGCTGGACAACTACACCGCCTTGGCGGACAGCGACTTCTTCTGGAACGCGCTGGGCAACACCTTCACCCTGGGCGTGCTGTCCACCGTCCCGCAACTGCTGATGGCGCTGGGCCTGGCGCATCTGCTCAACTACCGGCTGCGCGGGCGCGGTTTCCTGCGGGTCGCGGTGCTCGCCCCGTACGCCACCTCCATCGCCGCCGCCACGCTGGTCTTCGCCCAGCTCTTCAACAGCGACTACGGGCTGGTCAACACCCTGCTCGGCTGGGTGGGCTTCGAGCCGGTCGACTGGGAGTCGTCCAGGTGGCCCGCCCAGATCGCCATCTCGGTGATCGTGATCTGGCGGTGGACCGGCTACAACGCGCTGATCTACCTGGCCGCCATGCAGGCGGTGCCGAAGGACCTGTACGAGGCGGCGGCGCTGGACGGGGCCTCGCGCTGGCGGCAGTTCACCAGCGTCACCATCCCGTCCATCCGGCCGACGATCCTGTTCACGGTCGTGGTCTCCACCATCGGCGCGACCCAGTTGTTCGGCGAGCCGATGCTGTACGGCGGGAGCCTCGGGGTGAGCGGCGGCAGCGGCAACCAGTACCAGACGCTGAGCCTGCTGATGTACGAGAAGGGCTGGGTCACCGGGGCGCTGGGGCAGGCGTCGGCGATCGCCTGGGTGATGCTGCTGCTCCTGCTGCTGATCGGCGCGGTGCGGCTGCTCGCCGCCCGCCGCGCCCGTACCCGCGACGAGCGTGACCCGACCGGGAGGGCCGCCGGATGAGCGCCGCCACCGACCTGAGAGCCGTACCGGCCGCACGGCCGCGGCGGGGCGGCGCGGGCCGCCAGCACCATGCCGGGTGGCTGACCTATGTGCTGCTGGGGCTGGCCGCGCTGGTCTCCCTCTTCCCCCTCTACTGGAACCTGGTGGCCGCCTCGCACTCCGGCGAGCGGGTGGTGGAGGCGCCGGCGCCGCTGCTGCCCGGGCCCAGGCTGCTGGACAACCTCGCCTTCGCCTGGAACCAGGTGGACATGGGCCGGGCGCTGGTCAACACCACGGTGGTGGCCGGTCTGGTGGCGCTGTCCACGGTGCTGTTCGCCACGCTGGCCGGATTCGCCTTCGCCAAGCTCGCCTTCCGGGGCCGCAACGCCCTGCTGGCCCTGGTCGTGGCGACGATGACGGTCCCGCCGCAGCTCAGCGTCATCCCGCTGTACCAGGTGATCACCGACCTGGGCTGGGTGGACCAGCTCCAGTCGGTGGTGCTGACCTCGCTGGTGGCCGCCTTCGGGGTGTTCTTCATGCGGCAGTTCCTCATCGAGGCGCTGCCGGTGGAGCTGGTGGAGGCGGCCCGGATGGACGGCGCGAACAGCCTGCGGATCATCTGGCATGTCGTCTTCCCGGTGGCCCGGCCGGCGATGGCGGTGCTGGGGATGCTGGTCTTCGTGCAGGCGTGGAACGACTTCTTCTGGCCGTTCATCGCGCTCACCCCGGACGGCAACCCCACCCTCCAGGTGGCGCTGGCCGGGCTCGGCTCCGGCAACCACACCGTGGACCAGGCGATCGTGCTGACCGGCGCGCTGGTCTCCACCGTGCCGCTGCTGCTGGTCTTCGCGCTGCTCGGCAAGCACATCGTCGGCGGCATCACCTCGGGCGCGGTCAAGAGCTGACACCCCTCCCTCTGGCCCCGCCTCCCGCCGACACCGCCTCCGCCCCGCACTCCTCATCCCCTCTCACCTCAGGGAGCACTCCGCATGACCGCATCCGACGCCCTCCCGCTGACCGGAGACCGGCCCGCCGCCGGGCCGGAGGCCACGGCCGGCGCGCACCGGTTCCCGCCCGGTTTCCTGTGGGGCGCGGCCACCGCCGCGTACCAGATCGAGGGGGCGGTGGCCGAGGACGGGCGGACGCCGTCCATCTGGGACACCTTCTCCCGTACCCCCGGCAAGGTCTTCGAGGGCCACACCGGCGAGGTGGCGGTGGACCACTACCGCCGCTTCCGTGAGGACGTGCGGCTGATGGCGGACCTGGGCCTGAGCGCGTACCGCTTCTCGGTCTCCTGGCCGCGGGTGCAGCCCTCCGGGCGCGGCCCGGCGGTCCAGAAGGGGCTGGACTTCTACCGGAGGCTGGTGGACGAGCTGCTGGCGCACTCCATCCAGCCGGTGGCGACGCTCTACCACTGGGATCTGCCGCAGCACCTGGAGGACGCGGGCGGCTGGCCGGAGCGGGCGACGGCGGAGCGGTTCGCGGAGTACGCCGGGATCGTCGCGGACGCGCTGGGCGACCGGGTCGGGCGGTTCACCACGCTGAACGAGCCCTGGTGCAGCGCGTTCCTCGGCTACGGCTCCGGGGTGCACGCGCCGGGGCGCACCGACCCGGTCGCCGCGCTGCGGGCCGCGCACCACCTCAACCTCGGGCACGGTCTCGCCGTGCAGGCGCTGCGGGCCGGACTGCCGGCGGGGGCGGAGGTGTCGGTCTCGCTCAACCTGCACCAGTTGCGTCCGCTGACCGCCGCGCCGGAGGACTTGGAGGCGGTGCGCCGGATCGACGCGGTGGGCAACCGGGTGTGGCTGGGCCCGATGCTCTCCGGCGCGTACCCGGAGGACCTGCTGGCCGACACCGCGCACCTGACGGACTGGTCGTTCGTCCGGCCGGGCGACCCGGCGGCGATCCACCAGCCGCTGGACTGGGTGGGGATCAACTACTACATGCCGAACGTCGTCTCGGCGGCCCGGGACGGCGACGGCTCCGCGCAGCACGACGGGCACGGGAACAGCGCGCACTCGCCGTGGCCGGGCGCGGACGCGGTCGCCTTCCACCAGCCGCCGGGCGAGCGGACCGCGATGGGCTGGTCGGTGGACCCGAGCGGGCTGTACGACCTGCTGGGCCGGATGACCCGGGACTACCCGGGGCTGCCGATGCTGATCACCGAGAACGGCGCGGCGTACGAGGACGCGGTCGGTCCGGACGGCACGGTGGACGACCCCGCCCGCACCGCCTACGTCCGCGCCCACCTGGAGGCGCTGCACCGGGCGATCGCCGACGGGGCCGACGTACGCGGCTACTTCCTGTGGTCGCTGATGGACAACTTCGAGTGGGCGTACGGCTACGCCAAGCGGTTCGGCGCGGTGTACGTGGACTACGCCACCCAGCGGCGTACGCCCAAGGCCACCGCCCGCTGGTACGCGCGGGTGGCCCGCTCCGGCGAGCTGCCGGCGGACCCGGTCTGAGCGGGCCCTGACGGGCCCCGGAGCGGCGCCGCGCCCCGGCTCGGGTGGGGGGAAGTCGAGCCGGGGCGCGGGTGTGGGGGGAGG
>NZ_PVLV01000266.1 GCF_002982015.1 Streptomyces solincola
AGTGGGTCCTGGGCTGACCCTCCCGCCCCACCGGACGGCCGGCCTCCGCGCGCGCGGAAGCCGGCCGTCCGCGTACCGGCCCCCACACCACTCCAACGGCTGCATGGCGAGCCGCGGCCACCGGCGCGGCGGCGCATATCGTCCCCCTCGCAATGGCCGCCGGGCTTGCCCGCGGCGCACCGACGCGAGGCCAGGGGGCCCATGCTCGCCTACACCGTCATCGCCGGGATCCTCTTCGCCTGGGCCCTGTTCTCGCACCGGCTCGCCCGCTGGAGCATCACCGCCCCGCTCGCCATGATGGCCGCCGGCATCGCCCTCACCGTCGGCTCCCACCCGCCGCTGACCTTCGAGTTCGACGACTCCGCCTTCGAACACGCGGTCGAGGTCGTGCTCGCCCTGCTGCTCTTCGTCGACGCCACCGAGGTCCCCGGCGCCGTCATCCGCCGGGAACGGGCCGTCGTCACCCGGCTGCTTGCCATCGGGCTGCCGCTCACCCTCGGCGCCGCCTTCCTCGCCGGCCTCGCCTGCTTCCCCGACCAGCCGTACTGGCTGCTCGCCGCCCTCGCCACCGTCGTCATCCCGCTCGATCTCGCCCCCACCACCGCCGTGGTCCGCGACCGGCGCATCCCGGCCAGGCTGCGCGAGGTCCTCAACGTCGAGGGCGGCCTCAACGACGGTCTGATCTCCCCCGTCTTCCTCCTCTGCCTCGCCATCGGCGCGGAGTCCCACGCCGGGGGATCCACCGACTACTCCGAAGCCCTGCTGGAGGCCGTCACCTCGGCAGGCTGGGCGCTCGCCGCCGGAGCAGCCACCGGCGTCACCGCCTCATGGACCCTGCGCCGCGCCTGGGCGCGCGGCTGGACCCAGGCGTCGGCCACCCGCCTCGCCGTGCTCGCCGTCCCCATCGCCGCGTACACCCTCTCGGTGGCGCTCGGCGGCAACGGCTTCGTCGCCTCCTTCGTCGCCGGGGTCTGCTTCGCGCCCGCACTGCGCCATCTGGGCCGCGGCGCGGTGGAGATGGCCGACGACGTGCTCACCCTGTGCCTGCTCGCCCTCTGGTTCGTCTTCGGCCAGATCGTCAACAACGAGTTCTGGGACGGCCTCGAGGCCCCGGTGCTGCTCTTCGCCCTGCTCGCCGTCACCCTGGTGCGCATGCTGCCGGTGCTGCTGGCGCTCAGCGGCACCCCGCTGTCCGTCCGGGACCGGCTCTTCCTCGGCTGGATGGGCCCCCGGGGGGTGCCCTCCATCGTCTTCGGACTGCTCGTCGTGGTCGAACTGCCGGACGAACGGGGCGGGTTCATCGCCCAGGTCATGGTGATGACCGTCATGCTCAGCATCGTGCTGCACGGGCTGAGCGTCGAACCCCTGGCCCGCCGCTACGCCCGCCGGACCGCGGCGCCGAGGGCGTGACGCCGCTCAGCTCCGCCGGGTCCCCCGGCGGCGCAGACACGCCCAGGCCAGCACCCCGAGAAAGGCGGTGGTCAGCAGCGTCCCGCCGGTGACCGCACCGGTCCCCTCCAGCAGACGGCCCGCGCTGCCCACCGCCAGCGCGCCGAACAGCACCGCCAGCAGCGTCCACATCCGTCGCACCGCGCAGCCTCCTCGTGAAACGACCGTGAGCAGCGGACCACGCCCCGGCGGTCAGCCGGCCCGACCCGACCGGGAGCCGACCGCGACGCGGCCGTCATGGCCGCCCCGGCCCCGGATCCCACGGTAGCCGCGCCGGGCCCGTTCGCGGCGCGGTACGGCGGTCGGGTCGGACGGCGGCCGGGTCGGTACGGCGGCCGGGTCGGACG
>NZ_PVLV01000267.1 GCF_002982015.1 Streptomyces solincola
GACACTGTCGCGACCGAACAGCCAGGATACCTCCCCCGTCCGCCCCGATTGGGACGTGGCGGACGGGGGAGGTATCCTGGCTGTTCGGTCGCGACAGTGTCCGCGATCCCGCCTGCCCGCGTCGGCCCCCGAGCCGGGCGCCGGGCGGCCCCCAGACGATCCGAAAGCAGGAAGAGCCCTGAGTACGCGCCTCGACCACCGCAACCCCCTCGTGTTCGACACGCACGAGCTGGGCCGGCGTCCCGGTGCCATGCAGCGTCTCGACCGCTCGGTACCGGCCCCGGCCGACCTCGGCCTGGACGGCGTCATCGCCGTCCCCGAGGGATCGCCCGTGGAGCTGGAGCTGCGCCTGGAGTCGGTCATGGAAGGTGTGCTCGTCACAGGCACCGCCCGTGCGTCGGCGGCCGGCGAGTGCGTAAGGTGTCTGGAGCCGCTGCACCGCGAGGTGACGGCGGACTTCCAGGAGATGTTCTCGTACCCCGACACCGACGACCGCGGACGGCGCAAGCCGGCGGACGACGTGGACGGCGAGGACGCGGAGGGCGAGGACATCGTCCCCCTCGAGGACGGCATGTTCGACCTCGAACCCGTGCTGCGCGATGCGGTGGTGCTCGCACTGCCGATGCAGCCGGTGTGCCGGGAGGACTGTGCGGGACTGTGCCCCGACTGCGGGCTCAACCTGAACGAGGACCCGGACCACCACCATGACGCCGTCGACATCCGTTGGGCGGCACTGCAGGGACTCGCCGGTTCACTCGGAACCGATGAGAAGGACAACATGAGCGGCGCCGAACCTGGCGTCGACGAGAAGCAGGAGAAGTAGCCGTGGCTGTTCCGAAGCGGAAGATGTCGCGCAGCAACACGCGCCACCGCCGGTCGCAGTGGAAGGCTGCGGTCCCCACCCTGGTGTCGTGCGAGCGCTGCCAGGAGCCGAAGCTGCAGCACATCGCGTGCCCGAGCTGCGGCACGTACAACAAGCGCCAGGTCCTCTCGGTCTGAGCGGGCTGGTGAGAGGCACCGTGTCTGGCCAGAAGACGGCGGAAGACGCCAAGAAGCAGGCGGACAACACGGCCTCGTCCCACACGCTTCTGGAAGGGCGGCTCGGGTACACCCTTGAGTCCGCCCTTCTGGTGCGTGCGCTGACCCACCGTTCCTACGCGTACGAGAACGGCGGTCTGCCCACCAACGAGCGGCTGGAGTTCCTCGGGGACTCCGTGCTCGGCCTGGTGGTCACGGACACGCTGTACCGCACCCACCCCGACCTGCCCGAAGGCCAACTGGCCAAGTTGCGGGCCGCGGTGGTCAACTCCCGTGCGCTGGCGGAGGTCGGACGCGGCCTCGACCTGGGAGCCTTCATCCGGCTCGGCCGGGGCGAGGAAGGCACCGGCGGCCGGGACAAGGCGTCCATCCTCGCCGACACCCTCGAAGCGGTGATCGGCGCGGTCTACCTCGACCAGGGCCTCGACGCGGCGTCCGAGCTGGTACACCGGCTCTTCGACCCGCTGATCGAGAAGTCCTCCAACCTCGGCGCCGGCCTCGACTGGAAGACCAGCCTCCAGGAACTCACCGCGGCCGAAGGCCTCGGCGTCCCGGAGTACCTGGTCAGCGAGACTGGACCGGACCACGAGAAGACCTTCACTGCTGCCGCCCGCGTCGGTGGTGTCTCGTACGGCACCGGCACCGGCCGCAGCAAGAAGGAAGCGGAACAGCAGGCGGCGGAATCCGCCTGGCGGTCCATCCGGGCCGCCGCGGACGAGCGGGAGGCAGCGGCCAAGGCCGCCGCCGACGGCGCCGCACAGGCCACCGAGGACGGCGCCGCCGCCCCCGAGGCCACCGCTTCCACCCCGCCGGCGACGTCCGCCGCGACCGAAGAGGCCGCCGACACCTCTTCCGCGACGGACTCCCCGACCCCGGCGGACTCGGCCACCCGCTGAGCCCGCCACCGCCCCGCCGTACCGGAATCACCCCCGGTACGGCGGGGTTTCCCATGCGTCGCCCCGCATCCTCAAGGAGTTCCGTTGCCCGAGCTGCCCGAGGTCGAAGTCGTCCGGCGCGGCCTGGAACGCTGGGTCGGCGGCCGGACCGTCGCCGACGTCGAGGTGCTGCACCCGCGCGCGGTCCGCCGCCATCTCGCCGGCGGCGACGACTTCGCCGCCCGGCTCGCCGGCCACCGCCTGGGGACGCCCCGCCGGCGCGGCAAGTACCTGTGGCTGCCGCTCGCCGACACCGACGCCTCGATCCTCGGCCACCTCGGCATGAGCGGCCAGCTCCTCGTCCAGCCCGCGACCGCCGCCGACGAGAAGCACCTGCGGGTGCGCATCCGCTTCGCCGACCCGCTCGGCACCGAGCTCCGCTTCGTCGACCAGCGCACCTTCGGCGGGCTCTCCCTGCACGAGAACACCCCCGACGGCCTGCCGCTGCCCATCGCGCACATCGCCCGCGACCCGCTCGACCCCGCCTTCGACGAGGACGCCTACCACCGGGCCCTGCGGCTGCGGCGCACGACCCTCAAGCGCGCCCTGCTCGACCAGACCCTGATCAGCGGCGTCGGCAACATCTACGCCGACGAGGCGCTGTGGCGCTCGAAGCTCCACTACGAGCGTCCCACCGCCACCCTCACCCGGCCCCGCTCCGTCGAACTGCTCGGCCACATCCGCGAGGTCATGACCGCCGCCCTCGACGTCGGCGGCACCAGCTTCGACAGCCTGTACGTCAACGTCAACGGGCAGTCCGGCTACTTCGACCGCTCCCTGGACGCCTACGGCCGCGAGGGCCTGCCCTGCCGCCGCTGCGCCACCCCGGTCCGCCGCCGCCCCTGGATGAACCGCTCCAGCTACTACTGCCCCCGCTGCCAGCGCCCGCCCCGGCCGCCGGTGGTGTGAGCACGAGGGGAGGGCCCCGACCGGTGGTCCGGTCGGGGCCCTCCCTGGTGTCCGAGCGGCTCAGAAGCCGAAGTTCTGGGTCCACCAGGGGCCGCCGGAGCCGAACTGCACGCCGACGCCCAGGGTGGTGTAGTCGCAGTTCAGGATGTTGGCGCGGTGGCCCTCGCTGTTCATCCAGGACTCCATGACGGCCGCCGCGTCCGCCTGGCCGCGGGCTATGTTCTCCGCCGCCAGGCCGGAGACGCCGGCCGCCGAGGCGCGGTCCCACGGGGTGCGGCCGTCGGGGTCGGTGTGCGAGAAGTAGCCGCGGGCGGCCATGTCCCGGCTGTGCGCGCCGGCCAGCGAGTCCAGCTTCCCGGACGCGGTCAGCGGACGGCAGCCCACCTTGGCCCGCTCGTCGTTGACCAGCTTCAGCACCGCGGCCGCGGCGGCCTGCTCCCGGCTGGTGTCCGCGGAGGGCGGTGCGGACGGGGCCGGGCGGTCGACGGTCCGCTCGGGGGCGGGCGCGGCGGAACGCTCCGGGGCGGGACGGCTGGTGCTCTTCTTCGG
>NZ_PVLV01000268.1 GCF_002982015.1 Streptomyces solincola
GGCTTGGGGGGTGGGGTGGAGCAGGCGGTCAGGGCGGCGAGGGCCGCCGCGGTCGTGATCGTCCACCGGATTGATCGCATGTGAGGCCCCACCCCTGGTCCTGGAAGAACGCGGAAGAGTACCGCAGGCCAGGGGCGACTACTGTGGTAGGTCGCCCCCCGGTCCGCGTACAGGAGTGTTCATGGCCGTCAACCTGGTCAACGTCGAGGCAGTCAGCAAGGTGTACGGCACCCGTGCGCTGCTCGACGGGGTTTCCCTCGGGGTGTCCGAAGGGGACCGTATCGGCGTGGTCGGGCGGAACGGGGACGGTAAGACGACCCTGATCCGGATGATCGCGAAGTTGGAGGAGGCGGATCAGGGGCGGGTCACGCACAGCGGGGGGCTGCGGCTCGGGGTGCTGACGCAGCACGACTCGCTGGATCCGGCCGCCACCGTGCGGCACGAGGTCATCGGGGACCGGGCCGATCACGAGTGGGCCGGGGACGCGAAGGTCAGGGACGTGCTGACCGGGCTGTTCGGCGGGTTGGACCTGCCGGGCTTCCCGCAGGGGCTGGACACCGTGATCGGGCCGCTGTCGGGTGGTGAGCGGCGGCGGATCGCGTTGGCGCAGCTGCTGATCGCCGAGCAGGACCTGGTGGTGCTCGACGAGCCGACCAACCACCTGGACGTGGAGGGGATCGCCTGGCTGGCCCGGCATCTGCGGGCGCGGCGGTCGGCGCTGGTGTGCGTCACCCACGACCGGTGGTTCCTGGACCAGGTCTGCACGCGGATGTGGGACGTGCAGCGGGGCGAGGTCCGCGAGTACGAGGGCGGGTACTCGGACTACGTGTTCGCGCGGGCCGAGCGGGAGCGGATCGCCGCGACCGAGGAGGCCAAGCGGCAGAACCTGATGCGCAAGGAGCTGGCCTGGCTCCGGCGCGGCGCCCCGGCGCGTACCTCCAAGCCGCGCTACCGCATCGAGGCCGCCAACGCACTGATCGCGGACGTGCCGCCGGTGCGCGACAGCAGCGAGCTGATGAAGTTCGCCAACGCGCGGCTGGGGAAGACCGTGCTGGAGATGGAGGACGTCACGGTCACGGCGGGCCCGAAGACGCTGATCAAGCATCTGACGTGGCAGCTCGGGCCGGGGGACCGGATCGGACTGGTGGGGGTCAACGGGGCGGGGAAGACCTCGCTGCTGCGGGCGCTGGCGGACGCGGCGTACAGCGGTGGGGAGAAGCAGCCGGCGGCGGGCAGGGTCGTGGTCGGCAAGACCGTGCGGCTGGCCTACCTGTCGCAGGACGTCACGGAACTGCCTCCGCAGTTGCGGGTGCTGGAGGCGGTGCAGCAGGTCCGGGACCGGGTGGATCTCGGCAAGGGGCGGGAGATGACCGCCGGACAGCTCTGCGAGCAGTTCGGCTTCGGCAAGGAGAAGCAGTGGACGCCGGTGGGGGACCTGTCCGGCGGTGAGCGGCGGCGGCTACAGCTTCTGCGGCTGCTGATGGACGAGCCGAACGTGCTGTTCCTGGACGAGCCGACCAACGACCTGGACATCGAGACGCTGACGCAGTTGGAGGACCTGCTGGACGGGTGGCCGGGCTCGATGGTGGTCATCTCGCACGACCGGTTCTTCATCGAGCGCACCACCGACCGCACCTTCGCGCTGCTCGGCGACGCCACGCTGCGGATGCTGCCGCGCGGGATCGAGGAGTACCTGGAGCGGCGGGAGAAGATGGTGGAGGCGGCGGCGCCGGCCCCGGCCGCCGCGTCGCCGGCGCGGGAGAAGTCGGCGGGGGACGCCCGGGCCGCCAAGAAGGAGCTTCAAAAGGTGGAGCGGCAGCTCGACAAGGTGGCCGAGAAGGAAGCGAAACTGCACGCGCGGATCGCGGAGAACGCCACGGACTTCGCGAAGGTCGCCGAACTGGACGCGGAGCTGCGCGCACTGGCCGGGCAGCGCGAGGAGTTGGAGACGCGGTGGCTGGAACTCGCCGAGGACGCCTGACGGGCGAGCCGGGGGAAACCCCCGCCGGAGGGCGTGGAGCCGGCGTGGAGAGGCGATAACGGAGGCGTCACGGGCCGGTTCTCCCTTGGGAACAGGGGGCGCACCGGCCCTTTTCGCGTGCCGGCCGGGTGATAGAAAGTAACCCCGCTCGACTCACGCAACACTGCGGATTCCATGTCCGATTCACTCCATCCCGGCGGTACGTGCCCGCCGGGATCGCGGGGGAGGCCGGTCGGGCAGCGGGCCGCACGAAGGGGGAAGCGCTGATGAGTCAGCCGCCCAGCCAGCAACCGCCGCAGGGGGGCTTCGGCGCTCCGCAGGACCCGCAGGACCCGCCCCAGCAGCCCGCAGGACAGCCCGCGCAGCCGCCTCAGGCGCCGCCGCCTCCGCAGCAGCCGCCGGCGCCGCCGGCCCAGCCTCCGCACGCGCCGGGCGGGTACGGCGCGCCGCAGCCGGGCGGGTACGGCGCGCCGCAGCCCGGTTACGGCTATCCGCAGACCCCGCCCGGGCAGCCGGGGCCGTACTCCGGGCAGCCCGGCCCCTACGGCGGGCAGCCCAATCCGTACGGCGGCCAGCCGGGCGGCCCCTACGCCGGGGCGCCGTACCCCGCCGGCCAGCCGCCGTATCCGGGCGCGCCGCAGCCGGGGGGCGGCGGGAAGGGGCCGTTCAAGGGCAGGCCCGCGGTCATCGTGGCCGCGGCGGTGGCCGCGCTGCTGGTGGTCGGCGGCGGGGTCTACTTCGCCGCCGCCCCGAACGACGACGAGCCGGCCAAGCCGGACGCCAAGGCCAGCAGCGCCCCGCCGAAGCCCTCGGAGTCGGTGGACCGGGGCGACGGCTCCGGCACCGGCGGCGGGCGCGAAGCGGGCGACGACTTCAACGCCGGCCGCAAGCCGGGCGAGGCCAAGGTCGCCTTCGCCGTCAAGAACGACGTCGACCTGCCGCGCAACGGGGCCGACGTGTACGGCCCGTGGGTGGTCGGCGACACCGTCGTCAAGGCGATGTACAAGAGCGTGGTCGGCTATTCGGTCGGCGACGGGGCCAAGAAGTGGGAGCTGCCCTTCGCCACCGAGATCTGCACCGCCCCGCCGCAGCCCTCCGACGGCGGCACCATCGTCATCGGGCTCGACGACGGGCCCACCGACAAGGCGAAGTGCAACGACCTCCAGCAGATCGACCTGAAGACCGGCAAGGCGGGCTGGAAGAAGCCGGTGCCGAGGAGCGACGGTTTCGGCGGGCTGTTCGACATCACGCTCGCGATCAGCGGGGACACCGTCACCGCCGCGGGCCTCGGCAACTCCTTCGGGTTCTCGCTGGCCGACGGCAAGCAGGTGTGGGGCAAGGACCCGGACGCCGACTGCAAGAGGTTCGCCTTCGCCGGCGGGGCCAGGCTGATCGCCGCCGCCAACTGCGGCGGCGTGAAGACCCAGCACGAGGTCAGCGAGGTCAACGCGAAGACCGGCAAGGCGAAGTGGAGCTACCGGCTGCCGGACGACTGGGAGGTCGACAAGGTCTACTCGGTGAGCCCGCTGGTGATCTCCGCGGTCAAGCGCGACTCCAAGGAGTGGAGCGTCCTGGCGCTCACCGACAGCGGCAAGCTGCGCTCGACCATCGACGGCGGCAAGGACAAGTTCCGCCCGCGCTGCGGCGGCAGCTTCGTCGTCCTGGGCGAGAACCTCCAGGGCTGCACCGGGATGGCGGCCGACGCCTCGACGTTCTACATGGCGACCGAGCCGACCCAGCTCACCAACGGCACCAACGACATCGTGGCCTTCGACCTGAACACCGGCAAGGCCAAGTGGCGGGCGAACGCCGGCCCGCGGCGGACCATGACGCCGCTGCGGATGGAGGGCGGCGAGGTGCTGATGTACATGCAGGGCTCCTACGACCGCGGCGGCGGCGTGGCGACGCTCGCGCCCACCGGCGGGAAGCCGAAGGTGCTGCTCCAGCACCCGGCGGCCACCGCCCAGTTGGAGAGCAGCGTGTTCAACCCGCTGTACGCCTACGCCGACGGGCGGTTCTTCCTCGCCGACGGCCGGGTCAGCGCGAGCAACGACGAGGAGGAGAAGAAGTTCATCACCATCCTCGCGTTCGAGAAGTGATCCGACTTCGTGAAGTGATCCGACTTCGTGAAGTCATCCGACTTCGTGAAGTCATCCGGCTTCGCGAAGTGGCCCAGGCGATTCCCGTGCTCCGGGACGCGTGAGCTCCGCTCCTCCTCCCCACTCTCCCCGTGGCCGCTCGCGGCCCTCCCCGAGGTATCCACACCATGACCCAGCCC
>NZ_PVLV01000269.1 GCF_002982015.1 Streptomyces solincola
ATCCGGGCCGCCCAGGTCGTACCCCACGCCGGCGGCGCTGCTGGCGGCGGCCGCCGAGGCGGGGTACGACCTGGGCGGCGCGGATCTGGCCGAGGCGCTGGCCGACGAGACGGCGCCGCTGCTGCCGGCCGACGCCCCGCCCGCGGCGCTGATGGCGTGGGAGGCGGCACTCGCCCGCTACCAGGAGCGGTTCGGGTACGCGTTCCTGTTCTGCCCCGACGACCGGCGTCCCGGCGGCCGCCTCGACCTGGCGCTGGCGGCGGTGCGGACCCGGCTGGAGCACGAGCCGGACGAGGAGCGCTCGGTGGCCGCCGACGAGCTGCGCAAGCTGGCCCGCGCCCGGCTCACCCGCTTGGTCGCCCCCGAGGACGGGATGCCGGGACGTGACGGACACCGCTAAGGCAAGGCTTACCTATGCCAGATCGAGGCCCCGGCGTCCATAGCCCATCGGTGCCTGTTTGATCACACCTCGGGACCCCGCGCGAGCGAACCGACAAAGCGTCGCTACGATTGCCGGGGCCGGTGGACCGTACCCGGCCGGGCCAGACCGCCTACGAAGCCGGCCGGGCCCCAAATCCGCTCCCGGAGGGTTTTTCCGTGCCGGCTGGAACGCTGTACCGCGGCCGGGAAGGCATGTGGTCGTGGGTGGCTCATCGAGTCACCGGCGTCCTCATTTTCTTCTTCCTGTTCGTGCACGTGCTGGACACCGCGCTCGTCCGCGTATCGCCCGAGGCGTACGACGACGTGGTCGCCACCTACAAGACGCCGATCGTCGCGCTGCTGGAGTACGGCCTCGTCGCCGCCATCCTGTTCCACGCGCTCAACGGCCTCCGAGTGATCGCCGTGGACTTCTGGTCCAAGGGCCCCCGCTACCAGAAGCAGATGCTCTGGACCGTGGTGGGCATCTGGGTGGTGCTGATGGCGGGCGCGATCTACCCCGTACTCGGCCACGCCGCGCGTGAACTGTTCGGGAGCTGAGGCGACACATGTCCACTGACACCACCTCCGCCGTCGGCCCCGTCGAGGGCGGCCGCGTCTACGACGTCGACAACCCGGCGCCGCTCATCGAGCCGCCGCGCAAGCGCACCGGCCGCACCCCGCGCTCCACCCGGGGCAACTTCGAGATGGCCGCCTGGCTGTTCATGCGGCTGTCCGGCATCGCGCTGGTCGTCCTCGTCATCGGCCACCTGCTGATCCAGCTCGTGCTGGACGGCGGCGTCTCCAAGATCGGCTTCGCCTTCGTGGCCGGCCGCTGGGCGTCCCCGTTCTGGCAGGTCTGGGACCTGCTGATGCTGTGGCTCGCCATGCTGCACGGCGCCAACGGCCTGCGTACCGTCGTCAACGACTACGCCGAGCGCCCGAACACCCGCCTGTGGCTGAAGGGCCTGCTCTACACCGCCACGGTGTTCACCATCCTTCTGGGCACGCTGGTGATCTTCACCTTCGACCCGAACATCCGCTAGGCACGGGCTGAGGCGATCCCCTGATGAAGATCCACAAGTACGACACCGTCATCGTCGGAGCCGGCGGCGCCGGCATGCGCGCCGCCATCGAGGCCACCAAGCGCAGCCGCACCGCCGTGCTCACCAAGCTGTACCCCACCCGCTCCCACACGGGCGCCGCGCAGGGCGGCATGGCCGCCGCGCTCGCCAACGTGGAGGAGGACAACTGGGAGTGGCACACCTTCGACACGGTCAAGGGCGGTGACTACCTGGTCGACCAGGACGCCGCCGAGATCCTGGCGAAGGAGGCCATCGACGCCGTCCTCGACCTGGAGAAGATGGGCCTGCCGTTCAACCGGACCCCGAACGGCACCATCGACCAGCGCCGCTTCGGCGGCCACTCGCGCAACCACGGCGAGGCCCCGGTGCGCCGGTCCTGCTACGCCGCGGACCGCACCGGCCACATGATCCTCCAGACGCTGTACCAGAACTGCGTCAAGGAGGGCGTGGAGTTCTTCAACGAGTTCTACGTCCTGGACCAGCTCATCACCGAGGTCGACGGCGTGAAGAAGTCGGCCGGCGTGGTGGCGTACGAGCTGGCCACCGGCGAGATCCACATCTTCCAGGCGAAGGCCGTGATCTACGCCTCCGGCGGCACCGGCAAGTTCTTCAAGGTGACCTCCAACGCGCACACCCTCACCGGCGACGGCCAGGCCGCCTGCTACCGGCGCGGGCTGCCGCTGGAGGACATGGAGTTCTTCCAGTTCCACCCCACGGGCATCTGGCGGATGGGCATCCTGCTCACCGAGGGCGCCCGCGGCGAGGGCGGCATCCTGCGCAACAAGGACGGCGAGCGCTTCATGGAGAAGTACGCGCCCGTCATGAAGGACCTCGCCTCGCGCGACGTCGTCTCGCGCTCGATCTACACCGAGATCCGCGAGGGCCGCGGCTGCGGGCCGGAGGGCGACCACGTCTTCCTGGACCTCACCCACCTGCCGCCGGAGCAGCTCGACGCGAAGCTGCCCGACATCACCGAGTTCGCGCGCACCTACCTCGGCATCGAGCCCTACACGGACCCGATCCCGATCCAGCCGACCGCGCACTACGCGATGGGCGGCATCCCGACCAACGTCGAGGGCGAGGTGCTGGCCGACAACACCACCGTCGTCCCGGGCCTGTACGCCGCCGGCGAGGTCGCCTGCGTCTCGGTGCACGGCGCCAACCGCCTGGGCACCAACAGCCTCCTGGACATCAACGTCTTCGGCCGCCGCTCGGGCATCGCCGCCGCCGAGTACGCCGCCAAGGCCGACTACGTCGAGCTGCCGGAGAACCCGGCGGCCCTGGTCGTCGACATGGTGGAGCAGCTCCGCGCCTCCACCGGCGGCGAGCGGGTGGCCGAGCTGCGCCGCGAGCTCCAGGAGACGATGGACGCCAACGTGATGGTGTTCCGCACCGAGCAGACCATCAAGACGGCCGTCGAGAAGATCGCCGAGCTGCGCGCGCGGTACAGGAACGTGTCCGTCCAGGACAAGGGCAAGCGGTTCAACACGGACCTGCTGGAGGCCATCGAGCTGGGCAACCTGCTGGAGCTGGCCGAGGTCATGGCGGTGTCCGCGCTGGCCCGCAAGGAGTCCCGCGGCGGCCACTACCGCGAGGACTACCCCAACCGCGACGACGTCAACTTCATGCGCCACACCATGGCGTACCGCGAGGTCGGCGACGACGGCACCGAGACCGTGCGTCTCGACTACAAGCCCGTCGTCCAGACCCGCTACCAGCCGATGGAGCGTAAGTACTGATGGCTACCCCCGTCATGGACAAGGCCGAGGCGACCGCGAAGACCGACGCCTCCCCGTACATCACGGTCACCTTCCGCATCCGCCGCTTCAACCCCGAGGTGTCGGAGCACGCGGTGTGGGAGGACTTCCCGATCGAGATCGACCCCAAGGAGCGGGTCCTCGACGGCCTCCACAAGATCAAGTGGGACGTCGACGGCACGCTGACCTTCCGGCGCTCCTGCGCGCACGGCATCTGCGGCTCCGACGCGATGCGGATCAACGGCAAGAACAGGCTCGCCTGCAAGACGCTGATCAAGGACATCAACCCGGAGAAGCCCATCACGATCGAGGCCATCAAGGGCCTGACGGTCCTCAAGGACCTGGTCGTGGACATGGAGCCGTTCTTCCAGGCGTACCGGGACGTCATGCCGTTCCTGGTCGCCGAGGGCAACGAGCCGACCCGTGAGCGGCTCCAGTCCGCGGAGGACCGCGAGCGGTTCGACGACACCACCAAGTGCATCCTGTGCGCCGCGTGCACGTCCTCGTGCCCGGTGTTCTGGAACGACGGCCAGTACTTCGGCCCGGCGGCGATCGTCAACGCCCACCGCTTCATCTTCGACTCGCGCGACGACGCCGGGGAGCAGCGGCTGGAGATCCTCAACGACAAGGACGGCGTGTGGCGCTGCCGCACCACGTTCAACTGCACGGACGCCTGCCCGCGCGGCATCGAGGTCACCAAGGCGATCCAGGAAGTGAAGCGGGCGCTGATCACCCGCCGCTTCTGATCCCGTCCGCCGCGGTACGCGTTCCCTTCGCGGTACGCGCACGAGGGCCCGCTTCCCTCCCGGGAGGCGGGCCCTCGCCATATGCCGGCGTGGTCCTCACGCGTCCGGGAATCGCCCGAGGCGGCTCCCGCACCGGGCCTAGGATCGGTGTATGAGTCAGCACCAGCCGAACTTCCCCATGGACGAGCCCGGGTACGGCCAGGGCGCCCCCGGACCCGGCGGCCCGGACGGCTACGCCTGGGGCCCGGCCGCGCCGGGCTACGGCTACCCGCCGCCGTACCAGGGCGACCAGCCCTATCCGCCCGCCGCGCCCGGCGCCGCCTATCCCCCGCCGCTCCCGGGCGGCCCGCTGACCGGCTTCTCCCTGGGCGACATCACCGTGCACGGCGACACCATCGTCACGCCGTCGGGGAACATGCCCCTCAAGGGGGCCATGTGGAACGCGGTGGACTTCTCCCGCACCGAGGAGAAGATGCCCACCTACGCGGTCGTGCTGGCCATCGTGTTCGCCGTGCTCTGCCTGGTCGGACTGCTCTTCCTGCTCATCAAGGAGCGGGTGACGACCGGGTTCATCCAGGTCACCGTCTCCTCCGGCGGGCGGCACCACGCCACCATGATCCCGGCACGGGACGCGGGCACGATGCCGTGGGTGATGGCCCAGCTCAACCACGCGCGCTCGCTGAGCCTGTGAGGGCGCGGGGCGGGGAGGGACCCGTTCCGGTGGTTTGGCCGAACTGCGCGTAGACCGGATGGATGCCTCGGGCATGTAGTGGGACGGTAACCCGCGCCCACCAGCCAGCGTCTGCGAGGCCCCCATGACGGAACTGACCGACGCGACGGATGTGACCGGGGACGCCGTGGCGTTCCCGCAGGACCGCACCTGCCCCTACCACCCGCCCGCCGGCTACCAGCCACTGCGCGAGGCGCGGCCGCTGACCCGGGCCACCCTCTGGGACGGCCGCCGGGTGTGGGTGGTGACCGGCCACACGGCCGCCCGCGCCCTCCTCTCGGACCAGCGCCTGTCCAGCGACACCACCCGCCCCGCCTTCCCGATGCCCACCGAGCGGTTCGCCGCCATCCGCGACCGGCGGCGCGCCGCGCTGCTCGGCCTGGACGACCCCGAGCACAACGTGCAGCGGCGGATGCTCATCCCCAGCTTCAGCCTGCGCCGAGCGGAGAAGCTGCGCCCGCGCATCCAGGAGATCGTGGACGGCCTGCTGGACGCCATGATCGCCAAGGGTCCGCCCTGCGACCTGGTGGCCGACTTCGCCCTCCCCGTGCCGTCCATGGTGATCTGCGAACTGCTCGGCGTGCCGTACGCGGACCACGAGTTCTTCGAGGAGCAGTCCCGGAGGCTGCTGCGCGGCCCGGCGGCCTCCGACGTGGAGGAGGCCCGGGACCGCATGGACGCCTATCTGGGCGAGCTGGTCGACCGCAAGCGGGCCGAGCCCGGCGACGGGGTGCTGGACGACCTGATCGCCCGCCAGCTCGACGTCCGCGGCGCCCCCGACCGCCAGGAACTGGTCGACCTCGCCTTCATCCTCCTGGTGGCCGGCCACGAGACCACCGCCAACATGGTGTCCCTGGGCGCCTACACCCTCCTCTCCCACCCCGAGCGCCTGGCCGAGCTGCGCGCCGACCCGGCTCTCCTCCCCGCCGCCGTGGAGGAGCTGCTGCGCTACCTCTCCATCGCCGACGGCATGCTGCGGGTGGCCGTGGCGGACATCGAGATCGGCGGCGAGGTCATCCGCGCCGACGAGGGCGTCGTCTTCTCCACCTCCGTCATCAACCGGGACGCCGCCGCCTACGCCGACCCCGACGCGCTGGACTGGAGCCGCTCGGCCCGCCACCACGTGGCGTTCGGCTTCGGCATCCACCAGTGCCTGGGCCAGAACCTGGCCCGCGCCGAGATGGAGATCGCCCTGGGCGCCCTGCTCCACCGCCTCCCCGGCCTGCGCCTGGCGGCTCCCGCCGACACCATCGCCTTCAAGCCAGGGGACACGATCCAGGGGATGCTCGAACTCCCCGTCACATGGTGAGGAACGACCGCTGATGCACATCTCCATCGACGAACACGCCTGTATCGGGGCCGGCCAGTGCGCGCTGACCTCCCCGGAGGTCTTCACCCAGGACGACGACGGCTTCGGCGCCGTCCTCCCCGGCCGCGAGGACGGCGCCGGCCACCCCCTGGCCCGCGAGGCCGCCCGAGCGTGCCCGGTGGGGGCGGTGAAGGTCACCGGCTGACCGCCCGGCACCAGCAGGCCCCGACGGCCCGGACGCACCCCCGCGCCCGGGCCGTCCGCCTGCCCC
>NZ_PVLV01000026.1 GCF_002982015.1 Streptomyces solincola
CAGGCGGGGAGGGGGCGTCAGCCGGCGCGGAGGGCCATGGTCATGGCCTCGACCGCCAGCAGCGGGGCGACGTTCCGGTCGAGGGCGTCCCGGCAGGCGAAGACAGCCTCGATCCGGCGCAGTGTCTGCTCGGGGGCGGAGTCGCGGGCGGTCCGCTCCAGGGCGTCGCGCATGTCCTCGTTGGCCGGACCGCCGCGCGCGCCGAGCTGTAGGGCGAGCACATCGCGGTAGAAGCCGGTCAGGTCGCTCAGCGCCAGGTCGAGGCTGTCGCGCTGGGTACGGGTCTTGCGGCGCTTCTGGTCCGCCTCCAGGTCCTTCATCACGCCGGCCGTGCCCCGCGGCATCCGGCCGCCCTGGGCCGCGCCGAGCGCCGCCTTCAGCTCCTCGGTCTCCTTGGCGTCGATCTCCTCCGACGCCTGCCGGGCGTCCTCGGCGGCCGCGTCGACCAGCTCCTGGGCCGCCCTGAGCGCCGCCCCGACGTCCGCGACCCGCAGCGGCAGCTTCAGCACGGTCGCCCGGCGGGCGCGCGCCCGCTCGTCGGTGGCGAGCTTGCGGGCCCGGCCGATGTGCCCCTGGGTGGCCCGGGCCGCCGCGTACGCCGCCTCGGGCTCGACGCCGTCCCTTCGCACCAGCATGTCGGCGACCGCGTCCACGGGCGGAGTGCGCAGGGTGAGCGCGCGGCAGCGGGAGCGGATGGTGGGCAGCACGTCCTCGATGGACGGGGCGCAGAGCAGCCAGACGGTGCGGGACGCCGGCTCCTCGACCGCCTTGAGCACCGCGTTGGCCGACTTCTCGTTCAGCCGGTCGGCGTCCTGGACGAGGATGACCTGCCACCGGCCGTTGGCGGGCGAGGTGTAGGACATGCGGACGGTGTCCCGCATGTTCTCGACCAGGATCTGGGAGCCGATGGCCGCGATGGTGGTGACGTCGGCGTGGGTGCCGATCATCGCCGTGTGGCAGCCCTCGCAGAAGCCGCAGCCCGGCTCGCCGCCCAGCGCCCGGTCGGGGCTGACGCACTGGAGCGCGGCGGCGAACGCCCGGGCCGCGGTGGTCCGCCCCGCTCCGGGCGGGCCGGTGAACAGCCAGGCGTGCGTCATCTTGGACGCCTCGGGCGGCTCGGCGCCCTGGGCCTCCGCGGTGACGAGCGCGTCGGCGTCGCGCGCGGCAGCGCCGAGCTGGGCCCGGACATGGTCCTGGCCGATCAGGTCGTCCCAGACGGACACGGTCACCGCCTCGCGGAATGGTGGGGGATGTCGGCCTCCATTGTGCGGGAGGGGACTGACAGGGGGTGCACGGCGGACGGCCGGTGGACGGCGTGCGGCGTGGCGGCCGGCGCCGGACGGAGGCATCCGGGGCCCGGACGGTCGCGGCCGGCGGGGCATCCGGCTTCTGCCGGCCGGTGCCCGACGAAGGCAGCCGGCGGCCGGTGTCCTCGACGAAGGGCTGCCGGTGTCCGGCGGGGGCTGGGCGCCCCCCGCCGGGTGCCGGTCAGCGGCCGCGGCCTCCTCGGCCGCCCCGGCCCCGGCGACCGTCGCCGCCGTTGCCCGTCCCGCTCTCGTCCTCGTCGGCGTGCGGACCGAGGAGTTCGTCCGCGAGCGTGGGGAGGTCGTCCAGCGGGGTCTCCTCAGCCCAGTCGGAGCGGCGGCGCGGTCGGCCCTGCTCGTCGAGCTGGGGCAGCTCACGCGTCCGCTCGTTGCCGCCGGAGGAGACGGAGGGGCTGGAGGAGACGGAGGAACTGGAGGAGACGGAGGAGCTGGAGGAGCTGGAGGCGGAGGGGCCGGTGTTGCCGGAGGAGCCGGTGTTGCCGGAGGTGCCGGTGTTGCCGGACGGGCAGGAGGTGCCACTGGGGTCGCTGCTCGGGCCGGGTCCGCCGGACGTGCCGCGCCGGCCCTTGCGGCTGCCGGAGTCGCGTACCCCGCCGGGCCGGCCGCCAGCGCCCGAGCCGCCATCGTCCGGGCCGCCGTCACCCCGGCCGATGCCGGGATGGCCGGCGCCGGGACGGCCGATGCCGGGACGGCCGGTGTCGGCGCGGCCGGTGTCGGCGCGGCCGGTGTCAGCGCGGTCGGCGCGGTCGGCGCGGTCGGTGTCGTGCGGCTCCTTGCGGAAGAAGTCCTGGGGGACGCGGTCCGCCGGGCTGTCCTGGCGTACCGGCGGGAGCACGGCGGTCTCGTCCGCCGCCCGGTCGTCCGGGCCGCGCTCGCCGGTCCGCTCGTCGCGCACCCGCGGCAGCTTGGCCGTCTCGTCCGCGGCGCCGGGGCGGGGCTCGTCCTCCCGGATGGGGCGCAGGACCGCGGTCTCGTCCAGGGCCCCGGGGGCCGGCTCGTCCTCGCGTACCGGGCGCAGGACCGCGGTGTCGTCGGACGGACGGGGGGCCGGCTCGTCCTTGCGGAGGCTGTGGCGCGGGACCGGGACCTCCTGGGTGACGTCGTTCGGGCGGACGACGGGCGTGGGCACGGTCGTCTCCGATGCCGACGGCCCGGCGGAGGGACCCTCGGCCGGCCGACGGGCCTCCTCGGCCTCCGCCTCGGCGACGCGACGGGCCTCCGCGGCCTCCTCCTCGGCCAGCCGGCGAGCCTCAGCGGCCTCCTGCTCCGCCTGGCGGCGGACGTCGGCCTCAGCCTCGGCCTGCCGACGAGCCTCCTCGGCCCGGCGGCGAGCGTCGGCCTCCGCCTGGCGGCGGGCCTCCGCCTCGGCCTCGCGGCGGGCCTCCTCGGCGCGGAGCAGCGCCTCCTCGGCCTTGCGCTGCTTCTCCAGGCGGCGCTCCTCGGCCTCGGCGCGCAGGCGCTCCTCCTCGGCCTTGCGGGCGCGCAGCCGCTCCTGCTCCTCCAGCCTGGCCTTCTCCTCGGCCTCCAGCCTGCGGCGCTCCTCCTCGGCCTGCCGGGCGGCCTCCTCGGCCTTGCGGCGGGCCTCCTCCTCGGCGCGCAGCCGGGCCTCTTCCTCCTCCTGGCGCTTGCGCTCGGCCTCCAGGCGGCGGGCCTCTTCCTCCTCGCGGCGCTTGCGCTCCTCCTCCTCGGCGCGCAGCTTGGCGAGCTGGGCCTGGCGCTCGCGCTCCAGCCGCTCCTCCTCGGCCTTGCGGGCGGCCTCCTCCTCGGCCTTGCGGCGGGCCTCCTCCTCCGCGCGGCGCCGGGCCTCCTCGATGGCCTGCTTCTCGGCCTCGGACAGCGGGAGCATCCGGTCCAGCCGCTGACGTACGGAGCCGGTGACGGCCTCCGGCCGGCGGCCGGCGTCGACGACCAGGTACCGGCCGGGGTCGGCGGCGGCGAGGGTGAGGAAACCGGCACGGACCCGGCGGTGGAACTCGGCCGGCTCCGACTCCAGCCGGTCCGGCGCCTCGGTGAACCGCTCCCGGGCAGTCTCCGGGTCGACGTCCAGCAGGACGGTGAGGTCCGGCACGAGCCCGCCGGTGGCCCAGCGCGAGATGCGGGCGATCTCGGTCGGGGAGAGGTCGCGGCCGGCGCCCTGGTAGGCGACGGAGGAGTCGATGTACCGGTCGGTGATGACCACCGCGCCCCGCTCCAGCGCCGGGCGGACCAGCGAGTCCACGTGTTCGGCGCGGTCGGCCGCGTACAGCAGTGCCTCGGCGCGGTGCGAGAGGCCGGCCGAGGAGACGTCCAGCAGGATCGAGCGGAGCCGCTTGCCGATGGGCGTGGCGCCCGGCTCGCGGGTGACGACCACTTCGTGGCCCTTGCCGCGGATCCACTCCGCCAGCGCCTCGACCTGCGTGGACTTGCCGGCCCCGTCGCCGCCCTCCAGGGCGATGAAGAAGCCGGTCTCGGACGGGGCCTGCACCGGGTCGGCTCCGCGCAGCGCGTCCCGCAGGTCGTGCCGCAGCGGTACGCCGGAACGGTCGTCGGTCTTGGCGAGCAGCAGCGCGGCCACCGGCAGCAGCAGCGCGCCGACCAGCATGAGGGTGAACGCCGCGCCGCCGTGCGCGAAGACGAAGTCGCCGTTGGCCAGCTTGTGCGGCCCGATCGCGGCAGCGAGCAGCGGCGCGGCGATCGCACCGAGTGCGACGGCGACCCGGACGACGGCCTGGAGGTGCTCGGTCAGCCGCGGCCGGCGGGCGTCCTCGGCCTCCTGGTCCAGCAGGGCGTGCCCGGTGCCCGCGGCCACGCCGGCCGCGAAGCCGGCGGCCAGCGCCAGGAACAGCACCGTCGCCAGGTCCGGCACCAGTCCCATGGCGAGCAGCGCCACTCCGGTGACGGCGATCGCGAGGACCAGCAGCCGGCGCCGGGAGAGCCCCGGGACGGTCTTCGGGGCGCGGCGGATACCGAGGCCGGCGCCACCGGTCAGGGCGAGCACCAGCAGGGCGTACGAGACGGGTCCGCCGCCGAGGTCGCCGCCGTGCAGTGCGGCGACGCTCGCGGCGGAGGCGATGGCTCCGGCGACCGCGCCGCAGGCCAGGACGAGCAGTGGTATGGCGCCGGTGCGCCCCTTGCCGCCGGTCCCGCCGGCGGACGGCCGGCGCAGCCCTTCCAGCGGGGAGTGCGGGCGGGGCGTCGGGGTGGCGGGGACGGTGAGGAAGTACAGGACGGAGACGGAGGCCGCGAAGAGGCCCGCCGCCAGGTAGGAGCCGAGGGCCGCCTGGTGGGTGGTGAACCAGTCGACGCCGGCGCCCAGCAGGTTGCCGATCAGGGTGGCGACGAGCAGGGCGAGGGCCGCGCCGGGCACGGCGGCGAAGCCGGTGCGCAGGGACAGCCGGCGCAGCGCGTCCAGGTGGTCCGGCAGCGGGCGCACCGCGGCGCCCTCCAGCGGCGGGCCGGGCAGCAGCGCGGGCGCGGCGCTCTCCTTGGCGACGGTCCACACCCGCTCGGCGGCGCCGGCGAGGAAGACGGTGGCGAGGAGATAGATCATCGCGGTGCCGCCACCGGTCCAGTCGGTCCACAGCGGCGCGACGATCAGCAGGGCGACCCGCAGCCCGTCCGCGCCGACCATGGTCCAGCGCCGGTCCAGGGGGCCGCCGGGGGCGGTGAACGTGGTCAGCGGCCCGAGCAGCACCGCGCCGAACAGCACGGTGGCGATCACCCGGACCCCGAAGACCGCGGCCACGGCGAAGGCCGCGCCGCGGTAGCCGCCGCCGAACGTCTCGGCGGTGGTGGCCGCCTGGAGCGCCAGCAGGACCAGCACCAGCATGGCGAGGGCGTCGCCGATGCCGCCGACGAGCTGGGCGCTCCACAACCGCCGGACCGGCGGGGTGCGCAACAGGGCGCGGACGGCACGCTCGCGGGAGTCCGCGGCAAGTGCGGCGTCGGAGTCTGAGGGTTGGCTCAAGACCGTTGGCTGCTCGGCTCGCGTCATCCCATCAGCCTATCCGGGACGGCTGACACCCAGTCCTCCCGGTTCAGCGCCCTTCCGGGCGGCGGTCCCGGGGCGGATGCGGCGGCATGCGGTAAGGGACGCGGCACACGCGAGGAGACGTCGGCACGGGCCGCGCGAGCGGCGGTACGCGGAAGGGAGCGCGGAAAAGATCAGGGGACGTCGGCACGGGGCGCGCGGGCGGCGGTACGCGGAAGGGGGCGGCCGCGGTCATCCGCAGCCGCCCCCCTTCCCGCACGGACGTGATCGCGTCCGCAGGGGTCACGCCGCCGTCACTCCTCCGCGGCCGACGTCTTCTTCGCGGCCGCGGCGGTCTTCTTCGCCGCGGTGGTCTTCTTCGCCGCGGCGCTCTTGGTGGTCGCCTTCTTGGCGGCGGTCTTCTTCGCGCCGGCCGCCGCGGTCGCCGTCTTCTTGGCGGGGGCCTTCTTCGCCGCCTTCTTGGCGGTCTTCTTCGCCGGGCCCTTGGCTCGCTTCTCGGCCAGCAGCTCGAAGCCGCGCTCGGGGGTGATGGTCTCCACGCTGTCGCCGGTCCGCAGGGTGGCGTTGGTCTCGCCGTCCGTGACGTACGGGCCGAAGCGGCCGTCCTTGACCACCACCGGCTTCTCGCTGACCGGGTCGTTGCCCAGCTCCTTCAGCGGCGGCTTGGCGGCGGCCCGGCCGCGCTGCTTGGGCTGGGCGTAGATCGCCAGTGCCTCGTCCAGCGTGATGGTGAAGAGCTGGCTCTCCTCGGTCAGCGACCGGGAGTCGGTGCCCTTCTTCAGGTACGGGCCGTAGCGGCCGTTCTGCGCGGTGATCTCCACGCCCTCGGCGTCCGCGCCGACCACCCGCGGCAGCGACATCAGCCGCAGCGCGTCGTCCAGCGTCACCGTGTCCAGGGACATCGTCTTGAAGAGCGAGGCGGTCCGCGGCTTGACCGCGTTCTTGCCGGTCTTCGGGGTGCCCTCGGGGAGGATCTCCGTGACGTACGGGCCGTAGCGGCCGTCCTTGGCGACGATCTGGTGGCCGGTCACCGGGTCCGCGCCCAGCTCGAAGTCGCCGCTGGGCTTGGCCAGCAGCTCCTCCGCGTAGGCGGTGGTCAGCTCGTCGGGCGCCAGGTCGTCCGGGACGTCGGCGCGCTGGTGGCCCTCGGAGTCCTTCTCGCCGCGCTCGACGTAAGGCCCGTAGCGGCCGACCCGCAGCATGATCCCGTCCCCGACCGGGAACGAAGAGATCTCCCGGGCGTCGATCGCGCCCAGGTCGGTGACGAGTTCCTTCAGCCCGCCCAGGTGGTCGCCGTCGCCGTTGCCCGCGTCGGCGGCCGCGGCCCCGGCGACCGTCCCGGCGCCCTCGCCGAAGTAGAACCGCTTCAGCCACGGCACGGCCTGCGCCTCGCCGCGTGCGATGCGGTCCAGGTCGTCTTCCATCTTGGCCGTGAAGTCGTAGTCGACGAGCCGGCCGAAGTGCTTCTCCAGCAGGTTGACCACGGCGAAGGACAGGAAGGAGGGCACGAGCGCGGTGCCCTTCTTGAAGACGTAGCCGCGCTCCAGGATGGTGCCGAGGATGGAGGCGTACGTCGACGGGCGGCCGATCTCGCGCTCCTCCAGCTCCTTGACCAGCGAGGCCTCGGTGTAGCGGGCCGGCGGCTTGGTGGCGTGGCCGTCCACGGTGATCTGCTCGGCGGACAGCGGGTCGCCCTCGGCGACCTGCGGCAGGCGCCGCTCGCGGTCGTCCAGCTCGGCGTTCGGGTCGTCGGCACCCTCGACGTACGCCTTCATGAAGCCGTGGAAGGTGATCGTCTTGCCGGACGCGGTGAACTCGGCGTCCCGGCCGTCGGCGGCCCGGCCGCCGATCCGCACGGTGACGGAGTTGCCGACCGCGTCCTTCATCTGGGAGGCGACGGTCCGCTTCCAGATCAGCTCGTAGAGACGGAACTGGTCGCCGGTCAGCCCGGTCTGGGCGGGGGTGCGGAAGCGGTCGCCGGACGGGCGGATCGCCTCGTGCGCCTCCTGCGCGTTCTTGACCTTGCCGGCGTAGACGCGCGGCGCGGAGGGCAGGTAGTCGGCCCCGTAGAGCTGGGTGACCTGCGCGCGGGCGGCGGCGACCGCGGTGTCGGACAGCACGGTGGAGTCCGTACGCATATAGGTGATGAAGCCGTTCTCGTACAGCTTCTGCGCGACCTGCATCGTCGCCTTCGCCCCGAAGCCGAGCTTGCGGCTCGCCTCCTGCTGGAGCGTGGTGGTGCGGAACGGCGCGTACGGGGAGCGGCGGTACGGCTTGGACTCGACCGACCGGACGGAGAAGGAGGTCTCCGCGAGGGCGGCGGCGAGCGCGCGGGCGTTCGCCTCGTCCAGGTGCAGCACCTGGTCGGACTTGAGCCGGCCGTCGGAGCCGAAGTCGCGGCCCTGGGCGATGCGCCGGCCGTCGACGGAGGCGAGGCGGGCGGTGAGGGACGCCGGGTCGGACGGGTCGCCGGCGCGACCGGTGCCGAAGACGCCGGTCAGGTCCCAGTACTCGGCGGAACGGAACGCGATGCGCTCGCGCTCCCGCTCGACCACCAGCCGGGTGGCGACGGACTGGACACGGCCGGCGGACAGCCGGGGCATGACCTTCTTCCACAGGACCGGTGAGACCTCGTAGCCGTAGAGGCGGTCGAGGATCCGGCGGGTCTCCTGGGCGTCGACCATCCGCTTGTTCAGCTCGCGCGGGTTGGCGACGGCGGCCTGGATGGCGTCCTTGGTGATCTCGTGGAAGACCATCCGGTGGACCGGGACCTTCGGCTTGAGGACCTCCAGCAGGTGCCAGGCGATCGCCTCGCCCTCGCGGTCCTCATCGGTGGCGAGGAAGAGCTCGTCGGACTCGGCGAGCTGCTCCTTGAGCTTCCTGACCTGGGCCTTCTTGTCGGAGTTGACGACGTACACCGGCTGGAAGTCGTGTTCGACGTCCACCCCCAGCCGCCGGACCTCCCCCGTGTACTTCTCCGGCACCTCGGCGGCGCCGTTCGGAAGGTCGCGGATGTGTCCGACGCTCGCTTCGACGACGTATCCGGGCCCGAGGTAGCCCTTGATCGTCTTCGCCTTGGCAGGCGACTCGACGATGACGAGTCGGCGGCCGCCGTTCGCGGTCTCGCTGGTCGGGGACAACTTCGCTCTTCTCTCCGGTCGACACTTCGTGACACTTCGTGGCACGTCTCGTGGCAGGTGCGGCGCGTCGCGGTGCGGTCACACCGGTCGCTCGCACCCGTCCCGCCACGGCACTGCTGGACGCACGGCTGTGGCGTTGTGCGGTGACGCTGCCCGGGTACGGCTCCGTGCCGTGCCGCGGGCACTGCCGGCGCACGGTGGTCAGGTTGTACGCCGGCACTGCCGCCGACGCGCCCCGCGGCGACCCGTCAACGGCTCCGTCGCTCGCGTCCCGCGCTCGCTCCGTCGCCTGCTTCCCGGCTGCCGCCGCACGCTTCGGCTGCTGTCGCTGCGGAGTGTGACGGTACAACCCGCCCCCGTGTCAAACGGCGAAAGCCCGCAACGGCCACTCGAACGGTAACCCGACTCCGGGCATTCCTGCCGCCCGGACTCCCCTCAACGTCCGGAGCGGACGGTTCCGGACACCGCCGGCGCGGCGGTCGGGTAGTGTCCCCGGCCACCCGGTACGGGGCGGAGCCCGGGGCGGGAAGCGGGCGGGCGCGGGAGGGGCTGTCTCCTATACACATCTCCGAGCCCACGAGACGAAGAGGAAGCTCGTATCCCGCACTCTGCCTGACAAAAGAAACAGACAATACAGCTATGTCGTCAGTTAGCAC
>NZ_PVLV01000270.1 GCF_002982015.1 Streptomyces solincola
CCGCCCCGAGTTCACCGTCCTGTGGATCCAGTTCTGGACCAGCGACGAACCCGCCGACCCCGGCAACCACCTCTGCGGCACCCTCCCCGACCCCCGGGCCGGCGCCGAGCCCCCCTAGGCCGCCACCACCGGAGCGGCAGGCGACCACCGCGGCCGCCGCCACGCCCGGCACCGCCTGCCGGCCGAACCTGCCCTGAATCGGCTGTTCGCGGGTAGGCGGCCGCTGGTGCGGCTGACCGCGGACCCGAGCGGCCGTCACTGCTGTAGGAGCGACGACAGGAGGTGCTCGTCATGTCGACCAGGCAACCGGCGCCTGCCGCCGACGGAGGCAGTGCGCACGGCGCCGACGAGCCCGTGCGTGAGCTGGTGCCGCATGCGTCGCGGCAACTGACGGAGCTGGTACGCGGCGAGATGAAGCCGGTTCAGGCCGAGATCGAGGAGAGTGCACACCGATGACCCAGCCGTCCCGCGACGAGTCCGACGCCCCCAGTCCCGAAGAGCTGCGTGAGCGGGTCGAGCAGACTCGTCACGAACTCGGGATGACGATCGAGGCGCTGGCTGCCAAGGCGGTCGTCAAGGCCCGCGCCCAGGAGAAGGCCACCGAGGTCACGAAGCAGGCCGCCCAGAAGGCCGAGGAGCTGAAGGCCGAAGCCTCCCAGACCGCGGCCCGGATACAGGACAGGACCCCCGACCCGGTGAAGGACAAGGCCGCGGTCGCCGCCGAGCAGATCCGGGCCAAGGCCGCCCAGGCCACCGACCTCCTCCAGGAGAAGGCGCCCGAACCGGTACGGCAGAAGGCGGCCGAAGGGGTGCGCATGGCCCGGGAGAACCGCACCCTGCTGCTGACGGCCGCAGGCGTGGTCGTCCTGGTCTGGCTGGCCGCCCGCCGCTCGAAGGAATGAGCGCATGAAGGCCGTCCGACCGGCGCCCGGCCCGGCCGACGGCGCATGCACGACGGGGGGATGCCGGTGCGACATGGCTGCCGGCATCCCCTCCTTGCGGACTCCCCCCCCCGGGCGTCGATCGGGGGCGGCGACGGGTCGCCCCGAGGCGCTTGACCTCGAGTGTCGTTGAGCTTCTACGTTCTTCCCATGACCACGTCGAACAGCACATCAGCCCCCTTCGCCCCCTCGCACGACGACGCCGGCCTCATCGTCCAGCCCATCGGATACTGGGCCAACGCGGCCGGCCAGGCCGTCGTCCGGAACATCCGGACCGCGCTCGGCGCCCTCGGCCTGACCCAGCCCGCCTGGTGGGTCCTGCACCACCTCAGCGAGCGCCCGGAGGGCTGGGGCCGCGCGGAACTGACCGGTTTCCTCCGCTACTACCCGGGCCCCGGCGACGACCTGCCCGGCGACATCGACAGCCTCGTCGACCGGGGCCTGGTCTCCGAGAGCGAGGACGGGCACCTGCTGCGGACCGAGTCGGGCGCGAAGCTGTACTCCCGCGCGGCGGCACGGCAGTCGGAGCTGCGCCGCCAGGTGCACGAGGGCGTTCCGGACGAGGAGTACGTCCGTGCCCTCAAGGTCCTACAGCGCATGATCCACAACGTGAAGGGCGACGCGTGGCACCACTGATCCGACCGTGACATGAGGTCAGGCGGCGTCCGCGCAACGGCCGTCGGTGGCCACCTCGCGCGGCCCCCCGCGCTTCGGCGTGGGGTGCGGCACGAGGCGGAGGTGGCGACGACGGCGTGCGTGCCGGGCCGGGGCCTGCGCGGGCGGGTCGCCGAGCCGATCCTCCAACCGGTCCATCATCCACAGCAACAGCGCTGCCAGTGGCAGCAGCAATACGGCCACGGTCGTCATCACGTGCTTCCTCTCGAACCGGCGTCCCGTGTGCCGGAATCGGGTGCCCGCATACCGCGGTCCGCCCTCCGCGGCGCGCGTGAAGGTCTGGTGACCGGCTGCGGACAAGCGCTGCCGCCCGGCCCGCTCTACGAGGACCACGGCCGCGCCCTGTGCGACTCCGCGCCCGGCGAGCCGCGGGCTGCTGCCATACTGCCGCCACGGAGAGGCCGGGGGCTCGGCGCAGGCCGTCCGGAGCCGATACACCAGGACCCGGAGCCGGGCCCGTGGTCGATCCACCTCGCAAGGAGTGCCTGTGACCATGTCAGATCGCTACCGCCGGGCCTGGGACGGCTACTGGCAGCAGAGCTCCGGCGCGCAGGGCGAACCGTTCTGGGACGCGGATCCGGCAGCGTCCGCACGACGGGATCTCGACCATCTCATCCCGTACGCCGACCTCCGCCTCCCCGTCGCCGACCTCGGCTGCGGCAACGGCACGCAGACCCGCTACCTCGCCACCCGGTTCGCCCGCGCTGTCGGCGTCGACCTCTCCGCCGCCGCCGTCGCGCACGCCCGGAACGCCGACGCGGACGGCACGGCCACCTACGAGCAACTCGACCTCGCCGATACCGACCAGGCGGACGCCCTGCACGAGCGCCTCGGCGACACCAACGTCTACATGCGGGCCGTACTGCATCAGAGCGAACCAGAAGACCGCCCCGCGGTGGCCGCCACGGTCGCCCGGCTGCTCGGAGCACACGGCCGCGCCCTCGTCCTGGAACCGACCGGCGAAGCCAAGAAGGTCATCGCCGCCCTCGCCGCCGAGCCCGGCGGCCCCTCGAACAAGCTGCGCCGTGTCAAGGAGCACGATCTGCGTCCTGGTGAAGTCGCCGAAGGCGAAGTCGCCGCCCTGCTGCGCGCGGCCGGCCTCACCCTCCTCGACGAGGGCGCCACGACCCTGGTCATGAGCGAGGCCCGCTCCGACGGCACGCCCGTGGAGCTTCCCGCCCTGTGGTTCATCGCAGGCCGCGTCTGAACCGCCACCCCCGGCGATCCCGGGGGAGTGCCGGGGCGGTCGGGGCCGCGCGGCGGCAGCGGCCCCGACCGCCCCGCCGACCAGCGCTCACCTGGGTGGGCACAGCCTTCCCGTGTAGTAGGCGTTCCGGTACTCGAAGGCCCACCCCAGCACCGTCTCGCCGGGATCGACGCACCGGTTCGTGTCGAGCCCCGCGACCGCGTCGAGTCGGATCTGGATACGGGATCCGTCGGACGTGCAGTGGTTGTACCAGGCCCTGCCGCCGGACTCGGAGTACCCGCATGGCTTGGCCAGCACCTGCCCCGCGTCGGGTGCGGCGCCGGCGACCCCCGACGCAGCCGTCACCGCGAGAAGGGTCGTGCCGACCAACACGGACCAGCGACCAGCACCTCGACGGGCACCGACCCGGCCCGACGTGTCTGCCTTCTTCATTCCTGCCCCTTTCGCGTAGCTCACCAGGGGTGTTGCCCCGAGGGACCTGACGCGAACCCCGGCGTCGAGGCACTGGGCTTCCCGGCTCCGGCGGCGGAAGCGCGACCCCCCGGCGGTGCTTGCCGCAGCCGCAGCCGCGGTCGCCCGCGCCCGACCGCGGGCCGCCGCATGCTCGGACATGCGCGGCGACCGGGAGCGGCCCGGTAGCGAAGCGGTTGCCGGGCACCCGGCGCCGCCGGCGGGACGACCGGCTCTGGTCGCCAGGCCACCGGCAGCACGTGGGGCCCGCGTGCCCCGCCGGGGGACAGGGGGACAGCGCGCTGCTCGGCCGCCCTGGTCACGCCGGGCCGGCGGCGCCCGGCGCGTCCGGCTCCGACCCCGTCCGCGCCGGGCCGACCGGCAGCCGGTGGAAGACCGGGGCGGCGCCCGGCTCGGCCGGGTCGGCGAGCCCCCAACTGCGCAGCACCGCCGCCGACGGGGGGAACAACGGCCCCGGAAGCCGCGCCCCGGGGCCGAACCACTCCCAGCGCACGATCTTGTCCGGTTCGCGGACAGACGGCTTCCCGGTGACCCGTTCGACCAGCGCCGCACCGGTCACCCGGGCCATGGCGAGCCCGCCGTCCAGGAGGACCGCCCCGATCCGGACATCCGCCGGGTCGGCGACCAGCCCCGTTTCCTCGGCCAGCTCCCGCGCCGCGGTGTCCTCGAAGCGCTCCCCGGCATCGACCTTGCCGCCGGGCAGCTCCCACCGCCCGTCGTGCCCCAACCCGAGCAGCACCCGGCCGGACGAGTCCCGCACCACCACACCGACGCCGACGAGGCCGTTGGGGGCCGGACGGGTCCGCCCGGGGTGCCGAGAGGAGAAGGGATTCCGCCCGGTCATGCGCTACCTCCACCGTTCCTGACGACGCGGAGCACCGCTGTCCGCGGTGCCGCCGCGGCCGATCATGCCCGACGGGGCGGGTGCCGGGCCGATCCGAGCCCGGCGGCCGGCGCGCGTCCCGCCGAGGGCGGGGTGTCGGCGGGACGCGCGGCCGCCCGGCGGAGGGGAACCGGGTCGCTCCAGGAGCCGGCGACTAGAAGGTGAGGTTCCAGGCGTCGATGCGGCCCGTGTCCTGCGTGGCGACGTCGCGCACCCGCAGCTTCCAGACGCCGGACGCCGCCTCGGAGGAGGCGTTCACCGTGTACGTCTTCAGCACGTTGTCGGCGCTGTCCCCGTTGGCGAAGTCCTCCAGCAGGTAGACCGACCCGTCCGGGGCGACCAGGGACACGACCAGGTCGCCGCGGTAGGTGTGCTTGATGTCCACGCCCACCTTCAGCGCGGCCGGGGCGTTGCCCGCCACTCCGCTGACGGTGAGGGAGGACTCGACCGTCCCGTTGTCGGAGACGGCCACGTCGGTCGTGTTCTCGAAGAACTTCCCGGGCGGCGGCGTGGTGCCCCCGCCGACCGCCTTCAGCGCGTCGACCTGGCCCTCACCGAAGAACGCGTTCTTCGCGGTGGTGCCGGTGCACCGGCTGTCCGAGGGGCAGGCGATGTCCGTGGACTGCGTCGCCAGCGCGGTGCGGAGCTGGGCCGGGGTGGCGCCCGGGTTGGCGCTCGCCAGCAGCGCCGCGACGCCCGCCACGTGCGGGGAGGCCATCGAGGTGCCGTTCATGTTCCCGTACTTGCCGCCCGGCAGCGTCGAGTAGACGCCCGAGGAGCCGTCGCCGCCGGGCGCGGCGACGTCGATGACGTCCCGGCCGAAGTTGGAGTACGACGCCTTGACGGGCCCGTTGCCCATGGCCGACACCGTCACGACTCCCGGCAACTCGGTCGGGATGTCCACACAGGCGTTGGTGATGGTGCGGGAGACCGGGGTGGAGTCGTTGGGGCTGGAGGTGTCCGACCGCTTGTCGGCCAGGTTGTAGTCGGAGTTGCCGGCCGCCGCGACCTGGAGGGAGCCCTTGCCCTCCGCGTACGCCTGGGCCCGCCGGACGCCCTCGATGATGGCCGCCTGGTCGGGGTCGTCCGGGCAGTTGAACATCCACGGATCGGTGTAGTAGCTGTTGTTGGTGACCTCGAAGCCGCGCTCACCGGCCCACATGAAGCCGCAGACGGTGTTCTCGGCGAAGAAGAGGCTGGTGCCTGGCTCGGCGATGCGCACCGAGGCGATCTTCACACCGGGCGCGACGCCGACCACGCCCTTGCCGTTCTTCGCGGCGGCGACGGTGCCCGCCACATGGGTGCCGTGGGTGCCCACGTCACGCCAGGCGCCGGTACGGGTGTCCGCCTTGCCGTAGGCGCAGGAGGCGGAGCCGGCTGCGTCGAAGTTGGGTGCGATGTCCTGGTGCAGGTCGTCCACACCGGTGTCGAGGATGCCCACCGTCACCGACGCCGAACCCGGGTTCACGGCCCACGCCTTGTCCGCGTTGATGCGGGTCATGTCCCAGCGCGCGGTCTCGGTGAGGGACGTGGGCGACTGCGCGGGGGTGGTGGGCAGCGCGGGGGAGTAGGCGTCGGCGGGGACGTCCGAGGTGCGGGTGGCGCCGACCTGCTGCACGCCGCTCGCACGGCGGACCGCGGCGGCGAAGCCGCCCGACGCGGAGTGCGCGACGACCACGCCGATCGCGTCGTACTGGGCGTACACCGAACCGCCGTTCGCGGTCACCGCGCTCCGCAGCGCCGTGGTGTCGCCGGGTGCGCCGATCACCAGGTACGCGCGGGTGCCGGCCGTCCAGGCCGCGGGAGCGGCGGGCCCGGCCGGTGCCTCGGCGGTCCGGGCCGCGACGGCGGACCGCGGTTCGGTGTCCGCCGGAGCCGCCGGAGCCGCCGGAACTGCGCCGGCCGGAGTGGCCAGGGCCACGGCCGTGCCGAGGGCGGCGACGGCCAGGAGCGAGCGTCTGAGACGACGCCCGGATATGAGGGGGGTTGTCACGACATCCTCCGAGAGCCCGGGGCGCTGGTGGCGCCGACCGGGCCGTGGGTCTAATGGGTCGACGCAAGATCTCAGAAGAGGTCATGACAAGGGAAGGGGCGGAGGCCACCGAACCGGCGCGCGGTGGTAAGTGAGGGGCGGCCCTCCGGATGTGCGGCTCCACGGCGCCCAGGGAACACCTCGCTACGACATGACGGAGCGGTGGTCAGCCGGCGTCCTGGCTCCGGGGCTCGTCGCGGTAGTGGACGGCGAGGCCGCCGACGTCCGGTACGAGCTCGGGACGCAGGACCAGGTTCTCGTCGTAGTCCCCGCCGTTCTGGCGGCGGAAGGGCAGTGGTGGGGTGTGGGGGAGGTCCCGGAGGCGTTGGCGCAGGGCGTCGGCGTGTGCCGCGAAGGCATGGTGGTCCGCCCGGTCGGCGCCGTGCACCAGCAGCGGCGGTACGACGTCGATCCCGGCGTACCAGAGAGTGCCGTGCTGGAGGGGGAAGAGCAGGTCGTTGAGGGAGCCGTTGACGCCGCGCTCCCCGAGGCTTGCCTCGCGGGCGCCTGCGCTGACGACGACCATCGCCCGCTTCCCCGCGAGCGCGCCCTCGCCGTAGCGCAGCTGGCGGCCCTGGGCGTCGTGGATGCCGAAGGCGAAGCCGCGGACGAAGACGCGGTCGAACCAGCCCTTGAGGATGGCGGGCATCCCGTACCACCACAGCGGGAACTGCACGACCAGCGTGTCGGCCCAGACGAGCTTGTCCTGTTCGGCGGTGATGTCGGGGGCCAGTGAACCGCGGCGGACGGCGTCCTCCGCCGCGCTGCCGATCACCAGCCGCTCACCGTCCGCGCCAGGCGCGGAACCGGAGAAGTCGGAGGCCGTGACGAGCGGGTTCCAGTCCATCGCGTACAGGTCGGAGGCGGTCACCTCATGGCCCTGCTCCTCCAGGAAGCGGACCCCCTCGCGGAACAGGGAGCCGTTGAGGGACCGGGGCTCTGGATGGGCGGTGAGCCAGAGGACTCGCACGCGTGATCTCCTTCCGAACGGGGCTGACCTCCGAGCGCCTACCCGTGCCTCCGGGTGAGAACCAGCAGCGACGGCTCCGTCCGCTCAGGGCCGGGCGTGGCGCTTGCGCGCGGTGAGCCTCGCCAGGAGAGCCGCTGTGAAGGTGCCCGGCAGGAGGAGGACGTCGGTCGCCTGGAAGAGGTGGTCGAAGAGGACGAGGCGAACCCCCAGCCAGCACGCATAGACGAGCGCGGTGACCGCCAGGCTCGCCGCCCACGGATTCGACAGGGTGGCTTGTCGGAAACGAAGCACGTGAGTTCTCCCTCGGTGAGGAACAGAAAGGTCGAGCGGGAAAGCCCGGTGCGTCCGAAGAACCAAACGCACCCGCATGGGTGGCAGGCGAAGCAAGCCCGCATGGGCGGCGCGCAAAGCCCCGCCCCCGGCCGCACAGCCGGTCGTCCACCGGCAGGGCCGTCCGGTCGCCCGGCCGGGTCCGCGAGAGGGCCGGCCCGTCGCACGGACCGGGCCGACCCTCTTCACCACTCCCGCCCCGCTACTTCAGCGGCAGGGCCTTGCCCCTCTGAAGCCACGAGACCGGCGGGCCGACCTTGTCGGACTTGTAGAAGACCCGGGCCGGGACCGCGTGCACCACCTCCGGGTGCTTGGGGTCCTGGTCCACGATCCACCCGGCGTACCAGCCGCCGTTGGCGTACGCCTCCAGCCATCCCGTGGCCTTGGCGGGGATGTGCTCGGTCTTGGCGTCGGTCGACTGGTCGGTGGTGGTCGTCGACTTCGTCGTCATCTCGCTGTAGCCGAAGTTCCCACCGACCTTCCCGGAGGTCCCGTCCGCCGATATGCCGGCCGACACGTTCCCGCCGACGGACCAGCCCGAGGACCTCGTCTCGGTGTGGGCGATGCTGTACGACGTGGTGAACGTCCGGTTGGCCTCGCCGGTCATGGCGTCCGTCATGCTGATGGACGGATAGCCTTCGTCGAGCGCGCCGATGAACCCCACCTTCCAGCCCTTGTCGACCGAACGGGCCGCGTTGGTCGCCTCCTTCTTGTTGTCGCCGCTGACGCGGAAGTCCACGTTGGCGACACCGTCGAAGTGCTGGGGCACCTCACTGAGGACCTTGTCCTTCGGAAACCTGTCCAAGGTGGATCCGATCCGCTGGTCCTGCGGCGTGGTGACGTCGACGGAGGCCGGATCCGGGGCGCGGTCGAGCTTCATCTCCGCGGGCAGCTGCAGCATCGCGTCCATGACGGCCGGAACGTCGGCGTCCTCGTACAGGTCCCCCACCTTCGCGCTGGCGGACGAGGTGCAGACGAGCAGTGAGCTGATGGCGAGTCCGCCGGCGGTCAGCGCCAGAGCGGCTCGGCGGCCGGCGCCCGAACGCATCGGCGAGCGCCTCCCGCCACGGTTGGATCGCATAAGGGCAGCTCCTTGTGTTTTGTCGTGCGCATGTACTTGCTCGAGAGCCGGATGCACGGTGGCAAGCCGTATGACGGTCCTGCGGCTGACTACTTGCAGTAGATCGCCGCGTAACCGTGGTGCCCGCCGGAGATCGCGTTGGTGCTGTGCGCGTCGAAGCGCGTCCACCCCGGGTCCGACGCGTTCCCCGCACCGCCCGTCGCCTCGATGTCCACCGTGGCGGCGCTACCGGTGTGCCAGCGGTAGGTGGCCGCCGGAACGAGCTGGGGACGGTCGGCGGGGCAGGTGAGGGTGAAGACCCGGTGCCCGCTGCTCTTCATGTAGACGACCCCCGTATTCGGGTCGTCGCCCGCCTGGGGGCTCAGCGTCCCGCCGCTCCAGAGCTGCGGCGACAGGGCCTGGGAGGGGTCGACCACCGAGACCCCGGTCACGGGCCCCGGAGGGTTCGGCGCCTCCTGCGCCGCGACCGTCGCCGATCCGGTGGCGGCCGCAGGCGCAGCAGCCTGGGCGGTCCCCGCCAAGGCGACGACGACCCCTGCGGACACTGCGGCTACCAGGACTTTTGTGCGCATCGAAGTGACCATCTATCACTCTTCTCTTGCCACCCGGCGGCTTTGCCCGCCGGCTGAGTCGAAGAGTAGGAACGGAAGGACTGGCTGACCGCTAAGCCGGAACTGTCCCTCCGCTAAATCTCGCGTGCCGGTGCCGGTGCCTGCCATCCTGCTCGAGGGTTCGGGGTCACCGGCCCCGCGGAGAGATCGAGGGTGAACGTCACCCGGTCGAGCCCGGGGCCGTCGTAGTCCGAGTCCACGGGTGAGGCCGTGAAGCCGAGTCGGCTGTGGAACGCCCGCGACGCGGTGTTCTCCGGGCTGGTGACGCAGTGCACGTGACGGCGCCTGTGTGACCGGGCGAGCGCGAAGAACGCCCGGTAGAGAACACGCCCGACACCCTGCCCGTGCAACGCCGGGTCGACGCCGACGAAGTGCACATAGGCAGCCTGGGGGTCCGTCTGCGACAGGAAACCGACCAGGAAGGCAGCAACTTCTCCACTGTCGCGTTCGACCAGGAAACTGGTGGTGGTGAAGTGCTGGAAGTACAGCCGGGGCAGCAGCAGCGCTCGTTCCGTCGCCCCTGCCTCCCCCTTCAGGCCACCCCACCACGCGTCCAGTACGGCGAGGACGCGGAGGTGGTCTTCGTCGGCAAGGTGACGGGCCCTCAGGCCGGCGGGAAGATCGTCGATCATCCGTGCAGTCTGCCAGCCGCGCGGGACACATCATGAACGCGGCCGCTGCCAGAGGCCGTCGATGCGGTGGTGCGGACGAGGAGGACGACAGCCGGCGGACAAGCTCAGCGCAGTCGTCGCACGCGCAGCACCAGGTCGTCGGTATGGTGCGCGCCTGCGCCGCCGTCGGGTGCCACGCGGGGTCGCTGCTCGTTCACCTCCACCGTCCAGTCGTCGGTGAGCAGAGCGTCGACCATCGAGGGCCAGACGTAGTCAGCCGGGTCGAACCCGCTGTCGTTGTCGTGCGCCTGCTGGGTGTCCATTCCCGCGTGGTGGACGAGCAGCAGCACCCCGCCGGGCGCGACGGCCGCGAGCAGCGCTCGCTCGGCCGCGGCACCGGGGGTGCGCAGCAGGGCGGGGTACTGCGCGGAGACCAGGTCGAAGGAGGCCGGCGGAAGCGCCGCTTCCGTGAGCGAGGCGTGGACCCAGCGGACGGCGACGCCTGCGTCCCTCGCGTGCCCGGCCGCCCGCTCCAGCGCCACGCCCGAGACCTCGAGCGCGGTCACGTCCCAGCCGCCGCGCGCGAGCCAGACGGCGTCCGCGCCCTCGCCGCAGCCGACGTCGAGCACCCGCCCGGGCGCGAGGCCGGCGACCTCGGCCACGAGCGCACCGTTGGGCCGGCCGCTCCACAACTGCTGCCGGTCGGCGTACCGGCTGTCCCACTCCGCCCGCACCGCGGCGTCTCCTACGTAGGCGTCACCGGGCAGGAACGTGTCCCAGGCGGGCGATGCCGCTCCGTTGTCGTCAGTCATGGGCCCAACGTCGCCCCTCGCCGCCCGGTCCGCCACCTCTGTTGCCGTTCCGGCAAAACCGCGCCCACGCCCACCTCGGGCCGGCCCCCGACGGGGCCGACGACGCCGTGTGGCCGGCCGGGCGGGCGGGATGCCTCAGGCGTGCGGCAGGCCCGTGCACGCAGGCGGCACCCAAGACGCGCCCGCCGTCCACCGGTTGACGCGACCGGGCCCGGGCGCTCTCCCTCCGCGCGCGCCCGGGCCCGTCCCCTTCGTCCCCGTGGGCCGTACCCCCCGGGCCGTTCCAGGGGACTGTCCCCCGTGGGTCGCTCAGCCGCTCACGCGCGCTGCCACAGCGCCGGGACGTTCGGCGGCTCCCAGCCGACGTGGGCCTGGTGTCCCTGGAGGCAGCGGTAGGTGGCGCCGCCGTACGTCACCGTGTCGCCCGGCTGGTAGACGGAGCCGGCCGCCCAGGTGCCGCCCTCACCCGGCGGCGGCTCCTCGGGGCCGCCGCCGGTCGTCTTCAGGGTGAGGCCGTAGGTCTGGAGCAGCGGGTTGATCGGCTGGAAGAACGTCGTGCCGCCGGAGCGGCAGTCGCCCGAACCGCCCGAGGTGACGCCCTGCGCCTGGCTCCCGGAGATGTACGAGCCGCCGGAGTCGCCGGGCTCGGCGCACACCGTCGTGCGGGTGACGCCGGAGATGGTGCCCTCGGGGTAGGTCACGCTGGTGTTGTGCTGCTGGACGGTGCCGCAGTGCCAGCCGGTGGTGGATCCGGAGCGGCACACCGAGGCTCCGACCGGCGCCTGGGTGGACCCGGTCACCTGGACGTTCTGGCCGCCGGCACCCTTGACGTACGGGGTCGCCCGCCAGGTGGAGTTGACCGCCACCCACGCCATGTCCCGGCCCGGGAACGTCGAACCCTGGAAGCTGCCCTGCGCCACCCGGTTGTGCCCGGTGGTGCTCGCACCCGTCCGTCCGCAGTGACCGGCCGTGGCGAAGCCCTCCTGGGCCCCCTTGGTGACGGGGAAGCCGATCGAGCAGCGCCCGCTGTTGTTGATGTAGTACGCCTCGCCGCCCCGCAGGTCGTACAGCGGACGCGGCTTCTCGGCCGCCTTCTCGACGCGCACGAGCCCGGCGCCGACGCCGGCCGCGTCGAGCAGTGCGCGGGCGGCGGAGGGCCGTGTGGCCTGCACGACGACCGTGTTCGTCGTGACGTCGACGTACCGGACGGCGGCGTCGGCCGCGTCCCCGCCCCGTGCGGCGGCGGCCCGGTCGATGCGGGCCTTGGCCGCGTCGAGGCCGGCGAGCGAGTGCCGTACGACCTCGGCCACGGCGCCCCGTGCCTCGATCGCCGCGACGTCGGCGGCGTCGGTCGTCGCCACCGTCAGCGTGCCGGACTCGGCGCCCCGTACCCACGCGCCCGCGAAGTCGGCGCCGAGCGCGGCACGGAGCCGGCCCGCGGTGGCGCCCGCCTCGGCCTCGTTGGCGAGACGCCGTTCGGCCTGCCGCCGGTCGAGACCGAGGTCCCGCTCCATGGCCCGGAGCAGGGCGGGCGGCGCGGCGTCGGTGCGCAGGGTCTCGGCCGCGGTGGGGGCCGAGGCCGCGGGCGGCTCGGCGCTCGCGGAGCCGCTGAGCCCGGTGACGAGCAGGGCGGCCGTCGTGGCGGCGGCGGCGCCCACGGCTCTGATGTGTCGGTGACGGTGGGGCATGGGGGATCTCCTGGGTTTCGGTGGGGGGTGCCGAAACCGTAGGGAGGGCCGACCGGTCGGCGTAAGGCGTCGGTTGTCCCTCTCCCCGGCGTTATGGAACGCGCGCCGCCGCGTGACGGCTGCCGTCGTGGAAGGCGGCGGACCGCCCCGCGTCCGTCCTCACGGCGGTGTGCGGAGCGTCGCGGGCAGGTCCGGGCGGTCCGGATCTGCCGGGCATCGCGCCACCCCTGCCGGTACCGCACGGTACGGCCTCGCCCCCATGAGTCCCGCCACCACCGGGAAGCGCCGCCGAGCAGGCCCTCCCAGCCGCCGCGCACACCATGCGCCGTATCCGCAGCCGCGGGCTCCGCCCGGTCGACCACCCGCCTGCGACCCCGTACGGCGACGGTCGGACTACGCCACCGTCTCGGGCAGCCCGTCGCGGTGCGTGGAGAGCCATCGCGTGTAGCTGTCGCTGCCCGCCGCCACCCCGGCGTGGGCGACGCGCGCCTGGGCCAGGACGGTGGCCGCGAGGTCCAGGAGCCGCGACCCGCCGTGCCGGCCCAGCAGGTGCCGCCAGGCCAGCGGCGTACCGGTGAGCGGCCGGGTGACGATGCCGGGCGTGGTGGGGAAGGTCGCCCGGCACAGCCCCACCGCGCGCCCCACCTGCACGAGGTGCACCAGCGACGCGGTGTCCGTCTCGTACACGCGGCGCGGGGTGAAGCCGGCGCGGGCGCACGACGCGGTGAAGCAGTCGCCGAAACAGCCGTCCCCGGGCACGCAGGCCCACTCCTCGCCCGCCAGCTCGGTCAGGTCGACCTCGGCCCGGTCGGCGAGCGGATGGCTGACGGGGACCATCACGAAGACCGGGTCGGCGGCGACCTCCCGCCAGACCAGCCCGTCCGCGCGGGGCGGCAGCGCGGAGCCGCAGGTCCCGGCCAGTGCGAAGTCCAGCCTTCCCTCAGCCAGTTGATCGGCCAGCTCGCGCTCCGACCAGGACGTGCAGGTCGTCATCCGCACGTCCGGCGCCACGTCCGCCAGCCGGTCCACCAGCGCCCCCAGCAGGGGCCCGTGCGTCCCGCCCAGCCGCAGGTGCCGCGCGGTACGCGGCGCCCGGGCGAACCGTGCCGCCTCCTGCTGCAACTCGGTCACCGCGGGCAGCACGAACCGGCTGCGCTCCAGCACCAGCTCGCCCAGCGCGGTCGCCCGCACCCCGTGCCTGCCTCGCTCGAACAGCGCCCCGCCCAGGGCCCGTTCGATCCGCTTGAGCTGTGCGCTCAACGCGGGCTGCGCGAGCCCGAGCGCCGTCGCCGCCCTGGTGAGACTGCCGGCGTCGGCGATGGCCCGGACCGTCCTGAGATGCCGCAACTCCAACTCCATACGGGGAGCTTGCGTCGGGGGAGGAGCAGGGGCAAGGGGTTGGTGCGGACCTTTGGTCCACGCGGCGCTCCGACGCCGCCGCTCGGGCCCGTCCGCCCGCCGCCCCGGTCCCGTCCGCCCCGAGTCCCGCAGGCTGCCGGCTGCGCCGTCCACCCCCGGGGACGCTGGTGCTGTCGCCGGTCACGTGCCGGTCCGGAGGACGGTTCGGGCGGTCAGCAGGGGCAGGGACGCCAGGTGTTCCTCGGGGACGTCGAAAGCCTCGGTCAGTGCCGCCAGGTGCGGTCCGAGCCGCGCTGTGAGGTCGTTGAGGGCCGTGGGGGCGGCGCGGACCTGTTCGGCGGTGAGGGCGCCCTCGGCCAGCAGCAGTCCGCTGAGCGGGATGATCCGTTCGAGGAGGAACAGGGCTCGCAGGTCGTCCAGGACCTGGCGGGTGGCCGGATGCGTGACACGGGCGCCGGCGGTGGCGAAGGCGTCGGCGGCTCGGGCGACCGCGAAGGTCTCGACCAGGGCGAGTGCCGCCGCCGACGCCTGGTTCCACCGCGCGAGCGGGTCACGACCGCCTTCGTGGACGTCCCGGCGGGCGGTGAGGTGCCAGTGGCGCTCGGCGGCGGCCAGGGCACGGCGCAGGAAGGCGGGGTCGGCAAGCGACTCGTGGCCGGTCGCGGGCCGGGGTGCCGGGGCGGCCTCCTGGCCGAAGATCATTTCAGCGCCGGCCTTGCACCAGACGGCCAGGTTGTCGCCCTCCGCGGTGATCGCGCCGTCCGCGTCGGCGGTGAACTCCGCCAGTCCGTTCACCGGGAACAGCCCGCGGGCCCCGCAGCGTTCCCGGCACTCGGTGGTGATGTCGCGGGCCCAGGTGATCCAGCCCTTGGCCACCGCCACCAGCCGCTCCACTCGGGCCCGGTCACCGGGGGAGTGGCTGATCCACTCCTCGGTGACGGCCCGGTGCAGGCAGGTCATGGCGTAGGCGGTCGCCGTGCGGGTGAGCAGCCGGGCCTGGTGGCTGCGGTGGGCGGCCAGCGGCACGCGTACGCCGGCCGTCGGCCCCGAGACGTGCCGCAGCCGGGCGTAGCGCACCGCGATCGCCAGGGCCGTCCGGCTGCCCCCCAGGGCGCTGGCGCTCATGCACAACTTGCCGATGCCCACCCGGCGGATGGCGTGCAGGTAGCGCTTGCGCACGCTGCCCAGGGCGCTGTCGAGAACGCCGTCCGGAGCCAGCCGTCCGTGCTCGCCCTGGATCAGCGCGGTGCGCGGCAGGCGCACGTGCTCGAACCCCGTGACGCAGTGGTCCACCGGACTGCCGACCCGGTCGGGAAGCAACTCCACCGTGACGCCCGGCCGCATGCCCTGCTCGTCGCTCAGGGGGACGAGGAAGAGGAACACGCCCTCGTCCCGGGCTCCGACCGTCAGCCGGGCGGCCACCACCGCGCTCTTCGGCCCTCCGACGGGACTGGTGTTGGGCATGTACTTGCGCGCCCCCTCGTGCGGCGTGTGCAGCACGAACTCCTCCCGCACGCGGTCGTAGCGGGCGACGGTCTCCAGCGCGGCCGCGTCGTTGCCGTGGTCCTGCTCGGTGCACAGGAAGGTCCCGGTGGACGCCAGCTCCTCGAACCGGGTCAGGTCGCGTGCCGGTGACACCTCGTCGTCGAGGACACTGCCGAGGGACGTGTTCCGCCACCGCACCGGCCTGCGGGTCGAGGAGCGGTGGCAGCATGCCTACGACCGGCTGCGCGTCGTGAACGAAGAGGTGCCGTCCGCGCGGGACCTGGCCCGGGACGCACGGGCGCTGGCCGCCCTGCACGAGTGGACCTCCGCGGTGGACGGAGGGCATGCCATGTCGTCATGATCGGCAAACGAGCCGAGGTGTGCTCGGTCACCTCGCGCCCCCCCGGTCCGCAGGGAGCTCCGCCGAGTCGGCAGGAGGCACCCAGCCGATGCGTCTCGCGTCCCCTCGTCCTCGCCGCCGCGTCCGCTGAGGGTCTCCCGGCCCACCTGGCCACCGCTCCGGCCGATGGAGCGGCCACCGGCTCCACCGGCGCCGGAGTGCGTGGAGTACTTCCAGAGCCGGCGTTACACCGACGTGCACAGCGCGATGATCGGCTGCCGCCCGGATTGCGGCACAAGTACAGCAGCGAACCAGTCATGGCCGGTCAGTCGGCAGTCCGACTGCCGACAGAACCGAAGATCCGGAACATGCGGCCCTTCGAAGCGGTTCGATGGTCCCGCCCGCCGCACCCCCGGGGCGGTGGCAAGGCTGGTCGAGGCGCCGAAGCCGCGGCCGCGTGGTCGCGGCGGTGCGCGGACAGGATCGCCGCGAGCGCTCCGGCGACCGGCCAGGCAGAAGCACTCAGGGAACCGGACCCGGACGGGTCAGGTCGCGAAAGACAGGCAGGCACCATGCGCAACGAGGCCGCCCAGCGGGTCGAGCTGGTCTTCTCGCTCTTCGACGCCAACGGCAACGGGGTGATCGACTCCGACGACTTCGACCTGATGACCGACCGCGTGCTGCGGGCGGCCTCCGCGTCGGACGACGGCGCCAAGGCCGCCATCAGGGCCGCGTTCCGTCGCTACTGGACCACCCTCGCCGACGAGCTGGACGCCGACGGCGACGGTGTGATCACCGTCGAGGAGTTCCGTCCGTTCGTGCTCGACCCCGTGCGCTTCGGGCCCACGGTCACCGAGTTCGCACAGGCGCTGTCCGCGCTCGGCGACCCCGACGGCGACGGCCTGATCGAGCGTCCGCTCTTCGTCTCCCTGATGAGGGCGATCGGCTTCGAGGAGGGCAACGTCCACGCCCTCTTCGACGCCTTCGGCCCGGACGCCGACGACCGCATCACGGTGGCGGTCTGGGCCGCCGGTATCGAGGACTACTACGCGCCGGACCTGGCCGGCATCCCGGGAGACCGGCTGGTGGCCGCCCCGGTCGCCTGACCGGATCGTGCGGGTGCCCGCCGCGCAGCGGACGGCCACCCGCACCGGCGCCGTGCCGGGCCCGCACCCACCGGGTCCGGGGCTCCGCCCGAAGGCCGCGGGTCCGGCCCGAAGGCCGGCGCGTCATGGGCGGGGCCTGTGAGCGAAGACCCACCGGTTGCCCTCCAGGGCGTCGTTCGGCTCCGGCAGCGGGCCCCTGCCGTGCCGGCGGGTGAGGTCGAACGGCGTGTGCACGGTGGTGGACCATCCCCTGGCCGTCAGGTCGGCCGCGGAGTCGGGGCGTGGTCCCCCGTCGAAGAGGTGGAGCAGGTCGATGCCGATCCGCTCCCGCGTCGCGGTGTAGATCCGGCTGTCGCGGTACGCCAGCAGGTCCTTCTCCACCTTCGCCTCGTAGGCGAAGGCACTGCCCCGGGTGGTGAACCGGTGCACGGTGTCCACGAGGTACGTCTCGGCCTGGCCCGGCAGGTAGAACAGGAGCCCCTCCGCCAGCCAGACGCTCGGTGCGGCGGAGTCGAAGCCGGCCTCGCTCAGGGCCCCGGCCCAGTCCGCCCGCAGGTCGACGCCCACGGTGACGCGCTGCGCCTTCGAGGCGGCCCCGAGGTCCGCCAGCACCCGGTGCTTGAAGGCCAGCACCTCGGTCTGGTCGATCTCGTAGACGACGCAGTCGCCCGGCAGGTCCAGCCGGTAGGCGCGGGTGTCCAACCCCGCCCCCAGCAGGACCAGTTGTCGGGCCCCCGTGTGCACCGCCCGGAGCACGAAGTCGTCGAGGACCCTGGTGCGCAGGCCGAAGTAGCGGGCGAAACGCCCCCACAGCGGGTCGTCGTCCCCGTCCGGGACCTGCTGGATGCGCACCGGCCAGTGCGCGCAGACCGGGGCGGCGCGCACGAAGTGCTCCGCGTACGGGTCCTGGGCCAGGCTGTCGTCGCGGTGGGTCTCGATCGCCCGTGCCGCGGCGACCAGCAGGGCGGTCAGGGCGACGCCTCCTTCCACGCTCTCCTGGTGGCGGTGCTGCTGCTGCGGTGCCGTGCCGGTCATGTCTCCTCCGTGGACGGGGAACGAGGTCGCGGGCTCCCTGCTGGTCGGACGCCGGTCCGCGGTGGCGCTCACCGGCCGCTCGCGGGCGGCAGCAGGACGGGTTTGACCACCCGGCCGGCGTCGCAGTCGCGCTCGGCCCGGTCGATGTCGGTCAGCGGGTAGGTGCGGACGAGCCGGTCGAAGGGGAAGCGTCCGGCCTGCCAGAGCCGGCACAGCAGGGGTATCAGCAGCCCGGGAACGGCGTCCCCCTCGCAGACGTGGCGAACGCCGCGCCCCTGGTCGAGGGTGCCCGGGTCAAGCGGCAGGGGAGTGTGGAAGCGGGCCACCAGGCCGAGGCTGCCCAGGGGGCGCAGCGCCCGGAGCGCCTCGTTGACCAGCGGGACGGACGCGGTCGTGTCGAGTGCGTACCGGGCGCCTCCGCCGGTGATCGCCCGGATCGTCGCGGCCAGTCCCGCTGTGTCGGCGGGCAGCGGGACGGCGCCCAGCTCCTCGGCCAGAGCCAGCCGGCGGGGGTGCCGGTCGACGGCGACGCTCTGTGCCCCGGCGGCGCCGGCCGCCATCACCGCGGCCAGTCCGACGGCTCCCGCGCCGATGACGAGCAGGGTGTCGCCCGGACCTGCGCCGAAGGTGTTCAGCACGGCTCCGGCGCCGGTGAGGAAGCCGCAGCCGAGGGGCCCGAGCAGTTCGACGGGCAGTGCGGGGTCGACCCGGACGGCGTTGCGGGCCGGGACGACGGCGTACTCGGCGAAGGCGGACTGGCCGAACCACCGGGGGGCCAGGGCCCCGCCGTCCGCGTCGGTGAGCCGGGGAGGGTCCTCCGCGCGCCCGCCGAAGAGGTTGAGGGCGGCGAACGAGTCGCAGTAGGCGGGGGCCGCGCCCCGGCAGGCGCGGCAGTGCCCGCAGGAGTCGAAGCTCAGCACCACGTGGTCGCCGACGCCGACGGCAGCGCCGGGACCGCCGCCGGTCCGCACCACGACCCCGGCCCCCTCGTGGCCCAGGACGGCCGGCAGCGGGCTGCGACCCGCGGACCGCCGGACCGCCAGGTCGGTCCGGCACATCCCGCAGCCGGCGATCCGGACGAGGATCTCGTCGGCGGACAGCTCCGCCCGCAGGGCCACCCGCTCGACCGCGAACGGGCCGTCGGGGGTGCGCAGTACGGCTGCCCGCATCCTCATGACCGCGCCTCGTGGGGACGGTGGACGGCATGGGGACGGTGGACGACGAAGGGCCGCAGGTTGCCGTAGAGGCCCCACGGTCCGCCCGCCACGCCGACGCCGCTGTCCCCGGTGCCCGCGAAGGGCTGGGCGAGGGACAGTTCGGCATGGTGGTTGATCCAGGCGGTGCCGCAGTCGAGCCGGCCGGCCACCTCCTCGGCGCGGTCGAGGTCGGCGCCCCAGACGGAACCGCCCAGTCCGAAGGCGGTGCCGTTGGCGGCGACGACGGCGTCGTCCAGGCTCCGGTAGGGCAGCACCGGCAGGACGGGGCCGAACTGCTCCTCGGTCACCACCGGGCTGTCGGGCGGGACGGCGGTCAGGACGGTGGGGGCGAAGAAGTAGCCCGGTCCGTCCAGCCGGTGCCCGCCGGCCGCCGCCGTGGCGCCGTCCGCCAGGGCCTGGCGCGTCACCTCCTCGACCCGGGCGAGCTGGCGGGCGTTGTTGAGCGGTCCGATCCGGGTGCCCGCGTCCAGACCGGGGCCGACGGCGACGGTCCTGGCGCGCTCGGCGAGGGCCTCCACGACCCGGGCGTGGAGGCGGGCGGGGGCGTAGACGCGCTTGACCGCCATGCAGACCTGCCCGCAGTTGCGGAAGGCGGCCCAGAACAGCCGGTCGGCGATCCGGTCCACGTCCACGTCGTCCAGCAGGATGGCGGCGTCGTTGCCGCCGAGTTCCAGGGTGACGCGGGCGAGCGTGGCCGCCGCCGCCCCGGCGACCGCCCGCCCGGTGGGCACGGAGCCGGTGAAGGTGACGTGGCGGACGCCCGGGTGGGAGACGAGGCGGGCGCCGAGGGGCTCACGGCCGCTGACGACGACCAGCACGTCCTCGGGCAGGACGGTGGCGAGGACGGCGCCGAGCAGGCGGGTGGCCAGCGGGGTGTACGGGGACGGTTTGAGGACGACGGTGTTGCCCGCCGCGAGGGCGGGCGCGAACTTCGCCGCCGCGAGCTGGAGGGGGAAGTTCCACGGCACGACCGCGGCGACGGGACCGAGGGGCCTCCAGCGGATCTCGCTGTGCACCGGCCGGCCGTCCGTGATCGTCCGGGTCGTCGGAGCCAGGTCGGCGAAGTACCGCAGGCGGGCCGCCGTGCGGGCGACCTCCGCGTCGGACTCGGCCAGGGGCTTGCCCTGTTCCCGGGTGAGCAGCCGTGCGAGGTCGTCGCCGGCCGCCTCCACGGCGTCGGCCGCCGCGTGCAGGGCGCTGGTACGGGCGCCGGGGTCGGCCCGCCAGCCGTGCCAGGCCCGGTGGGCCCGGGCGAGGACGGCGTCGAGCGCGTCCGGCCGTTCGTCGGGGGCCTCGTCGAAGACCTGCCCGGTGGCCGGGTCGATGACGGCGAGCGTGTCGGGTCCGCGTCCGGACGCGGACGCGGGCACGGGGACGCGGTCGGGTTCGGCAGCCGGCATGGCGGCGTTCAGCCCGTGCCGGTGACGTCGGCCGCGTACTCGCGGGCCTGCCGGTCCATCTCCGCCCGGAAGGCGGCCACCAGGTGCGGCCGGATCCGCCCCGCATTGCGGTCGCCGCCCTCGCACACGGCCCCGCGCACACCGACGATGTCCGTGCCGATACGGGTCAGCGCGCCGATGTCGGCCTGCCTGACGCTGCCCGCGAGGGCGGCGAGCAGACCGGCGGCGTGCGCGCGGCTGACGAACTCCGCGCACGCGTCCGGCGGCACGTGGTCGAACAGCCGCGTCCCGTCCTTGACCGCCGTGTCGAGCATGGCCGCGTCGGCGCCGGACCGGGCGGCGATGTCGGGCAGGGCGAGCGGGTTGACGCAGCCGATCCGGTGGGCGTCGGCATAGCCGGAGGCGACGACGAGCGCTTCGGGGCGGTGGTCCTTCACCGCCCGGACGACCGCGCGCATGACCGCGATCCCCTGATCGGGCGTCGTGCATCCGTAGAGGCCGACCTTGATGTACGTCGCCCCGGACACGACCGCGCCCAGCGCGGCCTGCGCCACCGTGCCCGGCTTGTACGGGACGTCCCCCACCGTGGCGGAGACCGGCTTGTCCGCCGGCACCGCGTCGCGGACGGCGCGGATGACCCAGGGGAAGTTGGCGCCCAGCGAGCCCTCGTCGGGCTTCTTGACGTCGACGATGTCGAGATGCTGCGCCGCCTTCGCGCAGTCGAGAGCCTCCTCGGCACCGTCCGGGGAGATGAGAAGCAGCACCGTGCACTCCTTCCGCCGGCAGCCCGGCCGGCCGGAGGCAGGGGACTGCTGATCGCCTGGTTCGTGCGGTGCGCTCATCATTCCCGTCACACATCGGGCACGGAAGGGCGCACCGAGTACACGCCGAGCGGTCACGCCTGCCTCCGGTGCGCCGTACAGAACGAACGCAAACGGGTCAATCCACGCAGGGCGAGTCCGAGGCCGACTGCCGCCGGCGCTGCCGGGGGAGCCACCGGCCACCGGCCATCCCGTACGCCGTCATGGCGCACGGGACGGGGGCCCGGGCCGTACTCCTCACATGTGCGGCCGCTGTGCGCCGGGTGCGTCGGCGGCGAAGCGGACGAAGCCGGCGATACGCGGGTGGAACGTCACCCCGCCGTCGCCGCCCAGCGCCGCACGCACGCCCTCGGCCACGTCCGTGTCCGGTGTGCCGAAGATCTCGAAGTGCTCCACGCGGCAGTGTCGCATCACCTCCTGGATGTAGGGGTCCGCCAGTCGCCAGTGGAGACGGACGGCGTCGGAGTCCTGGTAGAGCTGGAAGCTGTGGGCGAGCATCCGCTGCTCGTCCACGAAGGTCTCCACCATCAGCTGGGGCCCGTGCTGCTGCGCGAAGGTGACCGCGGCGTCTATGGCGTGGCGAAAGGCTGCCAGATGCCCGTCGGTGATGCGCATGGTGTTCCGGAAGAGCAGAACCGTCGATGTGTGAGTGCTCATGCGGTGACCCTCACGGCTCAACCATGCTTGAGGTCAAGGGCCGGAGTGCCACGTGCATCGCCCCCCCGGTCGCCGTCGCCTCCCCCGCTTCTCGCCCGGTGCCCATGGCTCCGAGCGCCGGACAGCCCGGTCTCATGCCCGGCCTGTGGCGAACCGGTCGAGGGCCCTCACTACATGGGCGCGGGTCGTGTCGCCGCCCAGGTGTCCCGCCGTGCCGACGACGGTCAGCTCGGCATCGGGCCAGGCGCGGGCGAGCTCCCACGCCGTGTCGAGCGGTCCGGCCAGGTCGAGCCTGCCGTGGACCAGCACGCCCGGAATGCCGGCCAGCCGGTGCGCGTCGCGCAGGAGGGCGCCCTCCTCCAGCCACGCGCCGTGGGAGAAGTAGTGCGAGCAGATGCGCACCAGGGCCAGTTGCTCGGCCGGCGGGCGGCCTCCGTACGGGTGGGAGGCGCCGTTCGTCTCGCCGGACAGGACCGCGTCCTCCCAGGCGCACCAGTCGGCTGCGGCCTTCTCCCGCACGGCGGGGTCCGGATGTTCCATCAGGGGTGCGTAGGCCGCGACGATGTCGCCGTCCCGCGCCGTGCCGCCCGCGTCAGCACATCAGGTCCCCGACCTCCGGCGCTGCCCTCCCCCCGGCCTGACGTTCGGTGCGCGGATTCACCGTGGCCGGGCCTGATCGGTGGGCGCACCGAGCGCGGTGGCCGGAGGTGCCTGCGAGGGGCAGGTGGCGGCGATGACGTGGTCGACGACGTCAGGCAGGCTGGAACGGCAGCGGTAGGCGGCACGCTGACGGTCGGCTCCGCCGCCGTGTGTGCGCAGGCGTTTCCACTGATCGCGTACGAGGCCGAGGTCACCGTGCTGTTCCAAAGCGGGGGACAGGGTGCGCAGCATGCGCTCGACCTGCTCGGCCGCGGGGACCAGCCGGCGGGTGAGGGGGTCGAGGGCGCGTCCGGCGAGTCCGTCGCGTGCGGCCCGCCAGGATGCTGCGCGCAGGATCTCGGGTGCGGGGCGGGGCGCCGGTTCGCCGACACGGACGGCCCCCAGCGCGGTGGCGACCAGCGCGCGGACGACGGCGGCGAGCAGGACGGTGTCCTCGGGGGCGAGTGCCGCGTCGGCGACGCGCACTTCGACGGTGGGCACGTGGTGGGAGGGGCGGACGTCCCAGTACAGGCCGCCGCGGTCCAGGACGGTCCGGCTGAGGATGAGTTCGTCGACGAGTTCCCGGAAGTGGGCGGGGGACTCGAAGTAGGGGGGCGGGCCGGCCACCGGCCATCGCCCCCAGGTGGTGGTGCGCCAGCTGGCGTAGCCGGTGTCGCGGCCGTCCCAGTACGGCGAGTTCGCCCCCAGTGCCGTCAGCGTGGCCAGCCAGGGCCGCAGGTGGTTGCTCACCTCGATCGCTTCGCGCGGGTCTGCGACGCCGACATGCACGTGGCACGCACACGCGCTCTGCTCGTCGTCCAGCGCGCGGAAGAGGGACAGGCTCTCCGCGTACCGCGAGCCCGGCGTCAGGGGAACGGGCGCGACCAGACCGGTGATCGGTGACCCACTGGAGGCGATGCGCAGCCCCCGCCCGGCGGCTGCGCGCGCCAGTGCCGCGCGTACGGAGCGCAGCTCCGCCAAGGCCTCGCCCAGGTGGACATGGGGGTCGGTGCGCCCCTCGACCTGGTAGCGGGTCAGTTCGGTACCGACATGGCGGCCCAGCTCATCGGCGACCGCCGTGGCCACCTGCGGCCCCTCGGGCCGCAGGGACCTGTCGACGGGATCGACGAGCAGGAACTCCTCCTCGATCCCCACCGACAACGGAGCCGGCACCTCCCCGAGGGGAGTGGGCCGGGCGGCAGGGACATCGTCGGGACGTAAGGGCTGCTGCGGCTGACTCGTCACGAGGACCGACTCTGACAGACGGCGCCGCCACCACGAGCACCGAACACTTCACTCGTCCGGTTCCCGCCCCGATCGTCACGGCGGGGGGCCCGTCCCCCCCCCCGCCTTGCCCGGCAGGGCACCCGGCCAGGCCCGGGGCCCGGTCCCGGGGCGCCGGGCACCCCGGGACCGGGCCGAGGTCAGCGGATGCCGAGCGCGACGATCTGAGTGATCGCTTCGGGGGTGAAGTTGTCGTCGCTCACGAGGATCAGGGTGCGTTCACCGGAGGGCAGGTCGGGTCCCCAGGTCATCCCCTCGGTGTTGTCGACGGCGGTGAGGCCGAGGGTGTCGAAGTCCGTGACGAGCTTCTTGCGCATCGGTGTCACATCGCGCCCGACCAGCGACTGGATCTTGCTCACGTCGGTCGCCTGGTGTGTGGTGGCGTCGAACAGGCGGATCTTGTAGCCCGCGCCGGCGACCCAGGTGCGTTCGAGCACCAGGTAGCGGTGGGGCTGGTCGGGGAAGGCGAGGATGGACGGGACCCCGGTGTCCGGACCCCAGGGGCTGTCAGGATCGTTCTCGGCGAAGATCTTCTCCAGCGGGTAGGCGTACTGTCCCAGGATCCGGCCGCCCCGGGCCTGCTGGGTGACGCGGACCAGTGCGCCGTTGGCCGTGTCGGGCTCCGCGCCGTCCTGGAGGAGTGGACCCTCGATCGCGCTGGTCACCACCTTGCCCTTCGCGCCGAAGGTGATCGCCTCGATCGCCTGGTTCCGCCGGGGACCGCGCTCCTGCATCGTGATCTGGTAGTTCGCCGGCAGCTCCAACTGCCCCCGGTACCGGCCGGTGGGGGAGGCGAACTGGACGGAGGGCTGGATGACGGCCGGACCGGCTGCCTGGGGCCGGTCGCCCTCCTGCGCCCACCAGTAGGCGCAGCTGCGCGGGTCGACCCGGATCTCCTCGGGGTCGACGGCCCTGCCGTCGCCCAGGGCCGGGGCCGGATAGACCGAGCCGTCAGGCTGGAGGAAGGGGTGGGTGCCGGTGAAGTCGACGGCGCGCACCCCGCGGCCGTCCACCTCCAGTCTGGCGGTGTAGAAGCGGGCGGGCTGGAGGGAGGAGCGGTCGTCGCTGATGAACACGTACTCGCCGGTGCACGGGTTGCGGTCGATGCCGGACAACCCGCCGACGGTGGTGCCCTGGAAGGCGAGCTTGTGCGGGACGGTCTTCTCGCCGAGCAGACGAGCCTGCACGGTACGCCCGGGCCCCGTGCCGGGATCAGCGGGTTGAGAGGCTGAAGCGGAGGCCGAGGCTGAGGCGGGGACCAGGACGGAGGTCAGCAGCAGGGCTGCGGCGCACACACGGCGCGTCAGGGAGGGACTCACCACATGATCTTGGCTCGCGCGGAGCTGAAACACAGTCACCTGAACGGGTAGAGCACCGATCCGCGACCCCCGACTCCACACACCGGACGCCTCCGCGGGCACGGCGCTGAGCTTCGCGGCCGGCAGGCGGCCTCCGGCGTCGGGGCCGCCGCGCGCGAGCACGGCGCGACGGTCAGTGCACCAACTCGGTCACCAGCGCGGCGACCTGCTCCACCTCGATGAGGAAGCCGTCGTGCCCGTACGGCGAGGCGGCCTGGACCAGTCATAGGTGGAGGTCGACTGGTACGTCGTAGCGGTCCGCCCGGTGGAGCCGGGCGAAGGTCCGCTCGACGGCCCACCTGGTCCGGCCCAGGCCGGATCTGCGGGCCGCACCCTTGCGTGCGATCTTCGGCGTGCTGCCGCGAGCGCGCACGAAGTGACGTCACTTGCCGGAGTCGTGGTCGGCGGACAGGTGCTCAGGCTGTTGCCGGGACCTGCCCACCGGGCCCCCGACCGCGGGGAACGGCGTCCAGCGGGGCTGTGAGCCGGGTGACGTCATGGTGGCTCCAGTCGGTCACCGATGGTCCGCCGCGGCAGCGAGCAGCTGCCGCGGCGTTCCACACCTCGATTCCCCCCGGCCGCGCAGACCGTCAGCCAGGTCTGCATGCCGGGAGTCCGGCTGGGCGGAGATCAGTACGGTCAGTTCCAGATGGACAGGCGGCTGGCGTGAGGCGTGACGTCACAGAAGTAGCTGACTGCCAGGCCGCGAGCCACGTAGTCCTTGCCGGCCGCGTCGCAGGCGGCGGCGGTCGGGTACATGCCGACGTAGACGAGGCCGGCGGCCTGGGCGGACGGGGCGAGCAGCAGGGCTGCCGCGGCCAGCACTCCGGTCAGGCTGAGGGTCGAGATCGCTTTGCGCATGGGTGTGGTGCTGCCTTCCTCATCCGGGGGCGAGCGTGTCGGCGTTCCGATCGTCATGATCCGGCGCTCGGTGAGCAGCTTCCCCCACACCGCCTTCGAGAGCAATGGTCCAGACCAAATCTCCCGAGGGTCGCCGCCGTCATGGCGCCGTCGGTCATGCCCCGACCTGGCGGCTAAGCGCGCTGGGTGGATCCCCGCGGCGGTGCGGGGCCAAGCGCACCGCCGCCCGCCCGGCCACCCAGCCGCCGGCACGCACGGGAGGCATCGACGAGCTGCGGGACGCCGACTTCGGCGACGGGTGGCTCCTGGACCTCTGGCGCCTTCCCGACGGGACCCGCGCCGCGCGGCGTGCTGCCGCGGAAACGCGCTGCCGCGCCCGTCCCCATTGCTGCTGCCCGCCCCGGTCGCGCCACCACGCGCCGCGGTGGTACCTGGCTCCGGGCCGGTGCCCGGCCCCGCCCGCACTGTGCCGCCTGCCGCCTGCCCGATCTCGCTGCGCCGCCGGTCCCGCTGGAGGCGCGTGGGTGTGGCGGATTGCGGCGACGGAGCGGCCGCCCGGCTGGCGCTGCTCCTTGTTCGCCTCAGACGTCGAAATAGAGCGCGAACTCGTACGGGTGCGGGCGCTGGCGGATCGCCTCGACTTCTCGTTCCCGCTTGAAGGCGACGTACGTCTCGATCAGGTCGGCGGTGAACACTCCGCCTTCGAGCAGGTAGTCGTGGTCCCGTTCGAGCGCGTTCATCGCCTCGCCGAGGCTTTCCGGGAGCCGGGCGAGCGTGTGGCCGTCCTCGGTTCCGTGGAGGTCCGCGTCGATCGGCTCCGGGGGCTCGGTCTTGTGGCGGATTCCGTCGAGGCCCGCCATGAGGAGGGCGGAGAACCCGAGATACGGATTGCTGGTGGCGTCCGGGAAGCGGATCTCCACCCGCTTGGCGCGCGGGTCGGCGCCGGTTACGGGGATGCGGACACTGGCCGAGCGGTTGCCCTGCGAGTAACTGAGGTTGACCGGTGCCTCATAGCCGGGGAGCAGCCGGTGATAGGAGTTGATCGACGGGTTGGTGAAGGCCAGCAGGCTCGGGGCGTGCCGCAGGACGCCGCCGATGTAGTGACGGGCCAGCTCGGACAACCCCGCGTAGCCGAGCGGGTCGTGGAACAGTGCCTGGTCACCGCGCCAGAGCGATTGGTGCACATGCAGGGCGTTGCCGTTGTCGCCCTGGAGCGGTTTGGGCATGAAGGTGACGGTCTTGCCGTGCTGCCAGGCGGTGTTCTTCACGACGTACTTGAGCAGCTGGAGCTCGTCCGCCGAGCGGAGCAGGGTGTTGAAGACGTAGTTGATCTCCGTCTGGCCGCCGGACGAGACCTCGTGGTGTGACTTCTCCACCACGATGCCGCAGTCCTCCAAGGCGGTGACCATCGTGTCGCGCAGGTCGGCGAACTGGTCGTGGGGGCTGACGGGGGAGTAGCCGTCCTTGTAGCGGATCTTGTAGCCGAGGTTGCCGCCCTCTTCCTCGCGACCGGTGTTCCACCAGCCCTCCGCGGAGTCAAGCTGGTGGAACGCGGCGTTGGCGTCCTCGCCGAACCGTACGGAGTCGAAGATGGAGAACTCGGGTTCCGGGCCGAAGTAGGCGCGGTCGGCGATGCCCGACTCCCTCAGGTGGCGCTCGGCCTTGCGTGCGACGTGACGCGGGTCGCGGCTGAAGGGCTCGCCGGTCGCCGGGTCGTGCACGAAGGAGTTGAGGATCAGCGTCTTCTTCGCGCGGAAGGGGTCCACGGACACCGAGTCGAGGTCGGGGATGAGCAGCATGTCCGACTTCTCGATGGACTCGAAGCCACGGATGGAGCAGCCGTCGAAGGCGACCCCTTCGGTGAAGAAGGACTCTTTCAACGTGGTGGTCGGGATGCTGAAGTGGTGGACCTGGCCGAAGAGGTCGCAGAACCTGATGTCGAGGAACTTCACCTCGTCGTCGGAGACGCGGCGCATCAGGTCCTGCGGGGTGGGGGACAAGGCAACTGGCTCCTTGCTCGGGTCCGGCCGGCGAGCCGGTTGGCGGAGGCGGGTCACACGCGGGCGCGTAGCGCGGCGCGGTCGACCTTGCCGTTCTGGGTCAGCGGCAGCTCCGTGAGGAAGCGCACTTCCTCCGGGACCATGTAGGCGGGCAGGTGTGCGGCGCAGAAGGCGCGGATCTGCTGCGCGTCGATCTCGGGCTCTCGCGTCCGGGTGGCGACGAAGGCGCAGAGCACCGGCTCGTCCGCGGCGTTCGGTGCGACGAGAGCGGTTGCGGCGGTGACGGCGGGATGCTCCGCCAAGCGGCTCTCGATGTCGCCCAGTTCCACCCGGTTGCCACGAATCTGCACCTGCGAGTCCGTGCGGCCGCAGTAGTACAGCTCACCGCCGGTTCCTCGGAAGGCCAGGTCTCCGGTGCGGAACACGAGCTGGCCGGAGCGGGGGTTGAGCGGGTCGGGGACCTGCGCCGCCGCGGTCGCCTCGGGATCGTCCCAGTAGCCGGCAAACATGGCAGGGGAGCGGAGGTAGAGCTCGCCGGTGACTCCCGGCTCTTCGATCAGGTTGCCGTCCGCGTCCATGAGCATGCCTTCGGAGCCGGGGTGCGGGTTGCCGATGGACAGCCGGGTGGTGTCCGGCGGCAGCGGGTTCGGCACCGGGGTCAGCGAGCACGACATGCACTCCGTGTGCCCGAAGCTGTTCAGCACCTTGATCCCGGGGCGCAGCTTCTGGAGGTGGCGCAGGTCCGCCAGGGGGAACTCCTCGCCGGAGAAGAGGGTGGCGCGGAGCTTGTCCAGGCGGGCGAGCGCGTCAGGCTCGTGCCGCAGCACCTGGCGCCAGACGGAGGGGACCCCGTTGACCTGGGTGACCTCGGCGTCCGCGAGGAAGCGCAGGAACCGCCGCGGCCAGCGCAGCAGATCGCGCGGTACCGGCACCGCGCAGGCCAGGCTGCCGAGGGCGAGCCCGATGTCGAAGAGGGACAGGTCGAACTGCAAGGGTGCAGTGGTGGCGATGCGCTCGTCCGGGGCGATGTCGCTGTCATTGATCAGCATCCGGAGATAGGACACGATGCCGCGCTGCGTCATCACGACGCCCTTGGGGCGCCCCGTGGTGCCGGAGGTGAAGATGATGTAGGCCGGATCGGTCTCGACGACGGCGCGCCGTTGCCGGACCCGCATCGCGGGCCGCTGCCACACCTCGATGCCCGAAGGGCCGAAGCGGCCGGACCCCACGCCCGCCGGGAGTTCGGTCCGGCAGGTGTTGTCGGTGGTCAGAAAGAGCGCGGGGTCAGCGAGTGTCGCGATCCGCGCGATCCGGCCCACCGGCGTCTCGGGGCTGACCGGTACGAAGGGCAGGCCCAGCGTCGAGCAGGCGAGCAGCATGGCGACGGAGTCCGCCGAGGTGTCCGCCTCCAGGATGACGCGGTCCCCCACGTCGAGACCCAGCGGAGCCAGGCGCTCCGCGTAGTCGTGGGTACGCGATGCCAGCTCGCGGTAGGTGACGGTGTGCAGCCTGCCGTCTGGGAGGGCTTCGACGACCGCGGGCCGGCCGGGCTCCCGGTCCGCCCCCGTGAGCATGAAATCGTGCAGCAGGCGGGCGTCGGGCCACCCGCTTGTCCTCGTGGAGACCACGCCGGCCGTCGGTCCTCTCGTGCGGTGTCGAAGCAGGGGTGGGCGTCAGATCCAGTACGGCGCCGGGGGGACCGGGGCGCCTGCGGGGGACGACGACAGCCCGTCGCCGCCGGTGCGCCCGGTGAGCCAGCCCAGGAGATCGGCCTGGGTGCCTGTGACGAGCGTGCCGCCGGTCCCGAGCTTCCGGACGAGGCCGGTGTCGGTCGCCTCGATGTGCAGGGGATCGGTGCTTTCGCGGCGGCGCAGCGCCTCGACGATGTCGTCGATGATCCAGCGGGCGGCGGCCTGCGGGACGTCGGCGAAGGTGTAACCGGCGGCCAGGTCGACATGGTGTACTTCGAGTTCGCGCAGCCGGGTGGGGACCAGGGTCGCGGGTGTCCGCGACTCCCCGGTGCGCATGCGCACTTCCGTCCGCCATGCCGCCGGGGAGAGCGCGCGTACGGCGGCTGCGAAGCGGTCGGCGCCGGCCGCGACATCGGTGAGGAGTTCCGCCACCGGCCGCCCGGCGCCGGCTTCGATCTCGGCCGCCCGCGCCTGCATGCTCGGGTACTGAGGAGTCTCCACTCCGGTCTGTGCCCAGGTGAGCAGCCTGCAAAGGCTGTCGCCGGCCCGCGCCACATGGGTGATCACATGGCCCCGGGTCCACGGCGGTACGAGCGTCGCATCGCCGACCTGCTCGTCGGAGAGCTTCCTGACAGTGGACACGAGCCGGTCCGTGGCCTCGGCTATCGGACCCAGTGCTTCCGTCTCTTGCATGTCTTCCCTCGCCCGGTATCCGTAATTCGGAATATGAAGTCCACATAGCGATAAGGAATTCGACTGTAGGGCGCACTCTTCCGGGGCGTCAACCATCGGCTCCGGCGCGCCGGATGCCGCACCCCCGTGGCGGTGCGAGTCGCAACTGCGGCGCAGTAAGCAGAAGTTGACGAACCAGTGATCTAGATCACGGGGTGTTGCTCCGAATCGATCGACCGGTCTAGCTTGTTACCGTAATACGGACGAAACATTCCGCAATGCGGAAGTAGTGCAGGGCTGGTGCGGGTCAGGCGACAGGAGCCGTGACCCGTCCGGCGGCCGTCCGGTGGCGTGTTGACGCCATGGCGGGCCGCGACGGTCCGTGGCACAGGGCCCTGGCGTACCCGAGCCCGACCGCGCCGTGGGCTCCAGCCGACACGATGGGGGATGTGTGCACGAACATACGGAGAAGCAGTCACCGGACCCGTCGCGGATCCGGGCGGACGTCCTGGACTGCGTGCAATCCAATCTGGCCGTACTCGCCGACGCCTTCCACGGTGAGGGCACGCATCTCGGCCTCGGCGCCGAGCTGAGTTCCCGCTGGTATCCCGGCGCGGACGACCTGCCCACCGTCGACCCTCCCCTGGCGGCGGGGCTCGCCGCAGCCGAGCGCACCCTGCACCTGGCCGTACGGGGGCAGGCCTCATCCCAGGGCCCCCGGCTCCCCGTGGACATCCCGCCCGGCAAGCTCCGCTACGCCGTCGCCGACGCCCACGAGATGCCGTGGCTGCCGTACTTCGGACGGCAGCACATGGCCCACAGCTTCCTGCTGGCCGCGCCCGAGGCGCCCGGCGGCACCTGGTCGGTCATCGACGCCTACGACAACGACACCCAGTGGGGCGCCGCGAAACCCGGGAGCTGGGCGGTGACCGCCGAGGAACTGGCCGGACTGACTCGGGTCGAGCTGTTCGACATCGTTCCCGGGCCAGGGCCCGCTCCCCGCCCGCGGACACGCGTCGAGCACCTCCCCATGGACGACTACCTCGCCGCCTTCGACGCGGGCGCCGACCGCGAACGCGTGCTGCACCGGCTGACCGGGGACGTCTGGCTGCTCGCCAGGTCACGCCGACTGCACGCCCTGTTCAGGGCGGACGGCACACCCGACCGGGAGACAGCAGAACACCTCGGCCACTGGGACAAGCTGGTCACGCAGTCCTACTTGGCGTACCGGCGGGTGACACGCGACCGCCCCGAACCTGCGGGCATCGTCCCGCAGCTTGCGGCGCTCCTGGAGACCGACCGACGGATCTTCAAGGAGACCGCCGCGGCCGGGGACCCCCGAGCCGGGACCATGCCCGGTGCGGGGGGCGATCAGGACCGCGCCGGCGACGCGTTGCGGTGCGAGGTCGCCGCCGTGGTCGGTGACGTCCTCGACGCCGACGCCGCCGCGCTGCTTGCCGACGGCACCGACCTCGCCGTCCTGCCCGGCTTCACCTCGTTCCGCATGGCCGACGTCATCGACCGCCTCGAGGCCCGGCTCGGCGTCGAGTTCGACGCCGGCGACCTCGTCCCGGAGAACCTGCGCAGCGTGGACGGGCTCTGCCGCATCGTCCGCCGCGCGACGAGCGCACGCCGACCCTGAGAGAGGACACCGCTGTGGATAGCGGATTCATCGACCTGCTGCGCCGGCAACTGAAAGTCGACGCCGCCACCGAGATCGCCGCCGACTCCCCCCTGCGGGACCTCGGCATGGACTCCATGCGCTCCATCGAGTTGCTGTTCACCATCGAGGACACCTACGGGATCACCCTGCCGGACAGCGAACTGAACGAAACCGTCTTCGGGTCGCCAGGGTCCTTGTGGGCAGCGGTCGCCGCGCAGCTCCCGCCGGAGCAGGTGGCCCGGTGAGCGTGGCCGCACCCGCACCGCAGGACGCCGACCCGCTGGACCTCGCCGGCCGAGTCGCCCGGGTGACCGCTGTCGCCGAGCGGCACCTGGCCGCCGCTGACCGGGACGCGGCCTTCCCCGTCCAGGCGCTGGACGAACTGCGCGACACCGGTCTGCTCGGGCTCGTCGTCCCCCAGGAGTACGGGGGCCTGGGGGGCGCCCTGCGCGACGTCGTCGACGCGGGCATCGCCCTGGGCAGGTGCGACATGTCGATCGCCCTGATATTCACCATGCACTGCCAGCAGGCCGCCGCGGTCCTGGCCTACGCGGCCGAGCCGCTGCGCTCGCAGCTGCTTCCCACCCTCGGCGCCGGACGCCACTACCTGGCGTCGGTCAGCACGGAGAGCGGCAAGGGCGGTCACCTCTACAGCGCCCACGCCGCACTGCACGAGCGGGGGGACGAGCTGGCCATCGACCGGTTCGCACCCGTCGTCACCGGAGGCGAGCACGCCGACGGGTTCCTCATCACCATGCGCAACGTCGGCGCCACGGCCGACAACGACGTCGCGCTGGTGTACGCGGCGCGCGACCAGCTCCTCGTCGAACCTGCCGGCGACTGGCAGCCGATGGGCATGCGGGCCACCCGCAGCGCGCCCCTCAAACTGGCCGGCGCCGTCCCCCGCCACCAGGTGATCGGCCCGGGGGCGCCGTTCCGCGACATCGCCAACCAGGTGCTCGGCCCATACGCGCATCTGGGCTGGTCGGCGTCCTGGCTCGGCACCGCCGCCGGCGCTCTGTCCCGCACCCTCGGCCTGGTGCGCGGCCCGGCCGGCCGCAAGCGGTTCGACCTCGCTTCCGAGCTCCTGCTCACCCGGCTCTCCACCGCGCGCCAGCGCCTTGACGCCGTGCACGCGCAGCTGCGACACACCCTGGCGATGGTGGAGACCACCCAGGACATCACCACCCCGGCCAACCAACTGCTCCTGAACAGTCTGAAGATCACCGCCTCCGAGCAGTGCCACGCCGCCGTCGACGACCTGGTCGACGCGGTCGGCCTCCAGCACGGCTACCTCAAGGACTCGCCGACCCGGATCGAGCAGGCGCTGCGCGACCTGCGCTCGGCGGCGCTGAACTACAAGAACGACCGGCTGCACCTGGCCGACGGACGGCTCGCGCTGCTGGACCGGGAGGTGTCCTTTGCCTGACCGGCCCCCCGCCACCGCACCCGCCCGCGACGGCGCCCCGTCGTCTGCCCCGGGCAGCCGCGGCGCACTGCGCCGGCTCTTCGGCGGTCTACCGGCGACGGCGAGCGGACGCGATCTGTGGGCGGCGCTCGGCGAAGCCGGGCTGATCGAGTGGATGTACCCGGACGGGGCGGTGGCCGCCGGTGTGGCCTCGGAGCGGCTGGCCCACGTCCTCGCGGCGGCCGGCGAGAGGTTCTCCTTCGGCAGCACCATGTCGCTGTGCGTTCAGGCGGCCACCACGCTGCCGCTGCTCGCCGGCGGCTCGGGCCCCTGCGAGGAGGCACTGCGGCGGGCGCTCGCCGGGCAGGCTGTCGTCGCCCTCGCGGCCACCGACACCACCGCCGGATCGGACCTCGCCTCCCTGCGGACCGAGGCACGGCTCGGGGAGCGCGAGGCGGAGCTGAACGGCGCGAAGCGCTGGATCAACAACGCCATGGCGGCGGAGTACCTCCTCGTCCTCGCCCGCCACCGACCGGGGCCGCACTTCACGAACTTCACCTGGTTCCTCGTACCGGCTGACGCCCCCGGCGTCACGGTGCGCCCGTCCGACACCGTGCTGTTCGACGGCTCCGACACCGGAGACATCGACCTCGACGGCGTACGGCTGGGCAACGAGCACATCATCGGGCGCGTCGGCATGGGCTTTGCGGCGTTCATCCGGCACATCGGCCCCGAGCGCCTCGCGGGCGCGCTGTGGAGCGTGGAGCTCTGCCGTGGCGCCCTGGACAGCACCCTCCGCTGGCTGAAGAACCGACCATACGGCAACGGAACGCTGTGGGACCTGGAGAGCGTCCGGCAGCGCTTCGCGAAGAGCCTCATCGCCGTCCACCAGTTGCAGGGCCTGTGCGACCGGCTGCGGGCCCGCGTCGTCGACGGACACGACAACACGGCCGCCGCCATGCTCAAGGCCGCCGCCGGCACCACCGTCAACCACGTGATGGAGACCTGCGGGCAACTCCAGGGATCACACGGCTTCTCCACCGGAGGAGTGCAGCAACTCCGCGCCCAGGCGGCCATTTTCGGCATCAGCGGCGGCGCCACCGAGATCGTGCGGTCGATAGTCGCCGAATCCGCGCAGGAAGAACTCGACCGGCTGCGCCTGCCCGCCGAACAGGACGTGCCCCTGAGTGCGCCGGTGGCCCTCTAGGGCCCGTCGTCACACTCCCCCCACCACTCACGGAGCGACCCATGTGGATTCTCGGTGTCAACGCGCCACCCACCGGTTGGCACGACACGGCCGCCTGCCTCGTCGATACGAGCGGCGAGGTCGTCGCCTTCTCCGAGGAGGAGCGCTGCAACCGGGTGCGGCACTCGCTGTACCGCAAACCCCTCAACGCCGCGCAGTTCTGCGTGGAACAGGCCGGCATCACCGCGGCCGACATCGATGTGGTCGCCGTCGGCTGGGACACCGAGCAGCTCTACCCGTCGCGGTTCGCCGACGATGCCGAGTTCCTCGCCTACGCGGTGGGCCTCGACTTCGGCGGCCGGCTGCCCGAGGTGGTCCGGGTGCCCCACCACGCCGCGCACGCCGCCTCCGCGTTCTACGCCTCCCCCTTCACCAGGGCCGGGGTGCTGGTGATCGACGGGCACGGCGAGAACGAGTCCACCACCATCTGGACCTTCGAGGACGGCGCCGAGCCGCGCCGGGAACGCGGCTGGCCCCGGACCTCCTCGCTCGGCTACGCCTACGACGCGGCGTCCACCTGGCTCGGCTTCTCCTTCCTCAACGCGGGCAAGACCATGGGCCTGGCCGCCTACGGGCGGGCGCGCGGCACCGCGGTCGAACCGCTGGTGGACCTCGCCGCCGACGATTTCCGGCTGGCCGTCGGACCACTGCCGGAGAACACCGGCCGGGCCACCGCAAAGGACATCAAGGAGCAGTACGACACGACGGTCGCCGCCTGGCGCGAGCGCTATACGAAGATCGCCGGCGCGGACGCTCCCGCTGTACCGGAGGGCCGGCTGGCCGAGGACCCCCACGCCGTCCTGGTCGCCTACACCGCCCAGCGGATCGTCGAGCAGACGGTCACCGCGCTCGCCGCCGCCACCCGCGAACTCTCCGGAGCCGACGAACTGTGCCTGGCCGGCGGGGTGGCACTGAACTGCAGCACCAACGGAACGCTGCCCGGCCCGCTGTACGTGCCCCCGGTGCCGCACGACGCCGGCGTCGCCCTCGGCGCCGCCTGGATCGTGAACCCGCCGAAGCACCGCACCGGCCGCCCGCTGAGCCCCTACCTCGGCACGGACATCGACGGCCGCGCCCGCTCGCGTACCCCCTCCTCCCTCGACACGTCGGACCTGCTCCGCTCCGACCTGGACGTCGACACCGTCACCGCGCTCCTGCTCGACGGGCGGGTCGGCGCGGTCGCGCAGGGCCGGGCCGAGGTGGGCCCGCGGGCACTGTGCCGCCGCTCCATCATCGCCGTGCCCAGCACCGTGGAGGTCAACACCCGCGTCAACGTCATCAAGGACCGCGAGCAGTGGCGGCCGTTCGCCGGAGTGACGCGACCGGAGTACGGCGCGCGGCTGTGGGAGCCGCAGGAGCACCTCAGCCGGTACATGCTCGGCGCGGCCCGGGCCACCGAACTGGGCCGGCGCGTCGCGCCCGGCGTGGTCCACGTCGACGGCACCACGCGCCCGCAGGTCCTGCTTGCGGACGAGGCTCCGGCCGTGGGCGCGGTCCTCGACGCGCTGGAGCGGCAGGGCGAGCCACCGGTGCTGCTCAACACCTCCTTCAACGGCAAGGGGGAGCCCATCGTCAACACCCGCGGGGACGCGTTGGCGGCCTTCCGCGCCATGGACCTGGACTTCCTCGTCCTCGGTGACGCGCTGTTCCGCAAGAAGACCGCCGGGAGGACGGCACGATGATCTTCACGACCGAGCCCTCGACCCGCACGGCCGAGCGCTTCCGCGCCTTCGGGCCACGCCACATCGACGAGATAGCCGACCGCTACGGCCTGCCGGAGGACGTGCGCGAGCTGGTGCGCCGCGTCTCGCTCGTGCTGCCGTTCCGGGTCAACGGCTACGTCCTGGACCAACTCGTCGACTGGGACCGCGGGCCGGCCGACCCGATGTTCCAACTGACGTTCCCGCAGCAGGGGATGCTGACCGAGGAGGACGACCGGCAGCTGGCCAAGCTGTCCGCCGACCCAGCCGACAAGCTCCTGCTGCGCGAGGCGGTCACGGACATCCGGGAGCGGCTCAACCCGCACCCCTCCGGCCAACGGGAACTGAACGTACCCGCCCAGGACGGCGCCTCCCTGGCCGGCCTCCAGCACAAGTACCGCGAGACGGTGCTGTACTTCCCCAGCCAGGGCCAGACCTGTCACGCGTACTGCACCTACTGCTTCCGGTGGGCGCAGTTCATCGGGGACGCCGACCTGCGCTTCGCGGCTCCCGACCCCTCGGGCCTGATCCGCTATCTCGCCGCGCACCCCGAGGTCCACGACGTCCTGGTCACCGGCGGCGACCCGATGGTGATGTCCACCGAGCGGCTGCGCACACACCTGGAACCGCTCCTGGACGTCGAATCGCTCCGCACCATCCGTATCGGCACCAAGTCGGTCGCGTACTGGCCGCAGCGTTTCGTCACCGACCAGGACGCCGATGACGTGCTGCGCCTGTTCGAGAAGGTCGTGGCGTCGGGCCGGCAGCTCGCGGTGATGGCCCACTTCAGCCACCCGCGCGAGCTGGAGACCGACCTCGCCCAGGAGGCGCTGCGCCGGATCCGCGCCACCGGGGCCGTGATCTACTGCCAGGCGCCGCTGATCGCGCACGTCAACGACGACGCGGACGTATGGGGCCGGCTGTGGCGTGCCGAACTCCGGGCGGGGGCGGTGCCGTACTACATGTTCGTCGAGCGCGACACCGGCCCGCAGGAGTACTTCAAGGTGCCGCTCGCCAAGGCGGCCGGCATCTTCCGCGACGCCTACCGGACGCTGCCGGGACTCGCCCGCACGGTGCGCGGCCCGGTGATGTCCGCGACGCCCGGCAAGGTCGTGGTCGACGGAGACGAGGAGACCGGGCAGGGCCGCTGGTTCCAGCTGCGGTTCCTCCAGGCACGGGATCCGTCGCTGGTCGGCCGACCGTTCCGGGCGCGCTACCGGGACGATGCCGCGTGGCTGCACGACCTGGAGATCGACCCGCAGGCGCCGGCCGACGTCCGGGCAGCCGTACACGGGCACATGCGGGCCTGCACCGCATGACGGTGGATGCGCAGGCGCCGCCCGCGGCGGCGGGGGCGTCCCCCGTGATCGAGGTGGCGTCCGGGGTGTGGCTGGCGGCGGCCGACGTGGACGACGTCCCGGTGAGCACCCACCCCGGCGACCGGCACCGGGCGGACGGCATGCCGGGATGGCGGGCGCGGGAGTTCCTCGCGGGACGCGGCTTGCTGCGGGAACTGCTCGCCCGGACGCGTCCGGCCGCCGCGCGGGTGGGCGTCCTCGCTGATCCGGGCGGCAGGCCGCGCCTCGACGGACACCCCGGCGTGGGCGTCAGCGTGTCGCACGACGGCGGGACGGTGGCCGTCGCGGTAGCGCTGGGTCGGCCGGTCGGAGTGGACGTGCAGCATCCGCGGGCCCCTGCCTCCCGCGCCCTCGCCCGGCGCTGTCTGCACGGCTGCACCGTCGAGTTCGACTCCCTGCCCGCAGCCGAAGCGGCCCGCGAGCTCGCCTGGGTCTGGACCGCGCAGGAGGCGTGTGTGAAGGCGACCGGGCAGGGGATGACCGGTCGCCCCTGGACGATCGACGTACCGCTCGGCGCCTGCCGCGGCACGTGGCGAGGACTGCGCTGGCAGAGCCTGCGCGGCCACTTCGCGACACCCCTCAGCTGTGCGTTCCCCGCACGAGCCGATGCCGCCGACCCGAGCGGCATACAGGAAGGATGACCGACCGATGACCACTGTGGCTTGTCGCCGCACGCTCCACGACTGGTTCGCGGCCTCCGCCGCGTCCTACCCGGGACACACCGCCCTGGAGGTCGGCGGCGAGGTGCTGACCTACGCCGGACTCGCCGCGGCGGCGCAGCGCGTCGCGGCGGGGATCGTGCGCCGGCTGGACGGCCGCATACCGCACCGGGTCGGCCTGTTGGCGTCGCGATCGATCACGGCGTACGCCGGATACCTCGCCGCACAGCGTCTCGGCGCCACGGTCGTGCCCCTCGGGACGGCCTTCCCCGCGGCACGCAACGCGGCGGTGGTCCGGGCCGCGGACGTGGACCTGGTGGTCGCGGACGAGGACGGCCCGTCCGCCGACCTCGGGGTGCCGCTCTGGCGGCCCGGCAGAGCCCGGCAGGGGCAGCCGACCGTCGAAGTGGACGCTTTGCCGCCCGCCCCTGCGGACGGGGACGATCTCGCGTACATCCTCTTCACCTCCGGCTCCACCGGCACGCCCAAAGGCGTGCCCGTGCGGCACCGCAACATCTGCGCCCACCTCGAACACGTCGTCCCGCGCTGCGACGCCGGGCCGGGCGCCCGCCTCTCGCAGACGTTCGACCTGACCTTCGACCCGTCGGTCCTGGACATGTTCGCGGCTTGGGGCTCGGGCGCCGCGCTGGTCGTCCCGACCCGGGACGAGGTGCTCACACCGGTCCGCTTCGTCAACGACCGCGGCATCACCCACTGGAACTCCGTACCATCCGTGATCACCATCGCCGGGCGGCTGCGGGCGCTCACGCCGCACAGCATGCCGGGGCTGCGCCGCAGCATGTTCTGCGGGGAGCCGCTGACGCTCCAGCAGGCGAGGGCATGGAAGCGCGCCGCACCGGCCGGCGCCATCGAGAACGGCTACGGGCCGACCGAGCTGACGGTCACCTGCCTCACCTACCGGCTGCCGCCCGACGAGGCCGATTGGCCGGCCCCCGCCAACGGCACGGTGCCCATCGGCGAGCCGCACCGGGGCACGGAAGTGCACCTCAGGGACGGCGAGTTGTGCGTGCGCGGGGCGCAGCGCTTCGCCGGGTACCTCGATCCCTCGGACAACGCCGGCCGGTTCTTGACGCCGGACGGCTCGCCGTACGACCCGGCGACCGTCCTGACGGACGCGCACTGGTACCGCACCGGAGACCGGGTGGTACGCGGCGAGCCGGCCGCCACCGGGCCCCTCGTGCACGTGGGGCGCCTCGACACGCAGGTCCAGGTCCACGGCTACCGGGTCGAAACCGCCGAGGTGGAGGCGGCCTTGCGGGAGCAGCCGGGGGTGGCCGACGCGGTGGTCGTCGCCCTGACCGCGACCACCGGCACGCGGCTGGTGGCCGCCTTCAGCGGCGCGGGCGCGGAGCCGGACCGACTGCGTGCCGCGCTGCGCGAACGACTGCCCGGATACATGGTCCCCGACACGCTGACCGCGTTCCCCGCTCTCCCGCTCAACGCGAACGGCAAAATCGACCGGGCCGCCGTCCACGAGGCCCTCGCCCACCCCGGAATTTCATGAACCGGTGGGACGCGGAGGGGCAGGCTCAATTTCGGGGAAGTGCCGCGCCCAGCCTCATCGAATCTGCCGGCGGAGCGCGAGCCGGGCCTGGACGAAATCGAAGAGAGCGGCTGCCGACGGCCGGAGAAAGAAATGGCCGCCGGGGAATTCCTGATGCCCGAACATTCCCGATGTGTGTTCTCGCCAGCCCGTTACTGCGGCGTCGTGAAGGGAATCCTCGGATCCGGTGAGCGCGGTGATGGGGCACGTGAGCGGCGGTCCCGGCGCCAGATGGTAGTTCTCGACCGCGGTCAGGTCGGCGCGTACCGCCGGCAGGACGAGAGCGGCCAGCTCGGGGTGGGTGAGCGCCTCTGCCGTAGCGGGGTCCTCACCCGCCAGCCAGTCGGCGAGGCGCTCGTCCGACAGGGTGCTCACGTGCGGAGCGCGCGGGGTCTGCGGCGCCGCACAGGCGGCGGCGAAGAGTTCCACGGGTCCGCGGAGTCCCAGCTCACGCAGCCGTCGCGCCACTTCGAACGCGACCAGGGCGCCCATGCTGTGACCGAGGAAGGCGTAGGGCGCGCCGGGCTCCTCGACTGCCACGGCGCAGGCGATCGCGTCCGCCAGAGCGCCGATGCTCTCGGGCGGGCGCTCGCGCAGCCGGGTCTCCCTGCCCGGGTACTGGACGGGTCGGATCTCCATGCCGCCACCGCCCAGGGTGGTCCAGTGGGCGAAAGCGGATGCCGCTCCGCCGGCGTGCGGAAACATGAACAACCGGATCGCCGGATTCGGCTTGGGTGTTCCCGTGAACCAGGGTGTCGCGGTCAAGGCAGAGCACCTCCGAAGCTTGTTGGATTTCTCGCCGAAAGCCGTCATGGACAGGTTTTCTAAGCGGTGTTCACCGTACCTCATGCCGCTTGACGGTCTTGCGGACAACGGCTAGCGTTCCATTCGCTTGAAAGCAAGATTTCACTCTGCGGAATGGCGTCGAGTGGCTGCCGGGGAAGAGAGGGGAAGCGTGGAAAGCATGGAACGCCAAGCGCGAGAAGCGGAGACGAATTGGCGTGACCGGCTCGCCGGCTTCGCGGAGCCCGCTGTGCTCGGCGTCGAGCACCCCGCCCGCCTCGGTGACCGGCGCGCGGTCGTCGAGACCCGCCTCACCGAGGCAGAGGGCGCCGCCCTCGCGGCCTGCGCCGACCGCTTCGGCGTCGAGCCCGCCCTGCTCCCCCTCACCGCCTGGGCCGTGCTGCTCGCGCGGTACGGCGCCGGCAAGGACCTCCTCTTCGGGGCGGCGGTCCCTGGACCCGCCTGCGCGCATGACCAGGCGGACGGCGGTCACCAGGCCCCGGTCCCGGTCCGGCTGACGGTCGACTACGACCGGTCGGTGCGCTCCCTCCTCGACGCGGCGGCCGCGGCCCTCTGCGATCCCGGCCGCACCCGTCCGGCGCCGCACGGGGCACCCGCGCTCGGCGAACCGCCGCCCGATGTGCCGCTCTTCGACAAGTGCCTGCGCGTACGGGACCGCCCCGGGCAGCCGACGGCCGAGCGGGCGTCCCTCCCCATCGAGCTCACCGTCACGACCGGCGAAGGCTTCTCCCTCCGCCTGGAACATGACTGCGCCCGCCTTGAAGAAGCCGACGCCGCAGCTCTGCTGCGCCACTTCCGGCTGCTCCTGACCGCGCTGTCCGGGGCGGGCGAGGACACCGCCGTCGGTTCGCTCGACTTCCTCGACCCGGCCGAGTACCACCGGATCGTCCACGAGTGGAACGACACCGCGAACGAGTACGACGACCCCGCCTGCATCCACGAGCTGGTCGAGCGCCAGGCCGCCCGCACCCCGGACGCCGTCGCCGTGGTCCAGGGCGAGCGCCGTCTCGCCTACGCCGAACTGGATCGGGCGGCCGACCTGGTCGCCGGTCAGCTCGCCGCCCGGGGGATAGGCCCCGGCGACTTCGTCGCCCTGCACCTGGAGCGGACGGTGCACAGCGTCGTCGCCCTGCTCGGCGTCCTGAAAGCGGGCGCCGCCTACGCCCCCGTCGAGTGCTCCCTGCCGACGGAGCGGATCCGCCGTCTCCTCGACTCGCTGCGTACGTCCGTGGTCCTGTGCAGCCCCTCCCGGGTCGCCGCGCTGAGCGAACTGAGCGCCGGACTGCCCGCCCTGCGGCACATCCTGTGGGTCGGCGACGACACAGACGCCCCGCCCGCCCCGCACGGGACGGACCGGGTACGGGTGGACCGCGCCATCGGCCCCGCGCCCGCCGACGCCCCCAAGCCCCACCGCGCCGCCCCCGACGACCTCGCGTACGTCATCTTCACCTCCGGATCGACCGGCGTGCCCAAGGGCGTACTGCTGAGGCACGCCCCCGTGGTCAACCTGATCCGCTGGGTGAACACCACCTTCGGTATCGGGCCGGACGACCGGGTGCTGTTCATCACCGCGTTCGGTTTCGACCTCTCCGTCTACGACGTCTTCGGGCTGCTCGCGGCCGGCGGCAGCGTCCGGGTCGCCACCGACGACGAAGTCCGCGACCCACGGCGCCTGCTGTCCGTGCTCGACGGCGAACCCATCACCTTCTGGGACTCCGCGCCGGCCGCGCTCCAGCAACTGGAGCCGCTCTTCGCGCTGCGCCCCGCGCCTCCCTCCTCCACGCTGCGCCTGGTGTTCCTGAGCGGGGACCGGATCCCGGTGACGCTGCCCGACGCCGTACGCTCGGCCTTCCCGCGCGCCGAAGTGGTCTCCCTCGGCGGCGCCACCGAAGCGGCCATCTGGTCGAACTACCACCGCGTCGGCGAGGTGGACCCGCGCTGGACGAGCATTCCGTACGGACGGCCGATCCAGAACGCCCGCTACTACATCCTGGACCGCGACCTGCGCCCGGTCCCCGTCGGCGTCCCCGGCGACCTCCACATCGGCGGAGACTGCCTGGCCGCCGGATACCACGGCGATCCGGACCTGACGCGGCGCAAGTTCATCCCCGACCCGTTCGCGGGCGCCTCCCGGGCACGGATGTACCACACCGGTGACCGCGCGCGGTTCCGGGCGGACGGCACGATGGAATTCCTCGGCCGTACGGACAGCCAGGTCAAGCTGCGCGGCTTCCGTATCGAGCTCGGTGAGGTCGAGGCGGCGCTCAGAGCCCTCGAAGGGGTCGGCACCGCCGTCGCCCACGTCCACGGGGCCTCGGACACCGCCCGGCTGACCGCCTACGCAGTGCCCGGCCCCGGCCGGCAGCTCGACCCGGTGGCGTTGCGCGACCGGCTCGCCGCCACCCTGCCGGCCTACATGGTCCCCACCGAGGTGATGATCCTCCCCTCGCTGCCGGCGACGCCCAACGGCAAGCTGGACCGGCGGGCGCTGCCCGAGCCGGGGGCCGCCGGCTCGGGAGACACGGCGCCGGACGAGCCGGCCGACTCGACGGAAGCCGCCCTCGCGGGCATCTGGTCCGAGGTCCTGGGCCACCCGGTCGGCACCGACAGCGACTTCTTCCTCCTCGGCGGGCAGTCCCTTCTGGCGGTACGGGCCATCGCGCGCATCAAGGCGACCCTGGGCGCCGAGGTCCCGATCCGGACGCTGCTGGAGAACCCCCGCCTCAAGGACTTCGCCAGGGAGGCCGAACCGTTCGTGACCCGCCAGCCCGTCTGAGACCTCTCCGGCGGACAGGGCCGGCCCCGGCCGTGAACGCTCGTCGCTCACCGCACCCAGAACACCGGAAGGCGTCATGCAGGACAGGAAAGGTGCCATGCCACAACCCCAGGAGCTCGGCCGGACGGCCCTGCCGGTCCTGCACGAGCTCTTCGAGCGGCGGGCCGCCGAAGGGGGCGCCCGGGTCGCGCTGACCGACGGACCCCGCACCCACACCTACGCGGAACTCAACCGGGCGGCCAACCGCCTCGCGCATCGGCTCCGCCGTCTGGGCGCCGGCCCCGGCTCCTTCGTCGGGGTGTGCAGCGACCGGTCGGCCGACCTGGTCGTGGCACTGATCGCGGTCCTCAAGTCGGGTGCCGCCTATGTGCCGCTGGACCCCGCCTACCCGGCCGAACGCACCCGCTTCACCCTCGCTGACACCCGCTGCCGTGTCGTGCTCGGCCAGGAACGACACCGGGCGGCCTTCGCCGGCGACGGTGTCGCCTACCTGTCTGTGGAAGGCGCCGCGGAGGCCGGCCCGGGCAGCGAAGACGCCAACCCGGCAAGCGGCGTCGAAGCAGGTCAGCCGGCCTACGTCATACACACCTCAGGATCCACCGGGACGCCCAAGGGCGTGGTCGTCACCCACGCCAACGCCGTCCGGCTCTTCACCGCCTGCCAGGACGAGCTGGGCATCGACCCGGAGGCCTCCGACGACGTCTGGACCCTCTTCCACTCCGCCGCGTTCGACTTCTCCGTCTGGGAGGTGTGGGGGGCGCTGCTCCACGGAGGCCGTCTGGTGGTCGTCCCGTACTCCACCAGCCGCTCCCCGGAAACGTTCCTGCGGCTGCTCTCCGCCGAGCGTGTCACCGTGCTCAGCCAGACCCCCACGGCCTTCCGCCAACTCCTTCGCGCGGCCGAGGCGGAGGGCTTCCCCGAGACCGCGCTGCGGCTGGTCGTCTTCGGAGGCGAGGTGCTGGAGCCGGCGACCCTGCGGCCCTGGATCGCGCACTACGGGGACAAGCGGCCGCGCCTGGTCAACATGTACGGCATCACCGAGACCACCGTGCACGTCACCCTGCGCACGGTGACCGCCGCCGACTGCGACGCGCCAGGCAGCCCCATCGGCCGTCCGCTGCGAGACCTGCGAGTCCACCTCCTCGACGCCGGCATGAGGCCGGTGGCCCCGGGAGAGCAGGGCGAGATGTACGTGGGCGGCGCGGGCGTCACCGCGGGCTACCTCAACCGGCCCGAGCTGACGGCCCGAAGCTTCATACCCGACCCCTTCGGCAAGCCGGGGGAGCGGCTGTACCGCACGGGGGATCTGGCGGTACGCCTTCCGGACGGGGAGCTCGAATTCCGCGGACGCGCCGACGACCAGGTGCAACTGCGGGGTTTCAGGATCGAACTCGGCGAGGTCGAGGCGGCGCTGTCCGGCCTGCCGGCGGTGAGGGAAGCCGCGGTGATCCTCCGGCAGGACGCTCTGGGCGAGCCGATGCTGGTCGGGTACGCGGTTCCCGCACCCGGCGCCGCGACGGGGGCCGGAGCACTGCGGGACGGCCTGGCGGAGCGGCTGCCGGCCCACCTGGTGCCCCCGGTCCTCGTCCTTGTCGACTCCTTTCCGCTCACCCCCAACGGGAAGCTCGACCGTGCGGCACTGCCGGAGCCGGCGCCCCGCACGGCCGTACGGGACCGCACCGCCGAGAACCCCGGATCACCCGCGCCGTCGAGGCCCACCGCGCACGTACTCCACGACGTCTGGGCCCGAGCCCTCGGCCGGGACGCCGTGGAACCGGAAGACAACTTCTTCGCGCTCGGCGGCGACTCCATCACCGCCATCAGGACGGTCGGCATGGCGCGGGAAGCCGGGGTCGCCTTCACGGTGGAACAGCTGTTCCGGTACCCGAGCCTCGCGGAGCTCGCCCCGCACTGCGCCGCTTCCACCGCGCCCGGGACGCCCGAGCAGCCGCCCGCACGCCACGAGCTGCTCCACGCCCAGGACCGCGGACGACTGCCCACCGGGGTGCGCGACGCCTACCCGCTGACGGCCCTCCAGCTCGGCATGGTCTTCGAGTCGCAGTTCAGCGGCGATCCGACGGTCTACCACGACCTGGTGAGCGTACGGATCGAGGGACCGCTCGACCCCGCAGCCCTACGCCGAACCCTCGGCTCCCTGGCGTCCCGCCACGACATCCTGCGCACCTCGTTCGATCTCGGCTCCTACTCCGAGCCGTTGCAACTGGTGCACGAAGACGTCACCGTGCCACTGCGCCTTCACGACCACCTCCCGCCGGCGGCGACCCCCGGCGAGCGGGTCAAGGAGTGGTGGCGGCAGGAGTGGCAGCGACCGTTCGACTTCGAGCAGGCGCCGCTGTGGCGCTGCCACGTCCACGACCACGGCGACGGCCACTTCCAGCTGTCGGTCTCGGCGCACCACAGCATCCTGGACGGCTGGAGCTTCTCCCTCCTCGTCACCGAGCTGATCGACGAGTACGAGCGGGAGACGCAGGGCGCCGCCGCCGCGGACGTGCGGCCCGCGTTGCCCTACCGCGCCTATGTGGAACTGGAGCGCGCGCAGAGCGGGTCGGTCGAGGCCCAGCGGTACTGGGCGCAGGCGCTGGCCGGGGCGGCGCCCCTCCCGCTGCCCGAGCCCACCGGCGCCGGGGCGGCCTCCCCGCTCGACCCGGATGTCCGCAGGGAAGTCCCGGCCGCGGTGGTCGATGCGGTGAGGGCTTGCGCCGACCGGTGGGGCCTGCCCAAGAAGTCCCTCTTCCTCGCCGCCCACGTGTGGGCGCTGAGAGCGGCCACCGGCGCCGTCGACATCACCACGGGCATCGTCGCGGGCGGGCGCCCGGAGGCGGCCCACGCCGACCGCGCACTGGGGCTCTTCCTCCACAGCGTGCCGCTGCGGGCGGACGCGCGGGGCGGCACCTGGGCGGGACTGACCCGGCAGCTGTTCGCCGGTGAGCAGGCATTGCAGCCCTTCCGCCGTTTCCCGCTGTCCGACATCCAGGCCATGGTGGGCGCCGCCCCGTTCTCCGTGCTGTTCAACTACACCGACTTCCGGGCCTTCGACGACCTGGACGGGCTGCGCACCCTGCGGGTCGGCGAGTGGTGGTTCTGCGACCGGACGAGCTTCCCCCTCGTGGTGGAGATCGGCCGGCAGCCGATGGGCGAGGACTGGGAGCTCACCGTCAGGTCGGACGCCGCGAAGACCGACCCCGCCTTCGGCGAACGCCTCGCCGCCCACTTCCTGGAAGCGCTGAGCCGCATATGTGAGGACCCGTCAGGTGACTACTGACCCCACCAACCCGCCCGTGTCGCAGGCCCAACGAGAACGGCTCACCCTCTGGGCCGGCGGGCAGCCCACCCAGGACCAGCCCACCTTCGCCTGGACCTTCGCGCGCCCGATCACCGCCCGACGGGCCAGGGCCGCGTGGGAGGCGCTGGTGGCGCGGTACGAGACACTGCGCTCGATGTTCGAGGAGACGGGCAGCGGCACGTTCGCATGCCGACGGCGCCCCGCGGACGAGATCGCCGCTCAGACCTTCGTGGAGACCCCTCGGGAACGCTTCTTCGCCGAACTGTGCGCACCCGTCACCCTCATCGAAGGCCCCCTGGCACGTCTCGTCGTCAGCCCCGGTCGCGACGAGACGCTGATCGGTCTCAGCATCGACCACCTGGTCATCGACGGCCACAGCCACGCCCGCGTCGTGACGGATCTCTTCACCCGGCTCAGCGGCGGAGCGTTCACCGAACCGGCTCCTACACCCGCCGACGACTTCTACCGCGAGGAACTGCGGGCCGCCGGCGCGCCCGCCGGGGACAAGGCCCTCGCGTACTGGCGGCGCACCGCGGGAGGGGCCGCCTACCCTCCGCTGCACCCCAGCCTGTCGCGCACCCCCGGCGCACCGGTCAGTCCGGAGACGGCCCACTGCGAGGTCGACTTCGAGACCTCGGCCGACTGCACTCGCGCTCCGCTCACCCGTTCCGCCATGGTGCTCGCCTCGGTCGCAGCGGCCATCGCGCGCATCCTGGACCTCCCCGCCGGCGAAGACCCGTTCACCCTCCTCCTTCAGAGCTCGCGCCGCTCCGGGCCCGAGAAACTCGCCATGGCCGGGTTCCTGTCCAACTGGCAGGTCGCGGGCTTCCCCGTGAGCCATGACGCCGGGCAGCTCCTGCCGGAGGTGAGCAGCGCGATCTTCCGCTCGATGCGCGGGCACCCCGTCCACCACGCGGAAGTCGTCCGGCGCCTTCAGCCCGAGCTGTACGGGGCCCGCTACGTGCCCAGTGAACCGCTGCCGCCCTACGCGCTCTTCAACTACCTGGCCGCACAGGCCACCCCCCGGGTGGACGGCACCCCGGGAACGCCGCTCGACGTGCCGCCCATGGGCGCCTACCGGCTGCACGGCGCGCTGCGGATCTACGGCACCGAACGGGCGGACAGCCGAGGCGCCGGCATCCGGCTCGTCGCGGACGCGAGCGTCTTCGGCACGGGCTTCGCGGACGCGGTGGCCTGCGCGGTCGCCACGACACCGGCGGTCGTCCCGGCACCGGCGGCCCGCGCATGACGACGCCGCGCGGCCGCCTCGCCCACGCCACCAGGGGACTGCCCAAGGTCTTCTGGTACCTGTGGGCGAGCATCCTGATCAACCAACTCGGCTCCTTCGTCATCCTTTTCATGGCGATGTACCTGACGAAGGAGCGCGGGTTCTCCGCCTCCTTCGCGGGCCTGGTGGTGGGCCTCGCGTTCGGCGGCGGAGGCATGTTCGGCACGCTCCTGGGCGGCTTCGTCGCCGACTTCCTCGGGCGCCGACGCACCCTGCTCGCCGGAAACCTGGCCACCGCCGTCCTCATGACGCTCCTCGCTTTCGCCCGGGAACGGACGAGCATCCTGCTGCTGGCCGTCGCCGTCGGCCTCGCGAGCAACATGGTGCGGCCCGCGGCGAGCGCCCTGATGGTCGACGTCACCGACGAGGAGCACCGCGCGCGGGCCTTCTCACTCCAGTTCTGGGCCGTGAACCTCGGCTTCGCGACGGCGGGCGCCCTGGCCGGGTTCGTCATCGAGGTCGACTACACGCTGCTGTTCCTGCTCGACGCGGCGACGACACTGCTCGGGGCGCTGCTGGTCTTCTTCCGCGTCCCCGAACCCCGCCCGCCCGTACGGACCGCTCCGGCGGGCCACGCGACGACACGTGGGAAACGAGACGACGGGGTCGCCGCCGTCCTGCGTGACACGCCCTTCCTGACCCTGGTCGGTCTGGCAGTGCTGTTCTCCGTCGTCTTCATGCAGCACATGTCGACCCTGCCGCTCGCCGTCCAGGACGCCGGTCTGCCGCCCGCCACCTACGGATGGCTCATCGCGCTGAACGGCGTCGTCATCGTCACCGGCCAGCTCTTCGTGCCCCGCATCGTCCACGGCCGGCGGCCGGAACGGATCCTGGCCCTGGCCGCCGTCCTCATGGGAGGCGGCTTCGCCGTCCTCGCCGTCGGGCAGTCGCTGCTCTTCTTCATCGTCTCCGTGCTCATCTGGACGGCCGGGGAGATGCTCAACGCCTCGACGGGCCCGGCGCTCGCCGCGAAGCTGTCCCCGGACCACATGCGCGGCCGCTACCAGGGCTTCTTCACCGTCTCGTACAACATGGCCGGACTGGTCGGCCCCTCGCTCGGCGGATACGTCCTCCAGCACGGTGGCAGCTTGCTGTGGCTGGGCTGCCTGGCGCTCGGTGCGCTGACGGGCGTCGGCCACCTCGCAGCCGGCCGAGCCAGGAACAGAAGAGCGGCCCACCCCGCCGACGCGGGCGACCAGGCAGCCCGACCGGTCGAGCCGCCGGACGAGCGCACCGCACGGCGGCACAGCGACCACGGAGACCCATCGTGACCAACCCCTTCGAGGACGCGGACCTCCGGCATCTCGTCCTGGCCAACGACGCGCGCCAGCACTCGCTGTGGCCCGCCTTCGCCACGGTCCCGGACGGCTGGGACGTGGTCCACGGTCCAGCCGACCGCCAGGAGTGCCTGGAATACGTCACCGCCCACTGGACGGACATGCGGCCGGGCCGGCCCCACGCGGCGCCCGGCGGCGGGACGACCGGAGGCACGCCGAGCGCAGACGGCCCGGCCGCGCTGTTCGAGGCGCGGGCGGCACGCAACCCGGACGCCGTCGCCGTCCTGGCCGGGGACACCCGGTTGACGTACGCGCAGCTGGACGCCCGCGTGAACGCCCTCGCCCGGAACCTCGCGGCACGCGGCGTCGGCCCGGAGGACCTGGTGGCGCTGATGCTGCCGCGCTCGGCGGAACTGGTGGTGGCGCTCCTTGCGGTCCTCCGGTGCGGCGCTGCGTACGTACCGCTCGATCCGGACTACCCGGCGGACCGGATCGCCCACGTCCTGGCCGACGCCGCGCCCGCGCTGCTGCTGACCACGGCCGAACCGGCGGCCGGGGAACCCACGGACGGCATCCCCCGGCTGCTCTTGTCCGGTCAGGACGTGTCAGGCGCCGACGTCGGGCCCTTCGTGCCGGACCGGCCGGTACTGCCGTGGCACCCCGCGTACGTGATCTACACCTCGGGGTCGACGGGCCGCCCCAAGGGCGTCGTCGTCACCCGCGGATCCCTGCTGAACTTCCTGATCGCGATGCGGGAGCGCTTCGCCCTGACACCGACCGACCGGCTGGTGGCGGTGACCACCATCGCGTTCGACATCGCGGCACTCGAGATCTGTCTGCCCCTCGCTTCAGGGGCGTCGGTGGTGATGGCGCCCGCGGACGTGGTGCGCGATCCGCTGCTGCTGTCCCGCCTGGTCGACCGGTCGGGCGCCACGACCCTGCAAGCGACGCCTTCGCTCTGGCAGGCCCTCGTCTCCGAGCACCCCAACGCCGTGCGGGGCCTGCGCATGCTGGTCGGCGGCGAGGCGCTGCCCGCCGCACTGGGCGAGCGGCTGCGCGCCCTGGGCAGCGGAGTGACCAATCTCTACGGTCCGACCGAGACGACGATCTGGTCGACGGCACAGGAGGTGGACGGCAGCGCCCGACCGGCGTCGATCGGCCGGCCGATCCGCCGCACCCGGGTCCATGTCCTCGACGAAGAGCTGCGTCCCGTGCCGCCCGGGGTGGCCGCGGAGTTGTACCTCGCCGGTGACGGGCTGGCGCGGGGCTACCTGAACCGCCCGGACCTGACCGCCGAACGCTTCGTCGCCGATCCGTCCGGACCGCGCGGGACTCGGATGTACCGGACGGGAGACCTGGTCCGACAGGGCGCGGACGGCAGCCTGGAATACCTGTCACGGGTCGACTTCCAGGTCAAGGTGCGCGGGTTTCGCGTCGAACTCGCCGAGATCGAAGACGCACTGTCGGCTCACGGCGGCGTGGCCCGAGCAGCGGTCACGGTCCGCGAGGACTCTCCTGGTGACGCCCGGCTCGTCGGCCACGTCATCCCGGCGGCCGGCCAGGTCGTGAGCCCCGCCGCCCTGCGGACGTTCGCCGCTCGCGCCCTGCCCGACTACATGGTCCCCTCGGTGATCGCCGTACGGGAGGTGTTCCCCCTCACGCCCAACGGCAAGCTCGACCGCAGGGCGCTGACGGCGGCGCCGATGCCGCCCGGGAGTGCGACCGGCGCCGGGGAGCCGCTGCCGCACGACGACTCCCCGCTGGGCGCCGTGGCCGCTTCCTGGCAGGACGTCCTCGGCATCCCGGTGCCTGACGGGCGCGGCTTCGCCGAACTGGGCGGCACCTCGCTGGGCGCCGCGCGCGCCGCCGCGCGACTGCGCGAGCTGACCGGCCGGTCGGTGTCGGTCGCGGATGTCCTGGGTGCGGCGTCCGCCGGAGAGCTGGCCGCCGTCGTGGCCGCCGCACCGCCCCACGAGAACCGGCCCGTCCCGCCCGGTGCGGGCCGTACGTCCGCTCCCCTGAGCGCCGATCAGCGGGCCATCTGGATGCACGACCAGCTCGACCCGGACCCGCTGCTCTACCTGGAGACGTACTGCCTCGAACTCGGCGGTGACGTGGACACCCGCAGACTGGCTGACGCCGTCCGCAAGGCGGCGCTGTGCCACCCGGCAGTCGGCGCCGCCGTCGAATCCCGGGACGGCGAACCCGTCCTGAGCCTGGGCGCGCACCGGATCGGCCTCACCCTGCGAGCCGTCCCGCCCGGCCGCACGCGCTCTCAACTCCTCGCGCTGGTACGAGCAGAGGCCGCCCGACCCATCCCCCTGGGCCAGGGCCCGCTGCTGCGCTGCGTTCTCTTCCGGGTGCCGGACGGTCCGTCGATGCTGCTGCTGGCCTGGCACCACCTCGTCATGGACGGGTGGGGGCTGCGGTTGCTCCTGCACGACCTGGAGCGGTTCCACAACGACCCCGCAGCCGTACCGGCCGTCGGCCGAATCACCCTCTGCGACCTCAACGCCTGGCGGAACGAATCCGCTGCGGACCCCGCCACCGACCTGGCGCTGACCCGCGCGGTGGCGGACCTGCTACCGGCCGTCCGCGCGGCACAGACGGCGGAACCGGCCGAGTGGTCCGCCGGCGGGCACGCCGAGGCCGTCGAGCTCACCGTTCCCGACGCGCTCGCACACCGAGTCGAGAGCGCCGCCGCGACGGCCGGCCACACTCCCTTCATCGTGGTCTGCGCCGCCTACCGGCGTGCGCTGGCCGCGGTCCTCGGCGTGCAGCGGCCGCTGCTTGCCGTCGCTGTCTCGGGCCGCCGCATACCTGAGTCCGAGGGCATCGTCGGGTGCTTCACCAACACCGTACTGCTCGACTGCGGGCGCGTCCCCGAAGGCCCCGCGGTGCTCGACCGCACCCGCGACGCCTTCGACCAGGCCGTCGCCGCGCAGGAACACCTCCCCTTTCCCCGGCTCGTCAAGGGTCTGCGGGAAAGAGCGCGACTGCCCGTCGACTTCCCACGGCTGTACCTGAGCATGGACGACGAGCCGGCCGTCCGCTTCGAGGGGATGGTCAACCGAAGCGTGCCGGTCACCCCCGACCGGGCCAAGTTCGACGTCACGATGTCGCTGCTGTACGGCCCGGGGCGGCTGTCGGGACGGCTGGAGTACCGTACGTCGCTGCTCGCCTCCGAAGACGCGGGCCAGCTGGTCAAAGCGTTCACGGCCTCGCTCGCGGACCTGGCCGGAGCCGGCGGGCAAGCACGTTGACGGGCTCCGAGGGCGGACGGACCGCGCCGCCCGGCTTGCCGGGCGGCCTTCCGGGCGGCCTTCCGCGCGCTAGTCAGCAGTGCGAACTTCTGACCGACAGACTCTTCAGGGTCGGTTGCCTGGCGTGGGATGCCGTCGGGCAGCCCAGGGCGATGGACCTCGAACAACCGCTGCCGCGCGAGGTGAAGGGCTTCGACCCGGTTTGCGCGCCGCCGTGGGGCCGCCGGACGTCCAGCAGGCTTTGCCGCAGATCTTCGCGTCCCACCGCCTGGCCCGCTGCTCCGCCCCGCCGCCACCACGGCCTTCCAGCAGCTCCCGCGCGGCAGGGCCGGGGCCCTGCCGCGCTCATCGCGTTGTCAGCTCGCGTCCCAGGGGTGAGTCAGGTTTCCCTGCTCGTGGGCTGCACGGGTTCTCGTGCGGTCCGTCGGTGGAGCGGGGCAGAGCCGGCATTACGGCAATCTGTCTCGTCTTCGCCAAACGATGTCCGCATCCGGCCAACCGACACAGTTCGGGTCCTGACGACTGCGCTGGGGTCGCTACAACGGTGCGAAGTCCTGTATCGGCCGGCAGCACCGTGCTGCGGTCGGGGCTGCTTCAGCGGGCGCGCGGTCGTCACTTCGGCGCGGGTGACGTGCGGGACGAGGCTGGTCGCCATGCGAGGAGGGGGTAGGGCAGTGCCTGGTGTCAGGGAGTACTTCCGGGCGGACGGGACGCGGGTGCGGGGGCACTGGCGCAACGCCGCCGGGTCGAGCGGGCAGTTGCTGGTAGCGGGCATCGTGGTGGCGCTCGTGGTCGCGCACGGCGCCGGCACGGCGCCGGCCGGCGCGGGCGGCAAGCCGGCCGACGGAAAGGCGGCCGTGCGCCGGGCGCCCGGCCCGAAGCCGACGAGCGTGTATCCGATCCGGTGGCCCGGCTGGGACAAGCCCGTTCCCCAACCGACGACCACGGTCTCCTACCCGATCCGCTTTCCGGCCCGGGGGCAGCGGTGAGCCCCCGCCCGCCGGCCCGCCGCCGCGGTCCGGTGCCGCGCCGCCACCCGCGACCGCCCCGCCGCCGCATGGCACCCGCCCGATCTTCACGCGGCCGCCCCGGGCAGCGGCCGGCGTATGCGCGCCGCGGGCGCATGACGCCGCGGCGCTCCACCCGCGGCACGTGGGGCCGGGAGCGTCTGCTCGTCGCGGTGATGGCGGTCGCTGTGGTGTGGAGCGTGCTGGCCGCCGTGGCGCGCTGGCTCATCGCCCACCCCGCGGTTCCCGCGCTCCTCGTCGCCGCCGCGATGGGAGCGGGCGCGGTGTGGGGATGGCGGCGGCGGGAGCGGGAGCGGTGGCAGCGCGTCCAGGCTGCTGGGCTGCGCTACGCGCTGCCGCAGCTCGACGCGCTGCACCACCGGGACTTCGAGTACGCGGTGCGCGACCTGATGCGCCGCGACGGCTGCGCGGACGCCGTCCAGGTCGGTGGGGCCGGCGATGACGGCGCGGACGTGAAGGCCACCGACCCGCACGGCCGGCGGTGGGTCATCCAGTGCAAGCACCGCGCCGCCGGCTGGAACGGCACCGCGATCGGCACCCCCGACCTGCACGTTCTCAACGGAACCGGCCGCCCCGTCCACGGCGGCGATGTCGTCGTCCTGGTCACCAACGGCCGCATCACCGCCAACGCCGTGGCCTTCGCCGACTCCCAGCGCCTACACCTGGTCGACCGCCACCTCCTCGCCCGATGGGCCGCCGGCTCCACCCCCTTGTGGGACCTGCTCCGCGCGATCCCCCCGCCCCGCCGGCCCACGCCCCACTCCTGAACCAGCACCGGCCGAACCGTCCGCCACCGACCCGTCGACTCGTTCGTCGCCCGCTCCACAGGGACCGCGGACCGCCCTCCAGGCGGCCCCGTGTTCTGGCAGGCAGGCCGTGCCCGCGACGGCCGCGTCGCGACGCAGGCCCCGGGGCCGAGGCGTGTTCCTGCCTCGGCCCCGGGGATCGTCTAGCGCTGCTGGAGGGCCTTGACGTTGTCGCCGAAGGTCCAGCCGCGCGAGCCGTCCCAGTTGAGCGACCAGGTCATCAGACCCTTCAGCCGTCCCCCGTAGGCATCCCACGCCTGGGCCACCTGGGCGGGCGCCATGTGCCCGCCGCCGGCGCCGGGTTGGGCGGGCAGTCCCGGCACCTGCCGGTCCAGGGGCACCTTGATCGTGGTCCCCTGCACGCTCAGCCCCCGCTCCAGGCAGTCGGTCTGGGCGGTGAACCCCTGGACCGTGCCCGCCTGGTAGGAGTCACCGGAGCACCCGTACATGCTGCCGTTGTAGTACTGCATGTTGAGCCACCACAGCCGGCCGTTGTCCGCGTACTTCTTGATCACCGGCAGGTAGGCGCCCCAGATCGATCCGTAGACCACGCTGCCGCCGGTGACGTACGCCGTCTCGGGGGCCATGGTGAGTCCGAAGCCCGGCGGCATGGCGGCCAGCACGCCGTCGATGATGCGGATCAGGTTGCTCTGGGACGGCGAGAGTCGCTTGATGTCGCCGCTGCCGACCAGGCCCGTCTCGATGTCGATGTCGATTCCGTCGAAGTTGTTCGCCTTGAGGATCGGCACGACCGTCTGCACGAACCGGTCGGCGACCGCCGTGGAGCTGAGGTCGATGCCGGCGGTAGCGCCGCCGATGGACAGCAGGACGGTCTGCCCCGCCTCCTTGGCCTGGCACACCTCGGCGGGGGTGGGGACCCGCACCGTGGCGTCCATGCCGTCCTCCCACAGGACGGTGCCGTCGGAGCGGATGACCGGGAAGGCCGCGGCGAGCACGTTGTAGCCGTGGGCGCGGATACGGGGGTCGGTGACCGGGGTCCAGCCGAACGGGGGGTGGACGCCGTTGCGGGCGCCGTCCCAGTTCTCCCAGTAGCCCTGGAGGACCTTGCCCGCGGGGCGCGGCTTGGTCGGACAGGTGGCGGCGGCGGGCGCGGCGGCCCCGCCGGCCGCCGCGGATGCGGCCGGCGCGCCCGGCACGGCGCCGAGGAGCGCCAGGGCGAGGGTGACCGCGGCGGCCGGCCCTGCGCCGCGCAGGCGGCGCCGGGCCCTGGCGCGCAGCGTGGTGTGGCGCGGGGTGCGGAGTGGGGGCATGGACGTCTCCCTGCTGCGAGTCCAAGGACGGGTACGGGCGTACGGGGGGGCGGGCGGCGGAGCGGGCTCAGAACCGTACGTCGGAGCAGGCGTAGAAGGCGTTGCCGGTGTCGGCGATCGTCCAGACGCCGAGGATGAGGTGGCGGCCGCTCTTCTGCGGCAGGACGCCGCTGTGGCTGACGGTGGCCCCCGGGAGCCGGCCGCCGAAGGGGACCGTCAGGAAGGGCTGGGGGTCCAGGTCGGCACGGGTCAGCGGCTTCGTGGGATCCCAGCCGTCCCGGGTGACGTAGTAGCGGAAGTCGGTGGTGGCGTGGCGTGCGGTGATCCGCCAGACGAAGGTGTGGTTGCTGCCGGGCGAGAGCGTGGTGGCCGGCCAGGACCCGCCGCGCGGGTCGTCGAGCTCGGCGAAGCGCCCGTTGCCGCCCGCGCAGATGCGTCCGTCGGCCGGCCCTCGGTTGGGGAAGCCCTTGAGGCCCTCGACGCTGGGCGGCTCCCACTGGATCTGCCCGCAGCCGCGGACCGTTCCGTTGCCGCACAACTGCTGCCTGCTGACGGGGGAGTCGGTGTAGCCGTGGCCCTGGGCACTGCCGGTGGCCGCCAACGCGCCGCCGAGCAGCCCGAGTCCGAGGAGTAACGAGGTGAGTTTCCGCTGCATGGCGTGCTCCCATGGTCCTGGTGTCCGGGTGGGGGGCGGAGCCGCTCGTCGGGTGCGCGCTGCCGCATGGAGCCACGGGGAAGGGGCAGCACGAGACACGGAGGCGAGACGTCCGCTGTGGTCTAGACCAAGTTCAGGCTAGACCCGCGCTGACTGGCATGTCCATACCAATGACGGTCCACGGGTTCCACCCCGCGCCTCGGGCGCGGGCCGCCGCGGTGGCCTACTGCAACGCGACGTCCCCGGCCAGGCTGGCCGCTCTGTATCCGCGCTCCGACGGGACTTACGTACGTCTACGGCCGGGAACGGCTGGGCGCGTTCTGGGGTCACCTGGCGGGCTGGGCGTTCATCGTCGGCGAGACCGCCTCCTGCGCGGCGATGGCCCTCACGGTCGCTCCTGTGCCTGGCCCGGGCAGCCCCGCGCCATTGCGGCGGCCACGGTGGTGGCGCTGACCGCGCTGGACTGCACCGGCGTGCGGAAGTCCGCCCTGCCGACACGGGTGATCGTCGCCCTCGCCCAGGCTGTGCTCGCGGCCGTGGTGGTCACCGCCCTGACCTCTCCCGGCGCCGATCCGGCGCAGTGGGCCATCGGATCGGACGCGGGCGCCGGCGGGGTGATGCAGGCGGCGGGACTGCTGTTCTTCGCCTCCGCCGGACACGCCCGCATCGCGACCCTCGGCGAGGAGGTCCGTGACCCGGCCCGTACCATTCCCCGAGCCGTCCCGATCGCGCTCGCCATCGCCCTGGTGGTGTAAGCGGCGGTCGCGCTCGCCGTGCTGGCGGTGCCCGGCCCCGGGGGCTTGCGGACTCCGCCGCTCCGCTGTCGGACGCCGCACGGGCCGCGGGCGCCGGCTGGCTGTGCCCCTCGTCCGCGTCGGCGCCGCGCTGGCCGCGCTCGGCTCGCTGCTCGCACCGAGCCTGGGAGCCTCCCGCACCAGGCTGCCGATGGCCCGGGACCGGCACCCGCCGCACGCCTTGGCCGCCGTCCACCCGCGGTTCGGCGTCCCGCACCGTGCCGAACTGCTCGTCGGCGCCGTGGTGGCCGTCCTGGCGGTGACCACCGACCTGCGCGGAGCGATCGGCTTCTCCTCTTTCGGCGTCCTCGCCTACTACGGTCCGCGGGCGGCCTCCGCCGGGTCCTGACCCGGAACACCGAAGACCGGCTGTGGCTCACCAAGAAGGGGGAACAGGCCCGCGTCGACCTCGCGCGCAACGCCCCCGCGATCCGCGCCGCCCTCCACGAGGGTATCGACGACGCCGACTACGTCACCACGCTGAAGGTGCTCCAGCAGTTGATCCACAACGCGGGCGGGACAGTCGCCTGACAGAACGCGGGCCCTGGCAGGACGCCCGGCTCCTGGTGAAGTTGCGGCAGGCCAGTCGGAGTCGCTGTCCAACGAGGTCATGCCACCGCCCAACTCGCCCTGGGACGGCAAGCACTGTGACCACATCTCAAACACGCCTTAGCAGGCCGCGATGCCCGAGGAGTACCTCGGTGGCCGCACGACCGGCGCGGGGACGTGGCTGCGCAAGCCGAAAACCTGGCGCTGCTCGCCCCCTTCACCCGCGCCGCCGACGCCCGCCGCCGCACCTACGAGGACCGCCGTCATCCGGTCCGTCAGGAGTCAGCCGTGGGAGAGATCGAGGACGCCGTCGAGCGCGCCGACCGGGAGGGCTTCACCCGCCAACCGCCACCCATCCTCAAGGTCGGATCGGCTACCTCCTCCGCATGTTGGGCAGCGCCAAGGCGGTAGCGGCGGTGATCGGCGTGACCGCCGACTCAGTCAACCGCTAGCGGCGCGGCGCGCGCACCGCCCGCCCCGACGTCGCCGCCAGGATCGAGCAGGCGGTACGCCAGCGCTGGCAGCCCCGTGTCCGCCGGCGCCGCCGGCGCCAGGCCGCCACCACCGGCGGGATCACGATCGAGACCCGGGGGCCCCGCTTCGGCTACACCGCCCCGATCGGCACCACCGACGACGGACGGATGCGCCGCCCGACCGTCCACCTGCCCCCCGAGTACGCCCGCCGCCTGCTCGGCGCCCGAGACGCCGGAGCCGGCGACCAGCGGATGCGCGGCATCCTCGCCGAGGGGTTCGAGGACGTGTACTCCAGGACGGCGGCACCCGCGCCCTGGGCCTGACTGACGTGCAGCTCCAGGACATCGACTATCTGGATCTCGACTATTGATACCGGCCGGACAGACCCGCCCGGCGGCCGGTGATGCGAAGCAGCGCCTCAGTTACGGCTCACCGTGGCCGCCTTGATGTTCGCGGCCGGTGAGACGCAGGCCGACCTCGGGCGCGGCCTGGGCCTGACCCAGAGCCAGGTGTCCCGCAGGCAGTCCGCGGCGGGCGGTTCATCGTGGTCGCTGCGCGACCTGGACGCGCTGGCCGCCCACTACGGCATCCCGGTGCGCCCGAGCTGCTGCGCGGCGCGCCGACCATGCCGTGAGACTCCTGCCGACCGACCGGTGCGACTGCCTGGTGGGTGCACGCAGACCGCTGCCCGTCGCACGAGGGGCTGGCGGTCCGGGTGTCGGTGTGTCGTGAGTCGTACCGGCGGGCGGTGGTTGCCTCGTGCCTGCCTACGTTGCAGACGGGCAGGGACTCACTGACTGGCTACACGTCATGTGAGGGTCTGTCTGATTTTCAACTATGTCTGCAAGCGCATGCTTCTGTGGGCACGATCATGTCCGTGCTGTACGCCGCACATCCGTCTGACCATCGGATATGCCCTTGTGGGGTGCGCGCGTTGAGGAGTTCGCACTGCAACATGCTGGGGATTTTTTCATGCACATATCGAGTACCGCGCTGCGTTCTGCGGCAGCGGTTGTTGTCGCAGTCATGACTGTCGGAGCGGCCGCCCCGACTCCCTCCGCCGATCGCCGGGTGTCGTCCGCTCGGGCTGCCGCCGTGGTCGAGGGTGCGACCGGAACCGCTCACCTGATGGTCCCTCGGGCCAGCGCCGGCGAACTGGTTGCTGATGCCGCCGGTACCCGTGTCGAGCTGCCGGAGCGTGGGTCCGGCCGGCTGACCACGACCGACGCGGACGCGTCCAGCTCGGTATCGGTCTGCCCGGGTCGGCCGGCGCGACCGCCCAAGCCTCCGCGCACGGCACAGTCGTCTACGCCCAGCCGACCGCCCCGGTAAACGTGTCCGCCCAGATCGGCCAGGACGGCAGCGTCAGCACCCTGGTCACCCTCAAGGACGCCACGGCACCCACGGAGCACCGCTTCTCCCTTCACCTGCCCGACGGTGCTCAAGCGAGCGTCGCGGAGGACGGCGGTGTGGTCGCAGGCGACCAGGACGGGGAGCTGCTCGGCACCTTCTCCAGCCCGTAGGCCGAGGACGCCGACGGCAAGGCCCTACCCACGAGCTACCGCCTCGAAGGCGACGTCCTCGTCCAGACGGTGCGAACCGACGCCGACACCGTCTACCCGGTCGTCGCGGACCCTAAGTGGTGGGACAAGACGAAGGAGCTCGGCGGCGGCATGATCTCGGACACCTGGAACTCCATGAAATGCGGCGGTGCCCTCGCCGCGGCGTTCCACCCCGGCACGGCCGGCTACAAGGCCATCCGGGCGGCGGGCGGAGTGAAGAAGCTCCTCGCCGTTCTCTCCGGCGTCAACAGCAAGCGCGGCGCCGCCGCAGCTCTGGGTTCCGGCTTCACCACCCTGTTCGGCGTCAAGTCCATCAAGAAGGCATGCTTCGACGACCTGAAGTAGCCGCAGTGCTCAGGCAGAAGGGAGAAAATCGTGAGTCGGCAGAGTAATGACCAAGTGCCCGGGCCAGCCGTCTGGGCTCGGGACGCCGCGGTAGCAGGTGTCCTCTACCTTTTCGGCTACCTCTCGGTCGTCAACTTCATCGACCATCCCCTCAACATGTGGTGGCTGCTGCTGCCCGCAGCAGGGGTAGCCGGCCTCGTACTCGCGGCGGGCTGGAAAGGCGTAGGCGACCGTCCCTGGTTCGTCTGGGGAGCGGCGCTGCTCATCCTTGTGCTGACGGTTACAGGCGCGACCCAGTCCTGACATCGGACGCCGAACAAGGCGACAGTAGGGCCAGCCGTACCAGCTCGGGATCCAGCACCGCCCGCCCGTCACAGCCGGAACACCGGCGCGAACGACGCGTCACGCGGCGGGTTCTCTCGGACTCGCCGCGTGGAGCCCACCGATCACCCCCAGTGCCGCGCACAGCGATGCGGCGCTTCCCCGGCTCCCCACCATCGCCCTCGTGGCCATCCTCGCTGCCCCCTCCACGGAGGCCTCCGCCGCGCTGCGCGCCGGGTCGGCACTCGCCGGCCCCACGGCCACCTACGGCCTCACCGCTGCACGGTGCGCTGTGATACCCCCAGCACCGAAGCCACCCTCCACGTGGAGCCAAGGTGCGCTGCCAGCAGGAAACGCAGGCGGGCCCCGGTGCTTGAGGGAATGGGCCGGTTGCGCAACGAGCGCTCCAGCCCCTGCTCGATTTGTCCCACGTTCGCCTCTCCTGGCAGCCAGCCGACAGGGTCGGCACCCAGTACTAGCGTCAGTTCTCCCACGCAGCCGGTCCCTGCCCGCCAGTTCCGGTGTCTCTTTGGGACAGCACCGGTCGAAGTCGGCTACGGGAGCCCCCTGCGGTGTGTCAGCGACGGAATGGTCTTGCAGGAATCTGCCATGTGCTATCTACCACGTGCCGACGGCGTCGGGTAACCGATTGGCGGAGCTGGTGGTTTCTGCGGATTCGTCGGTGTGAGCGTCGTGGGGTTTGGGTAGGATCGGAGGCCGAGTCCGGGTCTTCGTTCGCAGCGGGGGCACCAGCTGGCTCCGCAAATCTTCTTGTGACCGTCCGGGGACGCGTTCGCACCGTGTCCACCAGCGGGTTCCCTGCCGCGTGAGCGTGTGTAGAGCTCGATGACGTGGCGGGGTTGGCCGGGTCCTGGTCGGTGGTCTCCAACGCGTCCCAGAGCTGGTCGTAGGTGACCTTGGACTGGGAGCGGATGATGGTGTGCACGCAGTCGTGAGGGCGGGGCCGGTCTTCCCCTCGGCCGCCGCGTAGTAGGAGTCCGCCTCCTCAACTGTGCTCGGCTGCACTGCTGGGGCAGGTTCGCGGTCAGCAGGATGGCCCGGGCACCGGCCAGGGCGATGACGGTGTGTCTGGTGCGGATGAGGTGGTGGGGCACGAAGGAGTCCCTCCCCTGAGCCACCCGCAAAGGGGTGCCGGCATGCAAGCGAGGGGCAGATTCACAGCCCGGCAGGCACCAAAACGTGTCCTTCGCGCAACATGCACCTGTCCAACGCCGGACGGAGCCGACCGCGCCCTGACGCGCCCGGCCAGGTACACGGACCTGACGCCCCGCGCACCGTGTCCGACGACGCCCAACCGCCCGGTGCGGTAGGAGACCTCCACCACCGTCTGCTCCTGGTACCGCTCGGATGGCGGCCGCGATGCTCACCGTATGCACCACCAGAGCGCCCCGCCGCCCCGGCCCGTCCCGGCGGCGGGGATCGTCGTGCCGCATCAAGTCCTCGAGCCGCTGCCGGCGCTCGTCCGCGAAGAGCTGGTCACCATCCCGTTCTCCCCACCGCCGCTGGCCACGCCGCGACGATCCCCCGGGCCGGTCGCCGCCGCGCCCGCTGGAGGCCGCTGGAGGCCGCCGGCCCGCGTCCCCCGCCCGACCCGTGCCGCCCCCGGCCGCCCCCTGCACGAGCCGGCCGGTCGCTTGGTGCATCCCGGCGGCACCTCGCTACGGAGGAGCCGGTATGGATGCCTCAGGCCCCCGCGTCGGCGGGGAAGACGGGCCCGCAAACGGCGACGGAACCCCCGCCCCCGGCACACCCCCGCATCCGCGGGGGTGTGCCGTCGCCGACCACGCTGACAGGGCCGGGCGGGGTGTCGGCGGGCAGGACGAAGGTGACCTCGGTGCGGTTCTTGCGCGGTGCGCGCTCCAGCATGGGGCTCCTGACAGCATGGACGGCGGGCGCGCTCATCCTCGGGGGCCGCCCGGGCCGGAGACCCGTGATGGGGTGCGCCTCGCGCGTCGCGACACCCGCTCGCCACATTGCGCGAGCGTGAGCGCCGCCGCGAGGAGGACCTGCTGGACGAGGAGCGGGACGGGCGCGACGACGAGTTGTGAGACCGGCGTAGCCCCACCGCACGCAGAGCCCCGACCGGGCCCGCAGTCACCTCGGCCGGGGCTCTGTCACGCCGTCGCCGCGCACGGACCCGCACGCCGTGCGGCACGGTGGACGCGCTCCGGAGGTCTGCCGAGCCGCTGTCCCGCGTGAGGGCGCTCTCCGGGCAGTCGGGTGACGCGGCGGCCCTGGGTCGTGGACAGCGCGTCCTGCGTGACTACGGTGATCGGGTGGAGTTGCTGCTCAGCACGGACGGCGTGCTCATCGACGAGGTGCCGAGACTCATCGTGCGGGGGCTTCCGGCGCGCCTGGAGGTGACCGTGCGAGTCGAGGTCATCGACGCCGTCGGCATCCGGTGGGAGTCGGTCACGGGGTACCGCGCCGACTCCACCGGGACGGTCAACGCCGCGACTTCCGCACCTGTGTCGGGTGGCTATGAGGGCGTGGACGCGACCGGCCCCTGGTGGTCCATGCGACCGTCCCTCGACCCCGGGCGGCCTGCGATCGCTTTCACCGCACCGGACACGGCGCTGACCTGGTCCGTCAGCTGCCGGACACCGTCAGGGCAGTCAGTCCGCCAGGAGATCGTGCGCCGATGGTGCGCGCAGGGCGTCGTCCGCAGTGAGGCCACGACCGCAGGCATGCGGTCCGTGCGGTTCTCGCCGGTCGAGGGCACCGCAGCCCGCCCGATCGTCGTGCTGGTCCCCGGGACCACCGGAGTGGAGGCGGTCACGCCCACCGCTGCTCTTCTCGCGTCCCGGTGCGGCTTCGACACCGTGGTGCTGGGATATGCGTCGGATCCCGGCCGTGCCTCCGCCCTGGTCGAGGTGCCACTGGAGTCGATCGCCCAGCAGGTGGCCGAACTGGCGCGCGGCCGACGTGTCGGCGTCGTCGCCTACTCGGTCGGCACCGGCGGAGCTCTGGCGGCTCTGGCCTACTGCGGGATCCGTGTGGACGCCGTGGTGGCGATCGCTCCCACGCACGTCATCTGGCAGGCCCTCCGCGAGGGCGGACCTCCGCCCAAGACCTCCGCCTGGTCCCAAGCAGGCCAGCCCATGCCGTACGTGCCCGTCCGCGGCGAACTGCTGCTCCCGCAGATCGCGGGGCACGCACTCGCCCGGGTGCTCCACCGCCGCTCGGCCTCCTCCCAAGCGCTCGGCCTGCGACGTGCCTACGCGGCCGGCCTGCGAGACACATCAGCCGTGGCGCGAGCGGTCATTCCGGTGGAACGCATCTCGGCACCGCTGATGGCCGTGGCCGGAGACGCCGATGCGATGTGGCCCGCCGCGCAGATGGCTCAGGCCCTGCTGGACCGGCGCCGAGACCGCGGGAGAGAGGACAGCCTCCTCGTCCTGCCAGGGGCGGGCCACTTCCTTCGCCCCCCTGTCACCCCCACGACAGTGGACCGGTCAGCGGACCTCATCTCCGGCGGCACCGCAGCCGCCAACGCCGGAGCACAACAGACCGCCTGGACGGCCATGACGACGTTCCTCCTTCGCCATCTACCCGCCTCCCCCCACCCCGGCCCGTAACCCGTGGGCACCCACTCGGCCGACCGAGAGCTGTCCGCCGCAACGGCGTCATGATCGTTCTCGCCGATATCCGCTGTACCGATGCCCCGAGGCCGAAGAAGCGACGAACGCCAGCGAGGCGACGATCCACCGCTCCCTCAGTGGGCGTTGGAGATCCCTGGTCGGGCGGGCTGTCGGTCTGGATGCTGGGCGGTATGGCGTCGGGTGGGGTGGTGCGCAGGTACTGCCGGGCGTGCGGGGTGCTGCTGCTGGCGACGAAGTCGTCGGCAGCAGTGTCCAGTGGGGTTGCCCGGGCAGGCAGGTGCGCGCGGGGATGTCCAGGCTGCCCGCCCAGGTGGTGACCACTGTGGGTGGGGATGGTGCGGGGTTTGTCTGGGCTGCTATGCCTTGGGAACGCGGCGGCGCCCCGCTCCTCGTTGAGGAGCGGGGCGCCGCCGGGTGGTTGTCAGCAGGACTCGAAGTCCTTGACCGCGTACAGGATGACCTTGGTGTCGGCGGGGTGCTCGCCGGCCGTGGGCTGTTGGGAGCAGACGGTCCAGTTGCGGTCCATGACCTGGAGTCGGCCCTGCCCGGAGGCGTCCTGGTCGTCCAGGATGAAGAAGCCTGCGGCCTGCGCGCTGTCCTGCGCGGCCTGGAGGTCCATGCCGACCAGATTGGGCAGGGATGCGTTCGTGGGGGCGCTGGTTTCGGCGGCGGGTGCGGCTTTCGGCGGCTTCGCGGTGGGCGTCGGGGAGGGCTTCACGGCCGGGGGGGCGGCAGTCTTGGTGACCGTGACCGTCGGCGCGGGGGCGGCTTTCTCCGTGGCGGTCGGGCTGCTCGCTGCGGCCGGCTTGCTGCTGGTGGTCGTGTTGGTGTCTCCGTCGACAGCGGCACCGATCATGCCGATGATGAGCAGGAGGCCGAGCGCGCCGCCGCAGCCGATGCCGACCTTCTTGCCGGTGCCCATCTTGGGCTTCTGCACGGGTGGGGCCCAGCCGGCGGGTGGCTGCTGGC
>NZ_PVLV01000271.1 GCF_002982015.1 Streptomyces solincola
GAACTCTTCTCGCCGCGGGCGCGATTGACTTGACACCGCGGCGACCAGGCACCGGCGGCCGGTGGTGCGGGGCGGAGCGCGCGGCGGCCCGCACCACCCCCGTTCGCCACCGCGCCCGGCGGCCGCCACCCGGTCGGCGACGCACTGTCACACGTCGGTGCCGGGTCGTAACCACCGGCGAGTTCGACCCGTTGGAGGGGGTATGGGCTTCACCATCGGCGCCACCCGCATCCTGTCCGGTTCACGGCGACGCACCGGCCGCGTGGCCGCGGAGTGCACCGCCGTCGCGGAGTACACCGGCCTGTGGGGCTGGGACGTCGTGCCCGGCGCCCGCGCCGCCGCCGGCCGCTGCTCCTGCGGCGACGGAGCGTGTACGGCACCGGGCGCGCATCCGATCTCCTTCGCGCCCGAGGTGCCGGCCGGGGCGACGCTGGACGAGGCGTCCCGGGCCTGGGCCCGCTTCCCCGGAGCGTCGCTGATGCTCCCGGTGGGGCGGGCCTTCGACGTACTGGAGGTCGCCGAGGCGGCGGGCCGCCGGGCGCTGGTGCGGCTGGAGCGGATGGGGCTGCCGCTGGGTCCGGTGTGCGTGACGCCGGCCGGGCGGGCCCGCTTCCTGGTCGCGCCGGGCGCGGCGGCGCAGCTTCCGCAGTTGCTGTACCGGATGGGCTGGGACGACGCCGACCTGGACCTGCGCTGCCTGGGCCCGGGCGCGCACATCACCGCGCCGCCGTCCGACCTCGGCGGCCTGGGGCCGGTCCGCTGGCTGCGCGCCCCCGCCCCCGACGTGTGCGCCCCGCCGCAGGCCCGGCTGCTGCTGGGCACCCTGGCGTACATCTGCCACCGTTCGGCGGCCGCCCCGGCCTGAGCGCTCCCCCGCCGGACACGCCTGAGGGCGGCACCCCGAGGAACGGGTGCCGCCCTCAGGCGTGCGGGGCCGCGCGGGCGCGGAAGGAGGGGGAGCGCCCGGTGCGGGCGCTCCCCCTCTTCCGCGCGTGGGCGCCGAGGCGGTCAGCCCTCGCCGATCAGCGCGTCCACGAAGGCGGCGGGCTCGAAGGGGGCCAGGTCGTCCGCGCCCTCGCCCAGGCCGATCAGCTTGACCGGGACGCCCAGCTCGCGCTGGACCGCGACGACGATGCCGCCCTTGGCGGTCCCGTCCAGCTTGGTGAGCACGATGCCGGTGATGTGCACCACCTCGGCGAAGACCCGGGCCTGGATCAGCCCGTTCTGGCCGGTGGTGGCGTCCAGCACCAGCAGGACCTCGTCCAGCGGGCCGTGCTTCTCCACCACCCGCTTGACCTTGCCCAGCTCGTCCATCAGGCCGGTCTTGGTGTGCAGCCGGCCGGCGGTGTCGATGAGCACGACGTCGGCGCCCTCGGCGATGCCCTCCTTGACCGCGTCGTACGCGATGGAGGCCGGGTCGCCGCCCTCGGGGCCGCGCACGGTGCGGGCGCCCACCCGCTCGCCCCAGGTCTGGAGCTGGTCGGCGGCGGCGGCGCGGAAGGTGTCCGCGGCGCCCAGGACGACGGAGCGCCCGTCGGCGACCAGCACCCGGGCGAGCTTGCCGGTGGTGGTGGTCTTGCCGGTGCCGTTGACGCCGACGACCATCACCACGCCGGGGACGTCGGCGGCGGACTCGGTGTGCACGGTGCGGTCCAGGTCCGGGCCGACCAGGGTGAGCAGCTCCTCGCGGAGCAGGGTGCGCAGCTCGGCGGGGCTGCGGGTGCCGAGCACCTTCACCCGCTCGCGCAGCCGCTCGACGAGCTCCTGGGTGGGGGCGACGCCGACGTCGGCGGTCAGCAGGGTGTCCTCGACCTCCTCCCAGGTGTCCTCGTCGAGGTGCTCGCGGGAGAGCAGGGTGAGCAGGCCCTTGCCGAGGGTGTTCTGCGAGCGGGCGAGCCGGGCGCGCAGCCGCACCAGGCGGCCGGCGGTCGGTTCGGGGACCTCGATCTCGGGGGCGGGGGGCGCGGCGACGACCGGGTCCTCGACGGCCGGCGGAGCCTCGACGGCCTCTTCGGCGGTCGGAAGGTCCACCTCCTCGATGGTCCGGCGCGGTTCGTCCCGTGGGGTCTCCGCCTCCTCGCCGACGCGCGGTTCGGTGGGCGGTGCGGTGATGGTCGGCGGCGCCGGCGGGGCCTCCGGCGGCGGCAGCCGCTTCTTGCGGCGGGTGCCGACGACGAGGCCGCTGATCGCGCCGATCGCGACCACGGCGATGACTACAGCAAGGATGAGGATGTCCATAACCCGTCCAGTATCGGCCACGGCGGGCGTGGCGGATGGTCACCGGGTGCCGGTGCGGTGCGTCCGCTCATGTCCCGGGTCCGCCGGTGCGCCGGCGGGCGTACTCGGGACCAAAGACCTGTTCGGGGCCCTATGCGGAAGAACGTACGATGCCGTGCATCCCCCGTTTCCCGTTCGGAGCTGATCCATGCCCCACGCCTCCGAAGGCGCCACCGCCTCCGCCTCCTCCGCCGTGAAGGGCGCCGAGGCCGCCGTCGAGTCCGCGGTCGAGACCCGCGGTCTGGAACCCGTCCCCGACGCCGAGCGCACCGGCCGGGTCCGTGAACTCCTGCCCACCTGGGTGGCCGCGAACATCAGTGTGCTGCTGCTCACCATGGGCGCGGGCCTGGTGGTGTTCAACGGCCTGAACTTCTGGCAGGTGCTGATCACCGCCGTCGCCGCCCCGCTGCTGTCCTACGGGCTGGTCGGGCTGATCTCGATCGCCGGCAAGCGCGGCGGCTCGCCGGGCATGGCGCTGTCCCGGGCGGTGTTCGGCCAGCGCGGCAACCTCTTCCCCGGGACGCTGATCTGGGTGGCCCGCTGGGGCTGGGAGACGATCAACGCGGTGACCGGCGCGTACGCGGTGCTGACCGTGCTGGACCTGCTGTTCGGGGTGGAGTCGAGCACTCCGCTGATCGTGGTGGTGCTGGCGCTGTTCGTGGCGGCGACCTTCCTGGTCTCCGGTCTGGGCATCAACGCCCTGCGGGTGTGCAGCACCTACTCCACGTACCTGTTCGGGGCGTTCTCGGTGCTGGTGCTGGTGTACCTGGTGGCGAACACCGACTGGAGCGCGGTCTTCGCCAAGCCGGCCGGCTCGACGGCGATGATGGTGGCCGGCATCGGCACCATCGCGGCCGGCGGGATCAGCTGGGTGCCCTCCGGCCCGGACTTCACCCGCTATCTGCCGCGTACCGCTTCCAGCCGGGCCGTGGTGGGCACGACGATCGGCGGCGCCGGGATCGTGGTGCTGCCGATGGTGCTGATGGGCGCGGTGATGGCGGTCGGCACGCCCGACCTGGCCTCGGCGCAGGACCCGGTGTCGTTCATCGGGGCGCTGCTGCCGGCCTGGATCTCGGTGCCGTACCTGCTGATCGCGCTGATCGGGATGCTGCTGATCAACTCGATGTCGATGTACTCGGCCGGCTTCACCGCGCAGACCCTCGGCATCCGGGTGGGCCGGGCCTGGGCGGTCAGCGTCAACGCGGTGATCTCGCTGGTCTTCGGCTTCCTGCTGATGGTGGTGGCGACCAGTTTCATCGGTTCGTTCATCTCCTTCCTGACGCTGCTGGCGGTCGCCTTCTCGGCGTGGATCGGCGTCTTCGGCGTGGACATGCTGCGCCGGACCTCCTACGACGGCGCGGCGCTGATGGACACCGGCCGCACCAGCGCCTACTGGTACCGGGGCGGCTTCGCCTGGCCGGCGATGGCGGCCTGGGCGGTCGCGCTGGTGGTGGGCCTGCTGTTCACCAGGGTGGACTGGTTCGCCGGGCCGCTGGCCGGCTCCTGGATCGGCGCCAACGGCCCTGGGCTGGCTGGTGACGGCGGCGGTGGCGGCCGTGCTGTACGCGGTGCTGCCCGGCTCCCGCCCCCGGCCGGGGCGCCCGGCCGCCGAGGACGAGCCCGAGCGGACCGCCGTGTCCGTCTGACCCGGCCGCTTCCGTACGCTTCCGGGCGCTTCCGGACGTACGAAGACCGCCCCGCATCTCGTCTGGCCGAGGTGCGGGGCGGTCGCCGTATGAGGAGTGGGCGGCAGCGGGGTCGGTCAGCCCATCTCCTCCAACGCCTTGCCCTTGGTCTCCTTCACGAACTTGAGCACGAAGGGGATGGAGAGCACGGCGAAGGCCGTGTAGATCAGGTAGGTGCCGGAGAGGTTCCAGTCGGACAGCGACGGGAAGCTCGCGGTGATGGCCCAGTTGGCGATCCATTGCGCGGACGCGGCGACGCCGAGGGCGGCGGCGCGGATCCGGTTGGGGAACATCTCGCCCAGGAAGACCCAGACGACCACGCCCCAGGAGAGGGCGAAGAACAGCACGAAGACGTGCGCGGCGATCAGCGCGGTGACGCCCTGGGCCTGCGGCAGCTTGCCGTCGACGAGGTCGGCGGAGAAGGCCCAGGCCTCCAGGGCGAGGGCGATCGCCATGCCGACGGAGCCGACGAGGGCGAGCGGCTTGCGGCCGACCCGGTCGACCAGGACCATCGCGATCACGGTGCCGACGATGTTGATGATCGACGTGGTGAACGAGTAGAAGAAGGAGTCGGCCGGGTCGATGCCGACGGACTGCCACAGCGTCGCCGAGTAGTAGAAGGCGACGTTGATGCCGACGAGCTGCTGGAAGACCGACAGGCCGATGCCGACCCAGACGATCGGCAGGAAGCCGAAGCGGCTGCCGAGCAGGTCCTTGAAGGAGGACTTGTGCTCGCGGCGCATCGCGGTCTCGATCTCGGCGACCCGGGCGTCCAGGTCGACGCCCTTGCTCTCGACCTCGGAGAGCACCTCCTTGGCCTTGTCCCTGCGGCCCACGGAGATCAGGAAGCGGGGCGACTCGGGGATGGCGAAGGACAGCAGCCCGTAGAGGACGGCCGGGACGACCATCACGCCGAGCATCCACTGCCAGGCCTCGAGGCCACCGATCTTACCGCGCTGGTCGTCGCCGGCCATGCTGAGGATGGCGTAGTTGACGAGCTGGGAGACGGCGATGCCGATGACGATGGCGGCCTGCTGGAAGGAGCCGAGCCGGCCGCGGTACGCGGCGGGGGCGACCTCGGCGATGTAGGCCGGGCCGATGACCGAGGCCATGCCGATGGCGAAGCCGCCGACGATCCGCCACATGGCCAGGTCCCACAGGGCGAACGGCAGGGCGGAGCCGACGGCGCTGATGGTGAACAGCACGGCGGCGATCCGCATGCAGGCGATGCGGCCGATGCGGTCGGCGATCCGGCCGGCGGTGGCGGCGCCGATGGCGCAGCCGATCAAGGCGATGGCGATGACCTGGGCGAGGGTGGCGGAGCCGATGTCGTACCGGTCCCGGATGGCCTCGACGGCGCCGTTGATGACGGAGCTGTCGTAGCCGAAGAGGAAGCCGCCCATGGCGGCCGAGGCCGTGATGAAGATGACGTGCCCGAGGTGTTCGGGGTGGGCCGTCCTGGCCCCCGACGACGGTGGCTGCGCGCTGCTGGTCACGTGAACTCCTGGAGCCCGGCGCCGTCGCCGGGCATGGGGGGCGAGCCCTTCAAGTGGGGCACAACTTCATGCCGCCCACCACTTGAAGGTAAACACAACGTTGCCGACCCTATGTCTTCAAGTTTCGAAGTCAATAGTCGGAAAGCCCCAAGCTTTGCGGTACCGGATGCCCGGCAGGCTTCATGTTCTGAACATGAGTCGCGGAGCGGCGCGTTCGGGTCAGCGCAGCCGCTGGCTGATGACCTTGGAGACCCCGTCGCCCTGCATGGACACCCCGTACAGGGCGTCCGCGACCTCCATCGTCCGCTTCTGGTGGGTGATCACGATGAGCTGGGAGCTCTCCTGGAGTTCCCGCATGATCCCGATCAGCCGCTGGAGGTTGGTGTCGTCCAGCGCCGCCTCGACCTCGTCCATCACGTAGAACGGGCTCGGCCGGGCCTTGAAGATCGACACCAGCAGGGCCACCGCCGTCAGGGACCGCTCCCCGCCGGACAGCAGCGACAGCCGCTTGACCTTCTTGCCCGGCGGACGGGCCTCGACGTCCACCCCGGTGGCGAGCATGTCGCCGGGGTCGGTGAGCACCAGCCTCCCCTCGCCGCCCGGGAAGAGCCGCGAGAAGACGCCTTCGAACTCCCGGGCCGTGTCCCGGTACGCCTCCGTGAAGACCTGCTCGACGCGCTCGTCCACCTCCTTCACCACCTGAAGCAGATCGGCCCGCGTCTTCTTCAGGTCGGCGAGTTGCTCGGACAGGAACTGATGCCGCTCCTCCAGCGCCGCGAACTCCTCCAGCGCCAGCGGATTCACCTTCCCGAGCTGCTGGTACGCCCGTTCGGCCGACTTCAGCCGTTTCTCCTGTCCGGCCCGGTCGAAACGCACCGGCCGGTTGCGCGGGTGCTCCGGGTCCTCCGGCAGCTCCTCCCCCTCGGCCGGCGGGGACGGCGGTACGGCCTGGTCGGGGCCGTACTCGGCGACCAGCACCGCCGGCTCCACGCCCAGCTCCTCCAGTGACCGGGTCTCCAGTTGCTCGATCCGCAGCCGCTTCTCGGCGCCCAGCACCTCGCCCCGGTGCACCGAGTCGGTCAGCTTGTCCAGCTCCGCCTTGAGGTCCCGGCCCCGCGAACGGGCCGCGGCGAGGTCGGCCTCCCGGGCGGCCTTCGCCGCCTCGGCGGCCGCGCGCCCGGACTCGGCTCGGGCCGTCGACACCTCCACATGGGCCAGCAGTCGCCGTGCGCCGGCCGCCACCGCGGCGGCCACCTCGGCCTCGTACCGCAGGCGGACGCGGCGCTGCTCGGCGCGGGCGCGGGCCTCCCGTTCCGCCCGCGCCCCGCGGTCCAGCGCGTCGGCCCGGCCTGCCAGGGCCTTCACCCGCTCCTCGTGGGTGCGGGTCTGCAACCGGGCCTCCATCTCGGTCTGCCGGGCGTTGGCCCCGTCGGCGGCGAGCCGGTCGCGCACCGAGGTGTCCGGGTCGTCCTCGACGGGCGCCTCCTCGGCGACCAGCAGCCGCTCGGCCAGTTCCTCCGCCTCGGCGGTGGCCCGCTCCAGGGCCTCCTCGGCGCGGGCGGCGGCCGCCGAGGCGCGCTCGGCCTCGCCGGCCGCGCCCCGGGCCTGGCCGGCCAGCCTGCCCAGCGCGGCGGCGGTCGCGGACCGCTCCCGGTCGGCCGCCCGCCGCCGCTCGCCGGTCTCCTCCACCGCGGCCCGCACCTCCAGCAGGCTGGGCGCGCCCGCCGAGCCGCCGTGCGCGTACCCGGCGGCCAGCACATCGCCCTCGGCGGTGACGGCGGTCAGCGTCGGATGGGCGTCCACCACCGCCTCCGCCCCCGCCCACCCGTCGACGGCCACCGCCCCCGCCAGCAGCCTCCGCACGGACGGCAGCAGCTCCGCCGTCCGTGCGGAGGCTGCTGGCGGGGGCG
>NZ_PVLV01000272.1 GCF_002982015.1 Streptomyces solincola
TGACCCCGAAGCCGAGGGCAAGAGCTACGGCTGCGAGGGCGGTTTCCTCGCCGACGAGCACGTGGAGCGCTTCGACGCCGCCTTCTTCGGCATCAGCCCCCGCGAGGCCGTCTCGATGGACCCGCAGCAGCGGCTGGTGCTGGAAGCCTCCTGGGAAGCCCTGGAGCGCGCCGGCATCGCCGCCGACACCGTCGCCGGCAGCCGCACCGGCGTCTACCTCGGCACCATGAACTCCGACTACGGCGACCTGCGCGACCACGACCTGACCGCGCTCGACGGCTACGTCGGCACCGGCAAGGCCGGCAGCATCCTCTCCGGCCGCGTCTCCTACGCCCTGGGCCTCCAGGGCCCGGCCATGACCATCGACACCGCCTGCTCCTCCTCCCTGGCCGCCATCCACCTCGCCGCCCAGGCCCTGCGCGGCGGCGAATGCGAACTCGCCCTCGCCGGCGGCGTCACCGTGATGAGCGCCCCCACCCTGTTCGTCGAGTTCTCCCGGCTGAAGGCGATGGCCCCCGACGGGCGGTGCAAGTCGTTCTCGGCCGACGCGGACGGTGCGGGCTGGTCGGAGGGCGTCGGTGTGCTGGTGCTCAAGCGCCTGTCGGACGCCGAGCGGGACGGTGACCGGGTGCTGGCGGTCATCCGGGGTTCGGCGGTGAACCAGGACGGGCGCAGCCAGGGGCTGACCGCCCCCAACGGCCCGTCGCAGGCCCGGGTCATCCGCGACGCGCTGGCCGCCGCCCGGCTGTCGGCCGGGGACATCGACGCGATCGAGGCGCACGGCACCGGTACGTCGCTGGGCGACCCGATCGAGGCGGGCGCGCTCGCCGAGGTCTTCGGCCCCGACCGCGACCCCGCCAACCCGATCCGCCTCGGCTCGTCCAAGTCGAACATCGGGCACGCGCAGGCCGCCGCCGGTGTGGTCGGGGTCATCAAGATGATCCTGGCGCTGGAGCACGAGAAGCTGCCGCGCACCCTGCACGCCGAACAGCCCAGCGCGCTGATCGACTGGGACGGCAGCGGGCTCGAGCTCCTCCAGGAGGCGTGTGAGTGGCGGCGGGACGCGGACCGTCCGCGCCGTGCCGGTGTCTCCTCCTTCGGCCTGAGCGGGACCAACGCGCACGTGGTCATCGAAGAAGCACCGGTACGGGAGCGCGCGGCCGTCACGGCTGAGGGCCCGCTCCCCGTCGTCGTCTCCGGCCACAGCGAGCCGGCCCTGCGCGCGCAGGCCGCCGCCTGGGCCGACTGGCTGGAGGAGCACCCGGACACGGCGCTGACCGACCTGGCGCGCACCGCCGCCCGGCACCGCACCCCACTGGAGCACCGCGCGGCGGCCGTGGCCGCCTCGGTCCCGGAGGCGGCGGCCGCCCTGCGCGCGCTGGCCGAGGGCTCCGCCCACCCGGAGCTGGTCCTGGACCAGGTCGGCAAGGGTGATCTGGCGGTGCTGTTCACCGGTCAGGGTGCTCAGCGGCTGGGTATGGGGCGTGGGTTGTACGGCGTCTTTCCGGTGTTCGCGGCCGCGTTCGACGCGGTGTTGGACGTGGTGGGTGGTGGGTTGCGTGAGGTGGTGTGGGGTGAGGACGTCGAGCGGCTGAACCGCACGGAGTACGCCCAGCCGGCCCTGTTCGCGATCGAGGTGGCGTTGTTCCGGTTGTGGGAGTCGTGGGGGGTTCGCCCGCGGGTGGTGGCCGGGCATTCGGTGGGTGAGGTCGCGGCCGCGCATGTGGCCGGGGTGTTGTCGTTGGCGGATGCGGCCCGTTTGGTGGTGGCGCGGGGCCGGTTGATGCAGGGCTGCGAGCCCGGGGGCGCGATGGCGTCGGTGGAGGCGTCGGAGTCGGAGGTGCTGGAGGTCCTGGCCGGGATCGAGGGCCGGGTGTGTGTGGCCGGGCTCAACACCCCGGTCCAGACCGTGGTCAGCGGGGACGTGGCCGCCGTGGAGGCGGTACGCGAGCGGTTCGCCGTGCTGGGTCGGCGTACTCGCCGTCTGGAGGTGTCGCACGCCTTCCACTCGGCCCATATGGATTCGATGCTGGCGGAGTTCGGCACTGTCGTCGCTGATCTTGACTTCGCGAAGCCGGAGTTGACGGTTGTCTCGTCGGTGACGGGGGGGCGGGTGTCGGCGGGGGAGTGGTCGGACCCGGCGTACTGGGTGC
>NZ_PVLV01000273.1 GCF_002982015.1 Streptomyces solincola
AGGTACAGCAGCACCCCGGCGGACGCGACTGCCGCTGCGACTGGTCAGGCCGGCGGCCGCGGGCCTCGCCGGGGTGCTGCTGTACCTCAGCTTCCCGCCCCGCCCGCTGTGGTGGCTGGCCCTGCCCGCCTTCGCGCTGCTCGGCTGGGCGCTGCACGGCCGCGGGCTGCGCGCCGGCTTCGGCCTCGGCTACCTCGCCGGGCTCGGCTTCCTCGCCCCGCTGCTGGTGTGGACCGGCGAGGAGGTGGGCGCCGGGCCCTGGCTGGCACTGGTCGCCGTGGAGGCGCTGTTCACCGCCGCCACCGGGCTGCTGACCGCCGCCGTCTCCCGGCTGCCCGCCTGGCCGGTGTTCGCCGCCGCCGTCTGGACCGCCGGCGAGGCGGCCCGGGCCCGCTTCCCGTTCGGCGGCTTCCCCTGGGGCAAGGTCGCCTTCGGCCAGGCCGACGGCTTCTTCCTGCCGCTCGCCGCGCTCGGCGGCACCCCGGTGCTGGGCTTCGCCGTGGCGCTGTGCGGCTACGGGCTGTACGAGGCGGTCCGCCTCGCCCTCGTACGCCGCCGCGCCGGCGCCCTGCCGCGCGGCCCGCTGGCCGCCGCCGCGCTCGCCGTGCTCGTCCCGTGCGCCGCCGCCGGGGCGGCGCTGCCGCTGGTCTCCGACGCCGCCGAGGACGGCACCGCCACCGTCGCCGCCGTCCAGGGCAACGTCCCCCGCCTCGGCCTCGACTTCAACGAGCAGCGCCGCCAGGTCCTGGACAACCACGCCAAGCGCACCCGGCAGCTCGCCGACGACGTGGCCGCCGGCCGCGAACCCAGGCCCGACCTGGTGCTCTGGCCGGAGAACTCCTCCGACCTCGACCCCTACCGCAACCCCGACGCGCGCGCGGTCATCGACGGCGCGGTACGGGCGATCGGCGCACCGACGGTGGTCGGCGCGGTGCTCACCCCGGACACCGGCAAGCTCCGCAACACCCTCATCCAGTGGGACCCCCGGCGCGGACCGGTCGCCACCTACGACAAGCGGCACGTGCAGCCCTTCGGCGAGTACATCCCGATGCGCTCGCTGGTCCGCGTCTTCAACAAGAACGTGGACCGGGTCAGCCGGGACTTCGGGCCGGGCCGCCAGGTCGGCGTCTTCGACCTGGCCGGCACCCGGGTCGGCCTGGTCACCTGCTTCGAAGCGGCCTTCGACTGGGCCGCCCGGGACACCGTCACCGGCGGCGCCCAGCTCATCGCCGTGCCCAGCAACAACGCCACCTTCGGGCGCAGCGACATGACCTACCAGCAGTTGGCCATGGACCGGGTGCGGGCCGTCGAGCACAGCCGGGCCGTGGTCGTCCCCGTCACCAGCGGGGTCAGCGCGGTGATCCGCCCGGACGGCACGATCGCCGAGCGGACGCGGATGTTCACCCCGGACGCTTTGGTCGACGAGGTCCCGCTGCGCTCCTCGCTCACCCCCGCCACCCGGCTCGGGGTGCTGCCCGAGATCGTGCTGCTCGCCGTGGCCGGCGCGGGCGCGGCCTGGGCCGGCACGGCGGCGGTGCGCCGCCGCCGCGCCGCCGCCACCGGCTAGTCCGGCCGGCCCAAGGCCGGCCCGGGGGACCAGGCCGGGTCAGGGGACCAGGCCCACCGCCCCGTACCCGACGTCCTCGCGGATCCGGTGGGTGACGCCGTCGGGACGCCAGTCGGGCATCGGGACCAGCCCCGGCTCGACGAGGGTCAGACCGGTGAAGAACCGCGCGATCTGGTCGGTGGGGCGCAGCCGGTAGGCCAGCCCGCCGGTGTCGGCGTAGGCGTCCGCGGCCGCCGACAGCCGTGGGCTGGGCGCGGAGTGGCTGAGGACGAGCGCGCTGCCCGGCACGGCCGCCGCGACCAGCTCGCGCACCAGGCCGGCCGCCTCGGCGTCGTCGTGGACGTGGCCCAGCACGTCGGACAGCACGATCGCCACCGGCCGGGACAGGTCCAGCGTCTCCCCGGCCCGCTGGAGGATCCGGGCGGTGTCGCGCAGGTCGGCGTCCAGATAGGCGGTGCGGCCCTCGGGCGTGCTGTCCAGGTAGGCCCGGCGGTGCAGCAGCACCATCGGGTCGTTGTCGACGTAGACCACCGCCGCCGCGGGGTGCGCGCGCTGGGCCAGTTCGTGCACGTTGGGCTCGGCCGGCAGCCCCGCGCCGAGGTCCAGGAACTGGCGCAGACCGTGCTCGGCGGCCCACCGCACGCTGCGCTGGAGGAACTGCCGGGAGGCCAGGGCCAGGTCGCGTATCTCGGGGACCATGGCCGAGAACTGCTCGGCGGCCTCCTTGTCGGCCTCGTACCAGTTCTGCCCGCCCTGGAGGTAGTTCCACCAGCGGGCGCTGTGCGGGACGGTGGGGTCGACGCCGGTCGGCGCGGTGGGCTGGTCAGCCATGCTCGGTCTCCTGCGGGGTGTCGGGGACGTCGGGAAGGTACGGGACGAGGGTCCTGGGGAAGGCGGCGAGGGCCGCGGTGGCGTCCAGCGCCCGGCGCAGCCTGGCCACCGCCGTGCCGTCGCCGGTGATCGTGGTGGCCATCGGGGACTCGGCCACCACGTGGTCGGCCACCTCCCCGGCGTCCAGCCGCAGCAGCCGGACCGGTCCGCAGGCCAGCAGCGGGTGCGGGCCGGCGTCCAGCGGGAGGAGCTGGACGTTCACCCGCCGCCGGGACAGCGCCTCCTCCAGGGCCGCGTGCTGCCCGCGCCGTACGCCCGGGGTGCCGACCGAGGTGTGCAGGGCCGCGGCGCCCATGAGCACCCACAGCCGGGCGGAGCGCTGCGCGAGGCGCCGCTGCCGCTCGGCCGCCAGCTCCACCACCAGGTCGACCTCCCGGCGGTCCGCCCGGGGGTGCTCGGCGCGGTGCAGGGCGGCGGTGTACGCCGGGGTGCGCAGCAGGTCCGGCACCAGGGCCGGCTGCCAGAGCCGGATCGCGAACGCGGCGCTCTCCAGCGCGATCCACTCCTGGTAGGCGGCGGACATCACGGTGCGGTAGCGCTCGTGCCACCAGCCCGGCCGGCGGGCCGCCTCCACCCGCTCCATCAGCCCCCGCGACTCGGCCGCCGGCACCCCGTACAGGCGCAGCAGACGCCGGATCAGGTCCGGGTTCAGGGCGGTGGCCGCCGATTCCAGCCGCCGGATCGACATATGGCTGGTTCCGGCGCGCTCGGCGGCCTCGGCGAAGCTCAGGCGCCCGTACTCCTCGCGGGCCCGCTGGAGCTGACGGGCCACCACCAGGTGCTCCAGCGTCGGGCTGGACCGCGCACGCTGTGCCACCGCGCCTCCCTGTCGGCCGGACCGTACGGGCGGCACGGGCGGAGTCCGCCGCACCGGCCGGAGCGGGTCCGCACCGGCCGGGACAGTCCGCCCCGACCGTACCCGCCGCCCGCCGCGCACCGAACGGGACCGGCCAATGTCCGCCGCAGGTCCGGCGGCTTATTGCCAATCATGTGAATCACACGCATGGTGGACGGGAGTCCTCCGGGACCGCTCGGCGGCCGCGCACGCCGCTCCCCCCACGCACGCCCAGGTGATCACGTCATGTACCGCACTTCCCGCGCCGCGACGCCCGCCGCGGGCGCGGCGGCCCCGCCGAGCCGGCCGCCGAAGCTGGGCGCGGCCGTCGACCTGGCCGCATGGGACGGCGCCCGGTGCGGCTGCCGGCGCGCGGCTGCCTGCCCGACGCCCGGCGCACACCCGCTGCGGGAGCGCTGGTGGCCCGGCGTCTCCGCCCGCGGCGGCCTGCGCCGAGCCCGGATCCAGCCCGGCATCCGGCTGCACCGCCACCTCGCCGCCCTCCAGGTGCCCGCCCCGCTGACCGCCGTGCTCGACGACTTCCTGGACTGGCGGCTCAACCCGCCGCCGGTGCTGGCCGGACCGCTGCGCTCCTGGGTCTGGGCCGCCGCCCCGGCGGCCGCCGCCGTGCCCGCGCCGCCCCCGCGCGGCCTGCCCGCCCCGGACCGGGTGCTGGTGCTGCGGCCCGGCTCCTGGCTGCCCGCCCCGGGGGCCCGGCTCCCCGGGGAGGACGGCTACGCCTGGGTGACCCGGCCGGAGAGCGAGCCGATGACCGGCGCGGGCCTTGCGGAGCTGGTCCGACTGCTCGCCGCGGGCGGCCCTCCCGGCGTCCCCGGCCGCGGGTGACGGCGGCGCCCGCCCCTGCAACCGGCCCCCGGAGGGCCGCGTCTACCGTGGTGGCATGGCGATTCCCGACTTCCTTCGCGACATCCGGGCCACCCTCGGCAACGAGCTGCTCTTCCTGCCCGGCGTCTCGGCCGTCGTCCTCGACGACGCCGGCCGGGTGCTGCTCGGCCGGCGCGCCGACAACGGCCGCTGGTCCATCATCGGCGGCATCCCCGAGCCCGGCGAGCAACCGGCCGAGGCCGTGGTGCGCGAGGTCTACGAGGAGACGGCCGTCCGCTGCGTCGCCGAACGGATCGTGGTCGTGCAGACCCTGGCCCCGGTCACCTACCCCAACGGCGACCGCAGCCAGTACCTGGACGTCTGCTTCCGCTGCCGGGCGACCGGCGGCGAGGCCCGGGTCAACGACGACGAGTCGCTGGAGGTCGGCTGGTTCGCGCCGGACGCGCTGCCGGCCATGCGCGCGTTCGAGACCTTCCGCATCAAGCAGGCCCTCGCCGACGCCCCGGCCTGGTTCGACGCCCCGGCGCAGACCCCTCCCGGCTAGCGGGAGCGGGGGCGGGCGACCAGGTGGGCCCGCTCGCCCTGCCGTCCGAACAGGCTGAGGAACTCCACCGGCCGGCCGTCCGCCGCCCCGAACCAGTGCGGCACCCGGGTGTCGAACTCGGCCGCCTCGCCCGGCGTCAGCACCAGGTCGTGCTCGCCCAGCACCAGCCGCAGCCTTCCGTCGAGCACGTACAGCCACTCGTAGCCCTCGTGCGTCTTCGGGTCGGGCTCCCGGCCGGCCTCGTCACCGGGCAGGATCAGCTTGTACGCCTGGATGCCGCCGGGGCGGCGGGTCAGCGGCACCATGGTGCGCCCGTGGTGGGTCACCGGCCGCAAGTGCACCCGCGGGTCCCCGGTGGGCGGGGCGCCGACCAGCTCGTCCAGGGTGACCCCGTGCGCGCGGGCCAGCGGCAGCAGCAGCTCCAGGGTCGGCCGCCGCTCCCCGGACTCCAGCCGGGACAGCGTGCTCACCGAGATCCCGGTCGCCTCCGACAGCGCCGCCAGCGTGCTCTCCCGCCGCCGCCGCAGCGCCCGCAGCCGCGGCCCGACCGCCCGCAGCGTCCGGTCTTCCCCGTCCGTCTCCTGCTCCATGGCATCTCCCATGGCACCGAGTTTGCCACTTCGGCAAGGAACGTTGCCGGCCGGTCGGCGACGGGGCACGGTCGGTCGCGGAGGTGGTCAAGGTGACCGAGACGAGAAGCGACGAGGTCGACGTCGTGGTGATCGGCGGCGGCGCCGCCGGGCTGAGCGGCGCGCTGACCCTGGCCCGCGCCCGGCGGTCCGTGCTGGTGGTCGACGCGGGAGCGCCGCGCAACGCCCCGGCGGCCGGTGTGCACGGGCTGCTGGCACTGGACGGGATCCCGCCGGCCGACCTGCTGGCCCGCGGCCGCCGGGAAGTACGCGGCTACGGCGGCCGGATCGTGCACGACGAGGTCCGCACCGCCGTACGGGAGGAGGACGGATTCGCCGTGGGGCTGGCCGGCGGCGGCAGCGTCCGGGCCCGCCGGCTGCTGGTGACCACCGGACTGGTGGACACGCTGCCGGAGGTGCCGGGGCTGCGCGAGCGGTGGGGCCGGGACGTGCTGCACTGCCCGTACTGCCACGGCTGGGAGGTGCGCGACCGCGCCGTCGGAGTGCTGGCCACCGGACCGCAGTCCGTGCACCAGGCGCTGCTGTTCCGCCAGTGGACCGCCGACGTGGTCCTCTTCGCCCACCGGACCGAGCCGCCCGCCGGCGAGGACGCCGAGAGGCTGGCCGCGCTCGGCGTGCCCGTGGTCACCGGCGAGGTGGCGGCCGTGGAGAGCGCCGGCGACCGGCTGACCGGGGTGAGACTGGCCGACTCCACGGTGGTCGCCCGCGACGCGCTCGCGGTCGCCACCCGGATGGAGGCGCGGGCCGGTTTCCTCGCCGGGCTCGGCCTGAGGGCGGTCCCCCACCCCGCGGGCTTCGGCGAACACCTGGTCACCGACCCGACCGGCCGCACCGAGGCGCCCGGCGTGTGGGCGGCCGGCAACGTCACCGACCTGTCCGCCCAGGTCGGCCCGGCGGCCGCCGCCGCCACCTTCGCGGCGGCCCAGATCAACCACGACCTGGTGCTGGCGGACGCCGACCGCGCGGTGGCCGCCCGCCGCGCCGCCGCCCCGGCCTGAGCCGTACCGGGACCGTGCGGACGGGACCCGGAGGGGGACGGGGCTCACGGGCGCACCAGCCGGCTCAGGGCCCAGCGGGCCGGCAGGGCGTACGCGGTGACGGCGGCGGCCGGGCCGGTGATCCTCAAACGGGTGCCGGCCCCGCCGGGCGCCGGGAGGACCTCGTGGTGCAGACGGAGTCGGAGGGGGCCCACGCGCACCCGCCAACTCCAGGTGCGGGCCGTCTCGTCCACGGCCTCCACGGCGAACCGGGCCCGCACGCCCAGCAGGGACACCACCTCGCCGCGCAGCCCCGGCGCGATCCGCTCCCCGCTCACCCGCACCGCGCGGATCTGCGGCGACCAGGTGGGCCAGCGGGCGGGCTCCGCGTACCGCCGCCACACCTCGTCCGGTTGGGCCCGGCCGGTCGCCCGGAGCGTCAGGGTCGCCACGCGGTACGCCGCCGGCCGTTCACCGGGTGGCGTCCTGGAGGAACTCGGTCAACGCCTTGCCGGGCCGCAGCACCGCCGAGCCGCCCTCGGCGTGGAAGTCGCCGAAGCCCAGCAGCGTCACCGTCTCGCCCGCCTTGACCGCCTCGGCGATCGACCCGGCGTGCTCGACGGTGCCGAACAGCGCGTCGATCACCCGCCCGACGTCCTCCTGCCCGAGGCCGCTCCCGCCGTCGGCGGCCTTGCGCAGCGTGGCCTCGATCAGCCCGGACCTGTCCATGGATCACCCGTCCCTGGTCGCGTCGTCCCGCCCGTCACCCGTCACGGCCATCGTGGCACCCGGGACCCCCGCGCGCCCGCAGCCGTACGCCGCCTGGTGGAAGGCCCCGGCCCGTCCCCCGAACGGGCCGGGGACGCCCAGCAGCCGGCATCAGCCGGCGGACCGGGCGAGCGGGGCGGCGAGCACGTCGGCGATCCGGACGAAGCCGTCCGCGCCGTGCCCGAGCCCCACCGCCCGCCGCGCCATGCCCTCAGCCGCGCGCATCACCCCGCTGTCGATGCCGTGCGCCTCGGCGGCCTGGACGATGTGCGCCATGGACGACACCGCGGAGGTCAGCGGATTGCCCCCGCCGGCGAAACGGCCCTCGTCCGCCTCCCCGGCCGTCTCCTCGAACAGCGGCGGCAGGATGGCGGCGATGCCCTGGGCGAAGGGGGCCAGCTCACGCGCGCTCACCCCTTCCGCCCGGGCCTCGGACCGCAGCAGCGCGTCGGCCGCGTCGTAGTCCACGACGCAGACCACCGTCAGCGGGCTCGCGGCGACCGCCTCGGCGGCGGAGCGCGCCCCGACGGCGCCTCGCTCCACCAGTTCACGGTCCCGGCCGGGTGTCCGGTTCCAGACGGTGGTGCGCGCCCCGGCCGCCAGGAAGGCGCCGGCCAGCGCCCGGCCCATCGGCCCGAGCCCGAGCACGGTGACGGTGGAGGAGGGCACGGGGGGCGCCGGGGACTGCCCGGACTCAGTGAGAAGGTGCTGACCGCCACGCTCCGCGAGATGGCGGGGGACGGTCTGGTCGAGCGGGAGGTGTTCGACGTGCTGCCGCTGAAGACGGTCTACTCGCTCACGCCGTTCGGCCGTGAGCTGAGCGAGGCCCTCGCCCCGCTCGCCGACGGGGGCCACCGCCGCCTGGAGGTCCTCGCCGCGGCCCGCCGCTCCTCCTGACCCGCCCCCTTCCCTTCCGGTCGGCCCGTCGCGGGTTCCAGTCTCCTACGGACGGCGCGGGCCGCCCAGTACGCACGAAAAAGTGGGTACCCGGGCGGCCCGCGCCGTGGTCGGGAAGGGGAGCGGCCCTGCGTCAGGGCGCGGCGGTGTGGCTGGAGACGACGTGGAACAACCGCGGCTGGACGTCGGTGGCGATCTTCGCCGCCTGGTCCATGTGCACCCGCGCCTCCGGGTTCTCCAGCATGGCCCGGTAGTGCTCCTCGGACTCCCACTGCGCGTAGTTGACGACGCGTACGCCGTCCAGGCTGGCGTGGAAGTTGGCCCGCAGGAAGCCGGGCTGGCGCCTCATGGTCTCCTCGGTGGCCCGGCCGAGGAGCTCCAGCAGCTCCGCCTGGCGGTCGGGAGCGACGGTGAAGACGTTGATCAGCGTCGCCACCGGGCGGTCGCCGACGATGTTCGCGGTAACGGTCATACAAGGACCGGTCCCCTTACGGCGGGCCGCGCCCTCGGGTACGGGGCGGTAATCCCCCGCCCGGCGCAACCCGCGCCGGCATCGCCGGCGGCCCGGCGGGTACCCGGCCGGCGTCCCTGAGGAGGCCGCCCATGACCCGTCGCGACACCGAGCCGGGCGAGGAGTTGGAGCAGACCGTCCTGCGCCTCCTCGACGCGCGCGCGAAGACCGCCACCATCTGCCCCTCCGACGCCGCCCGCGCCGCCTACTCCGGCGACGACGAGGGCTGGCGGGACCTGATGGACCCGGTCCGCGACGCCGTACGCAGGCTGGCCGCCGCCGGCCAGGTGGAGGTGGTGCAGCACGGCGAGCCGGTCGACCTGGACGCCGTCCGCGGCCCGGTCCGGATCCGCCGCACGGGCGGCTAGCGCTCCGGTGCGTTCAGCACGGCTTGCGCCAGGGGTCGAGGTCCAGGCGCTTGCGCATGGAGGACAGGCCCAGCGCGCGGGCCTGGGGGCAGAACTCCGCGTTGGTCAGCGCGTACTCGACGTGGAAGACGGCCTTGCCGGCTCGGATGAACGGGGTGAGCGCGGCGCACTCGTCGTACTGGGCGCACTCCTCGTTGACCGCGAAGTCGTAGACCCCGACGAGCTGCGGGATCTGCGGGAGGTCGTTCTTCAGGCCGATCGCCAGCCCCCGGGCGTGCGCGGCGCGGGCCAGCATGCGGTTGTAGGCGAGCTGGTGGGCGGCGGTGAGCGGGAAGCCGGTGTCATGCAGATAGCCGTCGACCAGGTCCGGTTCGACGGCGTCGAAGCCCTTGTCGCGGCACATGTCCAGCCGGCGCTCCATCAGCGGGCGCAGCGCGTCCAGGCGGCGGATGTCGAGCCAGCGTTCGCCGGGCCAGCCGTTGCCCTTGCCGCGCAGGGCGGCCGGGAAGTCGCCGGCGTCGGGGCGGAAGTCCTCCCAGGCGCCGGCGTTGACGTAGCAGATGACCTTGCGTCCCTCGCGGTGCAGCCCGGCCACGTCCTCGGCGGTGTTGACGAAGCCGTCGATGTCGTACACCGGCACGTCCACGCCCGGGTCCACCCGCCCGTCGAGCTGCCACTGCCAGGCGGTCCCCGGCTCGGGCTGCCACCGCGCGCCCGGCGGCCTCGTCGGTACGGGGTCCGGGGCGGGGGAGGGGCCGCTGCACGCTGCCAGGAGCAGCAGCACCATGAGGACCGGGAGGCCGCGGGCCAGGCTCACCGGGCGGGGACGGGTGCGCCGGCCACCGAGGCCCACAGCGCGGCGACCGAGTCGGCGAGCGTGTGGAGCGGGGCCCAGCCGAGCGCGGCGCGGGCCGCCGAGACGTCGGAGCACTGCCAGCCCACGGCGGCCGAGCGGGTCGAGCCGCCGGCCGTCTCCTCCACCCGGCCGGCGAACCCGGACGCCCGGACCAGGCCCCGCACCAGCTCCCGTACCTCCACCGCCCGCCCGGCGCTGATGTTGAGCACGGCGGGCAGCGGCCCCGGGCGCGTCGCGGCCAGGGCGGCGGCCCGGGCCAGGTCGCGGACGTCCACGAAGTCACGGTACGGGGAGAGGTCGCCGACCCGCAGCACCGCGTCCGGGCCGGGGCCGGCGTCCCGCAGGGCGCGCGCCACCGAGCCGGGCAGCCCGGCGACCGGGGCCCCGGGACCGACCGGGTTGCCGACCCGCAGCACCACCGCGTCCAGACCTGAGGCGGTCACCGCCACCGTGCCGGCCAGCTTGGTGGCCCCGTACGGGGCGGCCGGACGGGTCGGCGCGTCCTCGCCGACCCGCGTCCCGGGCCGGCCGGGACCGTACTCGGCGGCCGAGCCCAGATGCACCAGCCGGGCCCCGGGCGCCGCCTGGCGCAGCGCCGCGCACAGCACCGCCGGGCCGCGGGCGTTGACCTCGGCCAGCGCCACCGCGTCGCCGCCGACCGCGCCCGCGCAGTTCACCACCGCGTCCGGGGCGAGCGCGGCCAGCGCCTCGGCGAGCGGACCGGGACGGGCCGTGGCGAGGTCCACCGGCAGGTCGGCCCCCGGCGAGCGGCCGCCGTACAGCAGCGTCGCCTCCGGCAGGGCGCGCAGCCGCTCGGCGACGTGCCCGCCCAGGTACCCGGTGGCCCCCAGGACCAGGATGCGCATGAGGTGCTCAGGCCCCCCTCAGCAGCAGCGACTGGTGGGTGGTGAACTCCGCGTTGGCGCGGTCGTAGTCGTCGGGCCGCCCGATGTCGAGCCAGTAGCCGCCGAACTCGTAGGCCGCGGGCGGGGTCCCGGCGCCCAGCAGGTCGAGGATCAGTTCGTCGAAGCCGAGCGGCAGGCCCGGCGTGTAGCGGTCCAGGGTGCCGCGCGACACCGCGTACACCCCCATCGACACCCGGCAGTCCATGCTCGGCTTCTCCCGGAAGCCGACCACCTTCCCGGCGTCGGTGGTCAGCACCCCGAAGTCGATGTGCACCTTGCGCTGGTAGGTGGCAATGGTCAGCGGCGCGTCGCCGGCCGCGTGCCGGTGCACCAGGTCGGCGTAGTCCAGGTCGGTGAGGATGTCGCCGTTCATCACCAGGAAGTTCTCCGGCAGCCGGTCCCGGATGGTCAGCAGCGGGCCGATGGTGCCGAGCGGGCTCTCCTCGGTGGAGTAGTCGATGTCCAGCCCCCACCGCGATCCGTTGCCCACATAGGCCCGGATGATCTGGCCGAGGTGGCCGATGGCCAGGGTGCAACTGGTGAACCCGGCCGCCGCCAACTGGCGCAGCACGATCTCCAGGATGGCGTGCCGGTCCCCGATGGGCACCAGGGGCTTGGGCAGCGCGGTGGTGTACGGACGCAGCCGGACGCCCTTGCCTCCGGCGAGTATCACTGCGTGCATGGAAGCCTCCTTACGTTGGGGTGCGTGCGTGGTTGGGGTGCGTACGAGTACGTGGCCCGCTTCGGTCAGATGTTGTAGATGTCGGTCTTGTAGCGGGCCAGGTTGGCCGGGTCGCGGAAGAACTCGACCGTGCGGGCCAGTCCGTCCTCCAGGTCGTGCTCCGGGGCCCAACCGGTGGCCGCCCGCAGCCTGGTGGCGTCCGCCACCAGCCGCATCACCTCGGAGTCGGCCGGCCGCAGCCGCTGCTCGTCCTCCCGTACGTCCAGGTCGGCCGACATCACCTTGCCGATCAGCCGCACCAGGTCGCCGACCGAGATCTCCCCGCCGGTGCCGGCGTTGAAGGTGCGGCCCACCACCGCCTCGGCCGGCGCGGTGCCCACCGCCAGGAACGCCCGCGCGGTGTCGGCGACGAAGCTGAAGTCCCGGGTCGGCCGCAGGTCCCCCAGGGTGACCGTGCGCGAACCGGCCGCCAGCTGCCCGATCACGGTGGGGATCACCGCCCGCATCGACTGGCGCGGGCCGTAGGTGTTGAACGGCCGCAGCGTCACCACCGGCGTGCCGAAACTGGCGTGGTAGCTGTCCGCCAGCCGGTCCCCGCCCGCCTTCGAAGCGGCGTACGGCGACTGGGTGTTGATCGGGTGGTCCTCGGTGATCGGCACCGTCTGGGCGGTGCCGTAGGTCTCGCTGGTGGAGGTGTGCACCAGCCGCGGCGTGCCCAGCGTGCGCACCGCCTCCAGCACGTTGAGCGTGCCGGTGACGTTGGTGTCCACATAGCTGTGCGGCGCCTGGTACGAGTAGGGGATCGCGATCAGCGCCGCCAGGTGGTACACCGCGTCCGCGCCCTCCGCCAGCGCCCGCACCGAACCGGGGTCGCGGACGTCGCCCAGCACGATCTCCACCTGGTCCAGCACGTCCTTCGGCAGCACCTCCAGCCACCCGTAGGAGGAGAAGGAGTTGTACTGCGCCATCGCGCGCACCCGGTGCCCGGAGGCGACCAGGGCCTGGGTGAGGTGGGAGCCGATGAAGCCGTCGGCCCCGGTGACCGCGGCGAGCGGGCTGGAGGTCATGTCCTGGTCCTCGTTCCGTTATGGCAGAGATGAGACAGATGGCAGAGGGAAAGGAGGTGGTCTCAGACGTGCGCGGAGGGCCGGCCCAGCAGGCGGACGGCGGCGACGGCCAGCAGCGCCGCCGCGCCGGTGCACACCAGCCAGGCGTACGGCCACGGGGAGCCGCCCAGCGCGATGCCCTCCCCGGAGGACCAGGCCGGCCCGGCCGTCCCCGCGGCGACCGCCGCCGCGGCCGGCAGGCAGATCGCCGCGGTCGGCCAGGCCACGCCGAACGCCTGGAGCAGCAGCGCCGTCCACAGCACCGCGGCCAGCGCCACCAGGCCCACCGGGTCCGCCCCGGTCAGCAGCGCGGCCGGCACCAGCGGCACCAGATAGCCGCCCAGGCACAGCGCCAGCGTCCGCACCGTGCGCAGCACGAAACCGCGCACCGTGGTGGAGGCCCGCAGCGCCGCCACCGACAGTCCCCGGAAGCGGTACAGCAGCCACTCCGCCGGGCCCATGCTGACCGTCAGCGCCACCACGGCCAGCGGATGCCCGGCGCCCGCGGTCAGCACCAGCACCCCGGCCGACAGCCCGAACAGCCCGTACGGCAGGGAGGGCAGGTATCCGGTGCGCGGCCCGTCCGCCGCCGGGGCCGCCCGCAGCGCGCCCGTCACGGTGAACGCCGCCACCGCGGCCGCCGCCGCCACCGTGCCCAGCACCAGCGCGATCCGCAGCAGCGGGCCCGGCTCCCACCAGGGCAGCGCCGCCGCCCCGGCCGCCAGCGGGGCCAGCGCGGCCAGCAGCGCCCGCTCCCGCCCCAGCACCAGCAGCACCCCGGCGGCCGCCAGGTACACCGACTGCGCCACTGCCGCCCACAGCACCGTGGCGCGCGGCCCGGCCACCGCCAGCGCCGAGGCGGTCGCCAGCAGCGCGCCCAGCGGCGCACCCGTCAGCAGGGTCCGCCCCGCCTCCCGCCGGCCCAGGGTCAGCCGCGCGTAGGTGCGGTGCCCCAGCGCCTGCCCCCACGCCCAGGACACCAGCCCGGCCACCACCAGACCGGGCACCGCCCCGGTGCCCCGCAGCAGCGGCGCCACCAGCAGGTACGCCAGGCCCGGCAGCGCGAACAGCACCCCGCGCAGCAGGCAGCGCACATGGTCCGGCGCCCAGGCGTCCGGCGCGGCCGGCGGGTCGGGGAAGGACCGCGGCACCCGCCGGTACAGGTCCTCGGCCAGCGAGAACAGGTCCGGATGGCCGTAGCGCTCGCGGATCTGCTCACCCGTCAGGCCCTCGGACTCCAGCAGCGCCGCCACCTCGTAGGGGTGCACCGCGCTGCCCGCCCGGTCGGCCAGCTCGGCCGCCAGCTCGTCCACCGGACCGGCCACCCGCAGCGTCACGGTGTCGCTGTCCAGGGCGTGCGCCGCCGCCCGGCGGCTCATCCGGCCACGCTCCGCGCGCCGGTCCCGGCCGCCACCGCGGCGGGCACCGCGGTGTCCGGGACGCTCCCCGGGACGCTGTGCGCGGGACGTCCGGCGGCCAGCTCGTGGTAGATGGCGCGGAAGGTGTCCACGGTCTGGCGCAGGGTGAACTGCTCGATCACCCGCAGCCGGGCCGCCTCGCCCATCGCCGCCCGCCGCGCCGGGTCGGCCAGCAGCGTCAGCGCCGCCTCCGCCATCGCCCGCGGGTCGCGCGGCGGCACCACCAGACCGGTCTCGCCGACCGCCTCGCGCACCCCGCCGACGTCCGTCGAGACCGTCGCCCGCCCGCAGGACATCGCCTCGATCAGGGTGAACGGGAAACCCTCGCTGATGGAGGACAGCATCACCACGCTGCCCGCCGCGTAGGCGTCCCGGATGTCGTCCACCCGGCCCTCGAACGTCACCGCCCCGCCGAGACCCAGCGACCGGGCCAGCTCCTCGCACCGCTCCCGGTACGCCTCGCCGCCCCGCGGAGTGCCGCCGAACAGGCGCAGCACCGCCGCCGGCACCCGCTCCCGCACCAGCGCGAACGCCCGTATCAGCGTCTCCAGGTCCTTGATCGGGTCCACCCGGCCCGCCCAGCTCAGCACCGGGCCCGCCGGCTCCGGACCGGCCGCCGGGAACGCCGCCGGGTCCACGCCGTTGTAGACGGTGCGGATCAGCGCCGGGTCCGCGCCGCCCTGCTCCTCCCACAGCCGGTTGTAGCGGTTGCCCGGGGTGATCAGCGCGGCCCGCCGGTAGGTCTCGCCGGCCAGCAGCCGGAAGAAGCCCAGCAGCACCGCCTTGACCGGCCAGCGGTAGGGCGCGCCCCGGTAGCTCAGGTACCGCTCGCGCAGGTAGACGCCGTGCTCGGTCAGCAGCAGCGGCACCCCGTGCTCGTGCAGCGCCGCCAGACCCGGCAGTACCGCGATGCCGCCGCTGACCGCGTGGGCCACCCCGGCGCGCGGCGGCTCGGCCGCCAGCGGGCGCAGCGCGTGCTCCAGCAGGCTGGTGGCGGTCACCGCGTCGTGCAGGGTGGGCCGGGCCTCGCGCACCTCCAGACCGGGCCGGTTCCACACCCCGGCCAGCACCCGGACCGCCTCGTCGGAGCGGAGCGCGGGGCTCAGCAGCCCGTCCCGGGCGGCCGCCGCCAGCTCGTACAGCGCCGGGCCGAAACCCTCCTCCTCGGCCGGGTCCAGCAGCGCGGCCAGGAACCGCTCGTAGGCCGCCGTCAGCCGGCGCGCGCGCCGGCCGCGCGGCGGCGAACCGGGCGGGGTCGCGCCCCACATGGGCACCGACACCACCTCGGCGACCTGCGGCGGCAGCTCCCAGGCCAGCGGCTCGCGGCCGTTGCCGGTGACCGCCATGATCCGGAAGGCGATGTCGGGCATGCCCTGGACCAACTGGTCGCACCAGACGCTGACCCCGCCGTGGCTGTGCGGGTAGGTGCCCTCGGTGAGCAGGGTGACGTGCGTCGCGCCGGGCTGTGGCGCGCCGGACCGAACGTGCATGGACGTGCTCCGCGGCAGCAGGGGCCGGCCCGCTCGGGGCCCCGCCGGAGTGCGGCCGGCCCCTGCTGCCGCGGAGCACGTCCATGC
>NZ_PVLV01000274.1 GCF_002982015.1 Streptomyces solincola
ATAGGCCGAGGGCTTGTCCTCAGTTGCTCGCGTCCACTGTGTTGTTCCCGGGTTGCGAACAGTCGCACCGGTAGCACCACTTGTTCAATTGAAAAGTGTGCTTGTTCGCTAGAACCCTTTAGGGTTTCGGTGGCCATAGCGTTAGGGAAACGCCCGGTTACATTTCGAACCCGGAAGCTAAGCCTTTCAGCGCCGATGGTACTGCAGGGGGGACCCTGTGGGAGAGTAGGACGCCGCCGAACAATCTTTCAAGGACCCTTGGTCCCAGCGTTCACGCTGGGACCAAGGGTCCTTTTTGTTTTGCACCTCGAACGACAGGAGCCATGTCGATGTCCACCAATTCCTCTGACGACCGTCCGGAGCGCGAGCCGCGTCGTAGGGACGGTGGCGAGCGGGGCGGCTTCCGTCGAGACGACCGCGCGCCGCGCCGCGATGACAACCGCCGGGATGACAGCCGCGGTGGCGGTTATGGCCGGCGTGACGATCGGCCACCGTTCCGCCGGGACGACCGCGACCGGGGTGGCTACGGCCGCCGCGACGACCGGGACCGGGGCGGGTTCCGGCGCGATGACAACCGTGGCGGTGGCGGCGGCGGTGGCTTCCGTCGCGATGACCGTCCCTTCGAGCGGCGTGACGACCGGCGCGACGACCGCCGGGACGATCGCCGGGATGACCGTGGCGGCTTCCGCCGGGACGACCGTCGTGACGACCGGGGGCGGGATGACCGCCGTCCGGGAGGCTTCCGTCGGGATGACAACCGTGGTGGCGGCTTCCGTCGGGACGACAACCGTGGCGGCGGATTCCGGCGCGATGACAACCGTGGCGGCGGTGGCGGCGGTGGCTTCCGTCGCGATGACCGTCCCTTCGAGCGGCGTGACGACCGGCGCGATGACCGTCGAGACGACCGCCGGGACGATCGCCGGGATGACCGTGGCGGTTTCCGCCGGGACGACCGTCGTGACGACCGGGGCGGCTTCCGGCGCGATGAGCGCAGGGACGACCGCCGGGACGACCGCGGGGGCTTCCGCAGGGACGACCGGCCGTACGAGCGGCGTGACGACCGTCGGGACGACCGGCGTGATGACCGTCGGGACGACCGGGGCGGGTTCCGCCGCGATGACAACCGTGGCGGCGGATTCCGGCGTGGGGGCGACCGGCCTTCGTTCCCCCGGGATGACCGGGCCCCGCGCCGGGACGACCGGCGTGACGAGCGCCGGGATGATCGGCGTGACGACCGGCGGGATGACCGGCGGGGTGGGTTCCCGCGGGACGACCGCATGCAGCGACGGGATGACCGGCGCGATGACCGTCGGGACGACCGGGGTGGTTACCGCGGGCGGGACGACCGTTCGCGGGGTCCGCGTCGGGATGACCGGCGCGACGACCGGGACCGCGGTGGCTTCCGCGGGCGTCCGGACCGTGCCGGCGGCGGCTTCCGGCGGGACGACCGGGACCGGGACCGCGACCGGGAGCCGATCAAGCGGCTGCCGATCCCGGAGGACGTCACCGGCAACGAGATCGACCAGGATGTGCGGCAGGAGCTGCTGAGCCTGCCCAAGACGCTCGCCGAGGACGTGGCGAGGAACCTGGTGATGGTCGCCCGGCTCATCGACGAGGACGCCGAGCAGGCCTACGCGTACTCGCGGATCGCGCTGCGGCTCGCCTCGCGGGTCGCCGCGGTGCGCGAGGCCGCCGGTTTCGCCGCGTACGCGACGCAGAAGTACTCCGAGGCGCTGGCCGAGTTCCGGGCAGCGCGCCGGATGACCGGCAGTGTCGAGCTGTGGCCCGTGATGGCCGACTGCGAGCGCGGCATGGGTCGTCCCGAGCGCGCGCTGGCAATGGCCGGCGAGCCCGAGGTGCAGAAGCTGGACAAGGCCGGCCAGGTGGAGATGCGACTGGTCGCCGCAGGGGCGCGCCGGGACATGGGGCAGCTCGACGCCGCCATCGTGACCCTCCAGAGCCCGGAGCTGGCCTCGCACTCGGTGCAGTCGTGGACCGCGCGGCTCCGTTACGCCTACGCGGACGCGCTGCTGGCGGCGGGCCGGGAGCCCGAGGCCCGCGAGTGGTTCGCCAAGGCGCTGGAGGCGGACAAGGACGGTTCGACCGACGCCTCCGACCGGCTGGCGGAGCTGGACGGCGTCGAGTTCGTGGACGCCGAGGACGAGCACGTCGAGGACGAGCCCGCCGAGCGCGTCGCGGACGCCGAGGACGCAGTGGTCGCTGACGCGGCGGCCGCGGACGTCGAGGGCGACGCGGCCGCGGATGGCTCGGCGGCCGGTGAGGTCGTGGACGGGCCGGCGGACGAGCGGAGCTGACCGCAGGGCCGGTGAGCAGGGAAGGGGCGGTGCCGTGTGGCGCCGCCCCTTCTGCGTACCGCGGTATCAGTCAGCGGCAGTGTCGGTGTGCAGGCTGCGCAGGACGAGGCCGGTCGCGGGCTTGGGGCCGAACGACGTCGACTTGCGGGGCATCATCACGCCCTGGCGGGCCAGGTCGCGGACGGTCTCCTCGTGTACCGGGTGCAGCAGGACGGCGGTCGCGCCGCGTCGCTCGGCCTGTTCGACGGCCGCCGCGGTGTCGTGGATGTAGGTGATGTCCTCGGGGGCGTCCGGGACCCGCCAGACGTGTTCGAGAAGGGTGTGGTGCAGGACGGTGGCGTCCAGGGCGCGCCAGGCTGGCGGCTGGTCGGCGGGCACGGTGGCGGCCAGCAGGTCGGGGGAGGGCCGGTCCACCAGGTGGAAGCGGCCCGCCCCGGCGAGGAGGAAGGCGTTGCCGGCGTCGGCCGCGGAGGCCAGGGCGTCCAGTGCTGCGGGGAGCGGGGCGTCGAGCGGGCGGACGCGGAAGGCCCCGTCGAGGGCGGTGAGCGCGGCCAGGGCGCGGTCGGGGGCGAGCCGGTTGAGCAGGCGGTGGATGGCGCGTACCCGCAGCGGGTAGCGGGCGGTGTCGATGAGGAGCACCAGGCCGTAGTCCCAGGGGCTGGGGGAGGGGTGTTCGGCGCGCAGCCGGAGGTAGGTGGCCCAGCGGTGGTGGCCGTCGGCGATCAGGGCCTGGTGGCGGGCGAGTCCCGCGGTGACCTCGGCGAGGTCCGCGGGATCGGTGACCGCCCAGAGGCGGTGGGCGACGCCGTCCTCGGTGGTGGTGGACAGCAGAGGGGCGGTGGCGGCGGTGCGCTCGACGACGGCGGTCGCGCCGCAGGCGGTGGCGTCGGCGGCGGTGGCGTCGCCGCGGTAGGTGAGCAGCAGCGGGTCGAGGTTGGCGGCCGTGGTGCGCATCAGGGAGGCGCGGTCCTCGACGATCGGGGCCATGACGTCCTCGTGGGGGAGGACGACGCCTTCCTCGGGGGCGGAGAGGGCGAGCGCTCCGATCAGGCCGCGTTGCAGCAGGTCGCCGTCGCGCTGCTCGTATACGTAGAGGGCGGGCCGGTCGTCGGCGGCGAGCACGCCCTCGGCGAGCCAGCTGCGCAGCGTGTCGGCGGCCTGCCGGCCGCGGGCGTCGGGGGTGGCCGCCTGCGGGAGGATCAGCCGGACGATGTTGTGGGGGTCGGCCGACTGGAGGTGGTGCAGGCCGTCCGGGCGTACCACGACGTCGTACGGGGGTGAGGTCACCGCGGCCAGACTGCCGACCCGTTCCGGGACGTAGCGCAGTCCGCGGAAAGGCTTCAGGTGGAGCCCGCCGTCGGCCGCAGGACCTGTCGTCGTCATCCCCGCATCGTATGTCCGTGCGGGGGGCGCGGTGGACCGGCCGCGCGGGAGCGCGACCGCGCTGAGCGAGGCGTACGACACCGCGCTGCTGGACCTGGACGGCGTGGTGTACGCCGGCGGTGAGGCGATCGCGCACGCGGTGGACGCGCTGGCGGCCGCCCGGGACGGCGGGATGCACCTGGCGTATGTCACCAACAACGCGCTGCGGACGCCGGACGCGGTCGCCGGGCACCTGACCGAGCTGGGGGTGCCGGCCGCCGCCGAGGACGTGATCACCTCGGCGCAGGCGGTGGCCCGGCTGGTCGCCGAGGAGGTGCCGGACGGGGCCCGGGTGCTGGTGATCGGCGGCGAGGGGCTGCGGGTGGCGCTGCGGGAGCGCGGGCTGACCCCGGTGGAGTCGGCCGACGACGATCCGGCGGCGGTGGTGCAGGGGTACGGCGGACCGGACATGCCGTGGTCCAGGCTGGCAGAGGCGGGGTACGCCGTGGCGGCGGGGGCGCCGTGGTTCGCGTCCAACACCGATCTGACCATCCCGAGCGGTCGGGGCATCGCGCCGGGCAACGGGGCGGCGGTGGAGGTGGTGAGGATCGCGACCGGCAAGGAGCCGAAGGTGGCGGGCAAGCCGCTGCCGCCGATGCATCGCGAGACCATCCTGCGCACCGGGGCGAAAAGGCCGCTGGTGGTGGGGGACCGGCTGGACACCGACATCGAGGGCGCGGTGGGCGGCGGGGTGGACTCGCTGCTGGTGCTGACCGGGGTGACGGACGCGGCAGCCCTGCTGGCCGCCGTGCCGAAGCACCGTCCGACGTATGTGGACGCGGATCTGCGCGGGCTGCTGACCGGGCAGCCGGAGGTGACCGGGTCGGCGGACGAGGGCTTCGCCTGCGGTGGCTGGACCGCGCGGGCGGCCGGGGAGGCGCTGGAGCTGTCCGGGGACGGCGAGCGGCTCGACGGGCTGCGGGCGCTGTGCGCGGCGGCCTGGACGCGGGGCGGGGACGGGGCGTGCACCCTGGACGCGGGCAAGGCGCTGGAGCGCCTTGCGGAGTGAGGCCGCTGGCGTCTTGCCAGGCGCCCTCTCCCAGGGGCTGCCGGGGGCTTTCGGGCAGCGATGAAAGCTAGGCTAACCTTACCGGCGTGTTGGTCGACAGTCCCCCCAGCAAGCAGAGCGCGGACGCCGGCGGCGGCGCGGTACGGCCGCGAGGGCGTCGCTCGGCGCGCGCGGCCGGGCTCGTGCTGTCCCTCGTCGTCCTGCTGCTCGTCTGTGTCGCGAGCATTGCCGTCGGAGCCAAGCCCGTCCCCCTGGCCGACGTGTGGCACGGCCTGTTCCACTACACCGGCACCGGCAACGACGTCCTGATCAGAGACCTGCGGGTGCCGCGGACGCTGATGGGGCTGATGGTCGGGGCGGCCCTCGGGCTCTCCGGCACGGTCATGCAGGCCCTCACCCGCAATCCGCTCGCCGAGCCGGGGCTGATGGGCGTCAACGCCGGGGCGTCGGCCGCCGTCGTCACCGCGATCAGCTTCTTCGGCATCACCTCGCTGACCGGATACGTGTGGTTCGCGCTGCTGGGCGCGGCCGTCGTCTCGGTGGTGGTGTACGTGCTCGGCGGCAGCCGGGCGGCCACCCCGGTGCGGCTCGCGCTCGCCGGGACGGCGGCCACCGCCGCGCTGTTCGGCTACGTCAACGCCGTACAGCTCCTGGACTCGGTGGCACTGGACCGGCTGCGGTTCTGGATCGTCGGCTCGCTCTCCAACGCCGACCTGGCGACCATCCGCCAGGTCGCGCCGTTCATCGCGGCCGGGGTGCTGCTCGCGCTGCTGATCGCCCGTCCGCTGAACGCCATGGAGATGGGCGACGACACCGCCCGCGCGCTGGGCGCGAACCTCACCCGCACCCGGCTGCTCGGGGTGGTCACGGTGACCCTGCTGTGCGGGGCGGCCACCGCCGCCTGCGGCCCGATCGTCTTCGTCGGACTGATGGTCCCCTACCTGGTGCGCGCCCTGACCGGCCCCGACCTGCGCTGGATCCTGCCGTACGCGGCGGTGCTGTCCCCGGTGCTGCTGATCGGCGCGGACGTGCTCGGCCGGATCCTGGTGCGCCCCGCGGAACTCCAGGTCGGGATCGTCACCGCCTTCGTCGGCGGGCCCGTCTTCATCCACCTCGTACGCCGCAAGAGGATGGCCCAGCTTTGATCACCCGTACCAGCAAGGCACTGCGCGCCCCCGGCGGGCTGTCGGTGCGCTACCAGCCGCGGGCCACCGGCGCGGTGCTGCTGCTGATCGCGGTGACCGCCGCGGTCGGCATCGTGCTCATCGGCAGCGGCGACTACCCGATCTCGCCGGCCGAGGTCGTCGCGACCCTGATGGGCGACGGCACCATGGCCCAGGAGTTCGTCGTCCAGGATCTGCGGCTGCCGCGGGTGCTGGTGGCGATCCTGGTCGGCGCGGCGCTGGCGCTGGGCGGCGCGGTGTTCCAGTCCATCTCGCGCAACCCGCTGGGCAGCCCCGACGTCATCGGTTTCGGACAGGGCTCCGCGGTCGGCGCGCTCACCGTCATCGTCCTCTTCCACGGTGGCCAGAGCGCCGTCGCGGCCGGCGCGGTCGTCGGCGGGCTGGTCACCGGCGTGTTGATCTACCTGCTCGCCTGGAAGCGCGGAGTGCACGGCTTCCGGCTGGTCCTGGTCGGCATCGGCGCCGCCGCGATGCTCACCGCGGTCGTGCACTACCTGATCACCAAGGCCGACCTGGTCGACGCCACCCGCGCGGTGCTGTGGATGACCGGCTCGCTGGACGGCCGGGACTGGACGCAGTTCTGGCCGCTGCTGGCCATGTGCGCGGTGCTGGTCCCGCTGGTGCTCGCCTTCGGACGGCCGCTGCGGATGCTGGAGATGGGCGACGACTCGGCGTACGCGCTGGGGGTGCGGGTCGAGCGGGTACGGCTGACACTGATGTGCGCGGCCGTGCTGCTGGTGTCGGCCGCCACCGCCGCCGCCGGGCCGATCGTCTTCGTCTCGCTCAGCGCCCCGCAGCTGGCCCGCCGGCTCACCCGCGCGCCCGGACCCAACCTGGCGGCCTCCGCCTGCATGGGCGCGGCCCTGCTGCTGGCCGCCGACTGGACCGCGAGCAACGCCTTCGGCGACACCGAACTGCCGGTCGGCGTGGTCACTGGCGTGGTCGGCGGCGTCTACCTGCTGGCGCTGCTGGTCACCGAGCGGAAGGCCGGCCGGATATGAGCCGCGGTCACCAGCCCGCCCCGGGCCACCCTTCGAAGCACGACGACGCCAGGAGCACGTCCATGGAGCGCCAGCAGCGTACGGACCGCCCCGCCACCGCCCCGGGCGGTCAGCGGCTCAGCGCCGACGCGGTCACCCTCGCCTACGAGCAGCGGGTCATCGCCCGCGACCTCTCGGTCGAGATACCCGACCACTCCTTCACCGTCATCGTCGGCCCCAACGCCTGCGGCAAGTCCACCCTGCTGCGGGCGCTGTCGCGGATGCTGAAGCCCACCGAGGGGCGGGTGCTGCTGGACGGGCAGGCCATCCACTCGCTGCCCGCCAAGAAGGTCGCCAAGACGCTGGGGCTGCTGCCCCAGTCCTCGATCGCGCCGGACGGCATCACCGTCGCCGACCTGGTGGCCCGCGGCCGCTACCCGCACCAGAGCCTGCTGCGGCAGTGGTCGCCCGAGGACGAGGCGATCGTGCAGGAGTCGATGGCCGCGACCGGGGTCGCCGAGCTGGGCGAGCGGTACGTCGACGAACTGTCCGGCGGGCAGCGCCAGCGGGTGTGGATCGCCATGGCCCTGGCCCAGCAGACGCCGCTGCTGCTGCTCGACGAGCCGACCACATACCTGGACATCCAGCACCAGATCGACGTGCTCGACCTCTGCGCCGAACTGCACGAGACCCAGGGCCGCACCCTGGTCGCCGTGCTGCACGACCTCAACCACGCGGCCCGCTACGCCACGCACCTGATCGCGGTACGGGACGGGGAGATCGTCGCCGAGGGGCCGCCGTCGGAGGTGGTCACCGCCGAGCTGGTCGAGCGGGTCTTCGGGCTGCGCTGCCAGGTGATCGCCGACCCGGAGACCGGCACCCCGCTGGTGGTGCCCGCCGCCCGCCAGGCCCGCGCGGCCGGGCGCGCCAAGGCCGCGGCGGCCCCGGAGGCCCTGCGGAAGCAGGGGGCTAGAGCAGCGAGCGCAGCCGGAGCAGGTCGCGGAAGCCGGCCTCCAGCCTGACCCGGCCCGACGCCCAGGCGCGGGCGAAGTCGAGCTGCCCGTCGACCAGCGCCACCAGGTCGTCGCCGGTCATGGCGAGCCGGATCTCCGCCTTCTCGCGCGGCGGCCCGTCCAACCGGTCCTGCACCAGGATCCGGCCGTTCACCAGGCGTCCGGTGAAGGTGGTGTCCAGGTCGGTCAGGTGGCAGCTCAGCGCCCGGTCCATCGCGGCCGCGGAGCGCACCTCGCCGTCCGCCCGCCGCAGCGAGTCGGAGAGCTTGTCCAGTGCGCTGCGGCACTCCTCGATCGTGGCCATCGGACCGACGGTACCGCAGGGCTTCGCGGTAGCGTCGGGCCCATGGACGACGACCTGACGCCGGACGCGGCACCGGACGGGGCCACCGGACGGGAGGAGCCCGGCGGGCCGGCCGCGCTGGGGGTGGAGCGCACGCCCACCGGGTACCCCGCGGTGGACGCGGCCCTGCACAGGCTGGCGGACGCCGACCACCTCCCGGCCGACGGGCACCTGGCGGTGTACGAGGATGTACACCGGGAGCTGCGGGAGGCGCTGGCCGCGCTGGACGCCCGTCCGCCCGGGCCCCCGGCGCCGTCCGCACCCACCGGGCGGCCGTCCCCCTCTTCGTACGACCACAGGAGCTGAACCGAACGTGGCAGGAGTGGCACGCCGCCGTCTCGACGCCGAGCTGGTACGCCGGAAGCTGGCCCGCTCCCGGGAGCACGCGGGCCAGCTCATCGCGGCCGGGCGGGTGAGCGTCGGCGGCGCGGTCGCCGCCAAGTCCGCCACCCAGGTCGAGACCGCCGCCGCCATCGTCGTCGCCTCCGACGACGCGGACCCCGACTACGTCTCCCGCGGCGGGCACAAACTGGCCGGGGCGCTGGCCGCGTTCACGCCGTCCGGGCTGGTCGTCGAGGGGCGGCGGGCGCTGGACGCCGGGGCCTCCACCGGCGGCTTCACCGACGTGCTGCTGCGCGCCGGAGCGGCCCACGTGGTGGCCGTGGACGTCGGCTACGGGCAGTTGGCCTGGTCGTTGCAGAGCGATGAACGCGTCACCGTCAAGGACCGTACCAACGTGCGCGAGCTGACTCTCGACGCGATCGGCGGTACGGCGGTGGACCTGGTGGTCGGCGACCTGTCCTTCATCCCGCTGGGGCTGGTGCTGCCCGCGCTGACCGGGGTGTGCGCGCCCGGCGCGGACCTGGTGCTCATGGTCAAGCCGCAGTTCGAGGTGGGCCGCGAGCGGCTCGGCAGCGGCGGCGTGGTGCGCAGCCCCGAGCTGCGGGCCGAGGCGGTGCGCACGGTCGCCGGGCAGGCCGGGGCGCTCGGGTACGGCGTCCTCGGCGTCACCGCCAGTCCGCTGCCCGGCCCCTCCGGGAACGTGGAGTACTTTCTGTGGATGCGGGCCGGGGCGCCCGCGCTCGATCCGGCCGATGTGGACCGCGCCGTCGCGGAGGGACCCCGTTGAGCTCGTCCAAAGCACTGTCGACGTCCGCCGTGCCCGCGCTCGACCCCGGGGCGTCGTCGGCTCCGCGGACCGTCTTCCTGCTCGCCCACACCGGCCGGCCGGCCGCCGTGCGCAGCGCCGAACTGGTCGCGCTCGGGCTGCTGCGCAGCGGCCTGGACGTGCGGGTGCTGGCCGCCGAGGCGGCCGACCTGCCGCTGCCCGACACCCCGGCCGTGCAGATCGTGCCGGAGGCGTCGCCGGACGTCCTGGACGGCTGCGAGCTGCTGATCGTGCTCGGCGGCGACGGGACGCTGCTGCGCGGCGCGGAGTTCGCCCGCGCCTCCGGGGTGCCGATGCTCGGGGTCAACCTCGGGCGGGTCGGCTTCCTCGCCGAGGCCGAACGCGACGACCTCGACCAGGTGGTGGACCGGGTCGTCACCCGCGCCTACGAGGTCGAGGAGCGGATGACGCTCGACGTCACCGTGCACGACGACGGCCAGGTCATGCACACCGACTGGGCACTGAACGAGGCGGCCGTGCAGAAGGTGTCGCCGGAGCGGATGCTGGAGGTGGTGGTCGCCATCGACGGGCGGCCGGTGACCGGCTTCGGCTGCGACGGCGTGATCTGCGCGACCCCGACCGGCTCCACGGCGTACGCCTTCTCGGCGGGCGGACCGGTGGTCTGGCCGGAGGTGGAGGCGCTGCTGATGGTGCCGATCGGCGCGCACGCCCTCTTCGCCAAGCCGCTGGTCACCACGCCGGACTCGGTGCTGGCGGTGGAGGTCGAGCCGCACACCCCGGACGGGGTGCTCTGGTGTGACGGGCGGCGCACCGCGGAACTGCCCGCCGGCGCGCGGGTGGAGGTGCGGCGGGGCGCGGTGCCCGTCCGGCTGGCCCGGCTGCACCACGCCTCCTTCACCGACCGGCTGGTCGCCAAGTTCGCCCTGCCGGTGTCCGGTTGGCGCGGCGCGCCGCACTGAGGCGTACGCGGACGGGGCCCGGCGCCGCAGTGGGCGGCCGCCCACCCCGGTGGGTGACATGCGGGGCCGTCGCGCGGCCGTGACCTGCCGGTTCGGCGGCGCACGGCGGGGGCCGTCGCACACCGCCCCCGGAACCTCGTAAGGTCTTCTCCGTGTTGGAGGAGATGCGGATACGGTCGCTCGGAGTCATCGACGACGCGGTGGTGGAGCTGTCACCCGGGTTCACCGCGGTCACCGGCGAGACCGGCGCGGGCAAGACCATGGTGGTGACGAGCCTCGGCCTGCTGCTCGGCGGCCGGGCCGACGCCGCGCTGGTACGGATCGGGTCGCCGTCCGCGGTCGTCGAGGGCCGCCTCAGCGTGGAACCGGGCGCTCCGGCCGCCGCCCGCGCCGCCGAGGCGGGCGCCGAGCTGGACGACGGCGCCCTGCTGATCAGCCGTACCATCTCGGCGGAGGGCCGCTCGCGGGCGCATCTGGGCGGGCGCTCGGTGCCGGTCGGCGTGCTCGCCGAGCTGGCCGACGAGCTGGTCGCCGTGCACGGGCAGACCGACCAGCAGGGACTGCTCAAGCCGTCCCGGCAGCGCGGCGCACTCGACCGGTACGCCGGCGACGGCGTCGCCGCTCCACTGCGCAAGTACACCGACGCCTACCGCCGGCTGCGGACGGTCGCCGCCCGACTGGACGAGCTGACCACCCTGGCCCGGGAGCGGACCCAGGAGGCGGATCTGCTGCGCTTCGGGCTGAGCGAGATCGAGGCGGTCGAGCCGCGGGCCGGGGAGGACGTCGAACTGGCCGCGGAGGCGGAGAAGCTGGGCCACGCCGAGGCGCTGGCCTCCGCGGCGGCGGTCGCCCACGGGGCGCTGGCCGGGGACGTCGAGGACCCGGAGGGCGTGGACGCCACCACGCTCGTCGCCGGCGCGCAGCGCGCGCTGGAGGCGGTCCGGGCGCACGACCCGTCACTGGCCGCGCTCGCCGACCGGATGGGTGAGATCTCCATCCTGCTCGCCGACGTCGCCGGTGAGCTGGCCGGCTACGCGGACGACCTGGACGCCGACCCGCTGCGGCTGTCCGCGGTGGAGGAGCGGCGGGCGGCGCTCACCGCCCTCACCCGCAAGTACGGCGGGACGGGCGAGGGCGTCGACGCGGTGCTGGCGTGGGCGGAGGAGGGCGCGGCCCGGCTCACCGAGCTGGACGGCGACGACGAGCGGATCGGCGAGCTGACGGCGGAGCGGGAGGCGCTGCGGGCCGAGCTGTCGGTGCTCGCGCAGGAGCTTTCCGACGCCCGTACGGAGGCGGCGGCGCGGTTCGCCGCCGCGGTCACCGAGGAACTGGCGTCGCTGGCGATGCCGCACGCCCGGGTCTCGTTCGCCATCGGGCAGACCGAGGACCCGGACGGGGTGGAGGTCGGCGGGCGCACGGTGGCCTACGGGCCGCACGGCGCGGACGAGGTGGAGCTGCTGCTCGCCCCGCACCCGGGCGCGCCGCCCCGGCCCATCGCCAAGGGCGCCTCGGGCGGTGAGCTGTCCCGGGTGATGCTGGCGGTGGAGGTGGTGTTCGCCGGGGTGGACCCGGTGCCCACCTACCTCTTCGACGAGGTGGACGCGGGCGTCGGCGGCAAGGCGGCGGTGGAGATCGGCCGCCGGCTGGCGAAGCTGGCCCGCTCGGCGCAGGTCGTGGTGGTCACCCACCTGCCGCAGGTGGCGGCCTTCGCCGACCGCCAGCTGCTGGTGGAGAAGACCCACGACGGCTCCGTCACCCGTTCGGGGGTCACCGTGCTGGAGGGCGAGGACCGGGTCCGCGAGCTGTCCCGGATGCTGGCCGGCCAGGAGGACTCCCAGACCGCCCGCGCCCACGCCGAGGAACTCCTCGCGGCCGCCCGCGCCGACGCGTAGGGCGCCGGCCGGCGCGGGGTAGCGCGCCGGCCCCGGGGCCGGCGGCGGGCGCTGCCCGTCGGCCCCCCGCCGGGCGGAGTGGACCCGGCTCCCGGGCGGGGTGCTCCCGGGCCCCGCGCCGGCGCGCCGGACGCCTGACGGCGGCGAGGGGCGGAAGCCGGGGCGGTCGGGCGCTACCCGTCGGCCCCCCGCCGGACGGCCGGGACCCGGCTCCCAGGCGGGGTGCTCTCGGGTCCCGCGCCAGCGCGCCGGACGCCTGACGCCGGCGGGGACGGAAGCCGGGGCGGTCGGGCGCGGGGCGCGGTCGACGGACCTGATGGCGGCGAGGG
>NZ_PVLV01000275.1 GCF_002982015.1 Streptomyces solincola
CCCCATGACCCCCGCCGCCCGGCGGCGCAACAGCGCCCCGCCCCGCGAGGAACTCCTCGCCGCCGCCATGGCGATGATCGCCGACCGCGGCCTCGACGGGCTCACCATGGCCGCCCTCGGCCGCGAGGTCGGCATGAGCAGCGGCCACCTCCTCTACTACTTCCGCACCAAGGACGAACTGCTGCTACAGACCCTGGAGTGGAGCGAGGGCCGGCTCGGCGGTGAACGCAGCGCCCTGCTCTCCCGCGGCACGGTCCCGGTCCGCGAACGGCTCCTCGCCTACGTCGAGCTGTACGTCCCCGACGGCCCGCGCGACCCGCACTGGACGCTGTGGCTGGAGGTCTGGAACCGCTCGCAGTACGCCGACGCGGACGCCCGCGACCGCCAGGGCGCCATCGAACGCGCCTGGCACCGCGACCTGGTCGCCCTGCTCGCCGAGGGCATATCGCGCGGCGAGCTGCGCCGGGTGGACCCCGACCGCACCGCCGCCCGGCTGCGCGCCCTGCTGGACGGCTTCAGCGTCCACGTCGCCGTCGGCATCCCCGGCGCCGGACGGGAGGCCGCGCTCGCCCACGTACGCGAGTTCGTCGACGACACCCTGCTGCCGGCCGCGAGCCCCGCCGCCCTGCCCGCATCCTGAGACCCGTGTCCGCGTCCCCGCCCCGCTGTGGCAGACTGCCGACGTGCTTGCTACCGCCATGATTATGGGCAGCAGCGCGCCGGTCCGCCGTGACCACTGAACCCGCGGAAACCCCCCGCGGCAGTGGACACCGTGTCCAGACCCGCGCGCAGACCTCTCGCATCCGCGAGGGGTCTTTTCGTTTTCCGGCCCACCCCGCCGGAAGACGGCGGCGCGCGAGAATGGAGGCAGGTGGAGCCGCCACCCCGCACCAGCCGCAGACCTCCGGCAGCCGGGGGACCCCACCGAGCCACACCCGACAGGAGCCAACCCAGTCATGACCACGGAGACCGACAGTCTTCCCGCCCTCGGCGCCTCCGCCGGGTCCCTCCCCGACGACGGCTTCCACGTCTTCGACACCACCCTGCGCGACGGCGCCCAGCGCGAGGGCATCAACCTCACCGTCGCCGACAAGCTGACCATCGCCCGCCACCTGGACGACTTCGGCGTCGGCTTCGTCGAGGGCGGCTGGCCCGGAGCCAACCCCCGCGACACCGAGTTCTTCGCCCGCGCCCAGCAGGAGATCCGGTTCAAGAACGCGCAGCTCGTCGCCTTCGGCGCGACCCGCCGCGCCGGCACCACCGCCGACCAGGACCCCCAGGTCAAGGCCCTCCTGGCGTCCGGCGCCCCGGTCATCACGCTCGTCGCCAAGTCCCACGACCGGCACGTCGAGCTGGCCCTGCGCACCACCCTGGACGAGAACGTCGCCATGGTCCGCGACACCGTCTCCTACCTGGTCGAGCAGGGGCGCAGGGTCTTCGTGGACTGCGAGCACTTCTTCGACGGCTACCGCGCCAACCCCGGCTACGCCAAGGCCGTCGTCCGCGCCGCCGCCGAGGCCGGCGCCGACGTCGTCGTCCTGTGCGACACCAACGGCGGCATGCTCCCCGCCCAGATCCAGGCCGTGGTCGCCACCGTCCTCGCCGACACCGGCGCCCGGCTCGGCATCCACGCCCAGGACGACACCGGCTGCGCCGTCGCCAACACCCTCGCCGCGGTGGACGCCGGCGCCACCCACGTCCAGTGCACCGCCAACGGCTACGGCGAGCGCGTGGGCAACGCCAACCTCTTCCCGGTGGTCGCCGCCCTGGAGCTGAAGTACGGCAAGCGCGTCCTGCCCGACGGCTCCCTCGCGGACATGACCCGGGTCTCCCACGCCATCGCCGAGGTCGTCAACCTCGCCCCCTCCACCCACCAGCCCTACGTCGGCCTGTCCGCCTTCGCCCACAAGGCCGGCCTGCACGCCTCCGCGATCAAGGTCGACCCGGACCTCTACCAGCACATCGACCCCGAGCGGGTCGGCAACACCATGCGGATGCTGGTCTCGGACATGGCCGGCCGCGCCTCCATCGAGCTGAAGGGCAAGGAGCTGGGCATCGACCTGGACGGCGACCGCGAACTGGTCGGCCGGGTCGTCGAGCGGGTCAAGGAACGCGAGCTGGCCGGCTACACCTACGAGGCCGCGGACGCCTCCTTCGAGCTGCTGCTGCGCGCGGAGGCGGAGGGCCGGGCCCGCCGCTACTTCCGCACCGAGTCCTGGCGTGCCATCGTCGAGGACCGCCCCGACGGCACCCACGCCAACGAGGCGACGGTCAAGCTCTGGGCCAAGGGCGAGCGCATCGTCGCCACCGCCGAGGGCAACGGCCCGGTCAACGCCCTCGACCTCGCCATGCGCGCCGGCCTGGAGCGCATCTACCCCCAGCTCGCCAAGCTGGAACTGGTCGACTACAAGGTCCGCATCCTCGAAGGCCGGCACGGCACCCAGTCGACCACCCGCGTCCTGATCACCACCACCGACGGCACCGGCGAGTGGGCCACCGTCGGCGTCGGCGAGAACGTCATCGCCGCGTCCTGGCAGGCCCTGGAGGACGCCTACACCTACGGCCTGCTCCGCGCCGGCGTCGACCCCGCCGAGTAGCCGCCCCGGGCCGCGTAGCCGACCCGGGCCGCGCAACCCGCCCCGGGCCGCGCAACCCGCCCCGGGCCGCGTAAAGCATCCCTTCATCCCGCCCCTACGTCCCCTTTACCTCCCTTTGGCGTACTGTCGATGACATGAGGACCAGGCCGTTCACCCTTCTGTCGGCCTTGGCGGGGCTGACACTCCTGCTGCTCCTGGCCCTGGCCCCCACCGCGGGGGCCAAGGCCACGGACCTGTCCGACGTGGCCCAGGCGCTCAAACAGAGCCCGGTCTACGTCCACCCCGACGCCGCCGACCAACTCTCCAAGAGCCAGGCGGACGCCTTGGCCGACAAGATCGAGAACGCCGACAAGCCCGTCTTCGTCGCCGTCCTCCCCGACACCGCCCAGTTCCCGGCCGACAGCCTGCTGCGCGACCTGCGCACCCAGACCGGCGTCACCGGCCTCTACGCCGTCCGGCTCGGCGACCGCTTCGCCGCCGCCTCCGACCGCGCCGTGATGCCCGCCCAGTCCGTCCGCAACATCGCCGACTCCGTCCGCACCCCCGGCGTGACCGCGAACACCGAACTGACCGACTTCGTCGACCAGGCCCTGCCCCAGGCCCGCGGCTCCGCCCCCTCAAGCTGGAGCGGCGTCCCCGGCAACGACGGTGGAGCCCCCGTCGCCGGCCTGATCACCATCGGCGCCCTCGCCGCGGCCGCCGGCGCGACCGCGCTGACCGTCTCCACCCGCCGTCGCCGCCGCCGCGAGCGCGAGGACCAGGAAGCCCTCGACAAGCTCCGCACCGTCGTGGACGAGGACATCACCGCCTACGGCGAGGAACTGGACCGCCTCGACTTCCACCCCTCCGCGTCCTACGCCGACGACGCCATGCGCACCGACTACGAGCACGCCCTCGACTGCTACGACAAGGCCAAGACGTTCATGAGCCGGGCCCACCACCCCCGCGACGTCCGCCCCGTCACCGAGGCCCTCGAAGACGGCCGCTTCTCCCTCGCCGTCCTGGCCGCCCGACGCGAGGGCCGCCCGCTTCCCGAGCGGCGCGGACCGTGCTTCTTCGACCCCCGCCACGGCCCCGGCACCACCGACGTCGAGTGGGCGCCCCCCGGCGGCGAGACCCGCCGGATCCCGGTCTGCGCCGCCGACGCCACCCGCCTCGCCGAGGGCAGGGACCCGATGGCCCGCACCGTCGACACCCCCGACGGGCGCCGCCCCTACTGGGAGGCCGGCCCCGCCTACGGCCCCTGGGCCGGCGGCTACTTCGGCGGCGGCATCCTGCCGGGCCTGCTGATCGGCACGATGCTCGGCTCCGCCCTGCACTCCCCGGCCTACGCGGCCGACTACGGCGGCGCCGACTTCGAGGGCGGCGACTTCTCCGGCGCCGACTTCGACTCCTCCAGCTTCGGAGGCAGCGACTTCGGCGGCGGAGACTTCGGCGGAGGCGGCGGTTTCGGCGGCGGGGACTTCGGCGGCGGAGGCTTCTGAGGTGCCCCCGCCCCCGGCGGCGGCCCAGGTGCGGGAGACCGCCCGCGCCTGGGCCGCCGCCATCGTCGCCAACGACCCGGCCCGCATCGCCGCACACATGGCCGACGACTGGATCATCGTCTCCGACACCGGCCCCACCAGCCGCGATCAGTTCCTCGCCCTGATCACCTCCGGCCGCCTCACCCACTCCGCCATGGACACCGTCACCGCCCCCCGCGTCCGCGTCCACGGCGACACCGCCGTCCTCACCGCCCGCGTCACCAACACCGCCCACTACGAGGGCGAGACCTACCCCGCCGACGAATGGACCACCGACGTCTTCGTCCGCCAGGGAGACGGCCGCTGGCTCTGCGTCCTGAGCCACATCACGACGGCGACGGGGGAGTGAGGCGGGTCGGCGCCGGTGGGCGGGGGCCGGTGGCGGCCATCCCCGCGCACGCGGGGATGGTCCCATCCTCCCCAACCGCGTCTGGCGCGGGATCCGCTGCTCCCCGCGCACGCGGGGATGGTCCCTCGATGGGCGCGTGCTGGACCAGGCGGACATCCTGCTCCCCGCGCACGCGGGGATGGTCCCCAGTACAGGGCGCGGGTGCATTTCGGCACGTCCTGCTCCCCGCGCACGCGGGGATGGTCCCGCAGGCGCGATGGGCATCGTGATGGAGGCGCTCTGCTCCCCGCGCACGCGGGGATGGGGTCCGGCGACGAGCCCCAGTTGCCGGCACAGCCAGACCTGCTCCCTGCGCACGCGGGGACGGCTTCGTCCTCAAGCCGTCGGACACGGCGGAGGCGGCCCGTACCATCGCGGACGGATCTCTGTCGGCGAGGCGGCCGGGGAGGCAGCGGCCGTAAGGGCGACAGTGGTCTGCCCACCGGTTGGCTGTCGTGTGTGAGCCCCGACTCCCGGACCGACGACCGGGGTCCTCCCCGGCCGGCCCGGAGCCAGCCGCTCCAACTGCCGTACTACGCCGCCGAGGGCACCGTCAGGAACGCGGACCAGGCGGTGGGGGAGACGGTGAGCATGGGACCGGCCGGGACTTTCGAGTCGCGGACGTGCACGGCGCCCGGGTGCGCGGCGACCTCGACGCAGTTGCCGCCTTCGTCGCTGCTGTGGCTGGACTTGTGCCAGTCGTAGGCGACCTCGATGCAGTTGCCGCCCTCGTCGCCGCTGTAGCTGGACTTGAACCACGAAAGTGCGGGTGTCATGCCTCTCCTGCCAGGTCGTCCAGCAGGTCCTTGCTGTCCTCGGTGTTCAGGGCCTGCGACCGCAGCATCCCATATTTCTGCTGGAGGATGCTGACCTCCGACGGGTCCTGGATCAGGAAGCTGACCCGCTGCCCCTCGATGTAGGCCAGGCTCTGGTGCTCCTCGGTCTCCAGCAGCACGAAGGGGCCGTTCAGTCCGGCGTGGGTGGTGCGCTTGCGCGGCATGATCTGGAGGCTGACGTACGGGAGGTCGGCGATCCGGTGGAGGTGGCGAATCTGTTCGCAGGTCACTTCCGGACCGCCCAACCCGCATTCCAGGACGGACTGCTCGATGATGAAGCTCATCACCGGCGGGCTCGGCTCGCGGTCGAAGAGCTTCTGGCGGTCGATGCGGTCCGCGCGGCGCTCCTGCTGCTCCTCGACCGTGTAGGGCGGAAAGCGGGAGGCGAAGACGGCCGCCGCATAGCCCTCGGTTTGCAGGATGCCGGGGATGGTCTGGCTCTCGTATGAGGACAGCGCCAGCGCCGCCGCCTCCAGCTCGATGAAGTCCTGGGCGAAGAGCGGATACCGCTCCTTGTCCGGCACGCGGGCGACGCCGGCCGCCAGGACGCCGCCGGTGCCCAGGATGTCGTCCAACTGCTGGGCGCGGTCGAGTCGTAGCGGGCGGCGGCCCTGCTCGATGGAGGCCAGCGTCTCCACGGAGACGGCGATCCGGTCGGCCAGTTGGGGCTGGCTCAGGCCGTCCGCACGGCGCAGTTGGGCGAGTTGGGCGCCGATGAGATGCCAGGAGGTCACCTTGTCGCTCTTCTGCTGGGCTTTGCTGGGCCGGCCCGGCTTCCGTGAGGGGTGCATGGTCAGCCCTCTTCCCATCCCGCGGACTACGTGACGCATGTCCGGCCCGTACAAAAGCGTTGTACGGGGTGGCGTGCTGTCCCAGCGTAGTCACCGAAGGTGACAGTGGGCGGCGTGATCCACGAACCCGAACTCCCCCAGCTCCGCGAGGCGTTCTACCGGCGCGACCGCCGTTCCGTCTCCGCCGCCCGCCGTTTCACCAGCGAGGCGCTCGACGCCTGGGGCGTCAAGGCCCGCAGCGAGGACATCGTGCTCTGCGTGAGCGAGCTGGCGACCAACGCGCTGCTGCACGGCGTACCGCCGGGGCGCGGTTTCCGGCTCTGCCTCGCCCGGCCGGACGGGGGCACGACGGTCCGCGTGGAGGTGCACGACAGCGGCGACGGCGTCGTCCGGCAGCGCGATCCCGGGCGCGGAGAGGAGTCGGGGCGAGGGCTGCTGCTGGTCGCCGCGCTGGCCGACCGGTGGGGCGTGGGCGAGCGCTCGCCGGGCAAGGCGGTCTGGTGCGAATTCCGCGAGGAGGACGCGAGCTGAGCGAACGGCTTGCTGACGGGCCATCATCGGAGCATGACGACCACACAGGAAGACCTTCACGCGCTGCTCGCCGCCAGCCGCCTCGGCACGCTCGCCACGCTCCGTTCCGACGGGCGGCCGCAGCTCTCGCCGGTGATGCCGTACTACGACCGGGAGGCGGGGGCCGTCCTCGTCTCCACCACTCGCGGCACCGCCAAGGCCGCGAACCTGCGGCGGGACGGGCGGGCCTCGCTGATGGTGCTCAGCAAGGACGGCTGGTCATGGGCCACGGCGGAGGGGACGGTCACCCTGACCGGGCCCGGGACGGATCCGGAAGGGCCGGAAGTGGATGCCCTGGTGGACTACTACCGGGCGGCGGCGGGGGAGCACCCCGACTGGGACGAGTACCGCTCGGTGATGGTGTCCGAGCGTCGGGTGCTCCTCACGCTCGCGGTCGAGCACGTCTACGGGGCGACGGTCGGCTGAGAGGACCCGGCGGGGCCCGGTCGGGCGACGGGGGTGGGATGTCCGTTTCGCCGGACCGGGTGGGCGGGCACACGAAGCGGCATGGGTGACTACGACAACTCGATCACGGTGGCGGTCCCGCCCGCGCGGCTGTTCGCCTACCTCTCCGACGTCAAGAACCTTCCGCACTACATGCCCCGGCTGACCTCGGCGCGCCCGGAGGGCGGCGACCGGGTGACGGTCACCGCGCACATCGACCCGCCGGACGCCCCCGAGCAGGACGTCACCAGCGAGGCGTGGATCCGGGTGGTGGAGGAGGGCAAGAGCCTGGAGTGGGGCGCGCCCGGCCCGCACGACTACCACGGGCGGCTGCACGTCGCGCCGGGCGACTCCGACGGCAGCTCGCGCCTCAGCGTGGAGCTGCACACCGAGTCCACCGAGGGCGGCCAGGTCGACCACGGCCTGGAGGAGGCCCTGGAGGGCATCAAGCACGCGGTGGAGTCGGCCGAGAGCTGACTGCTTCGCCCCCGGGCGGGCTGCTTCGCCCCCGGGCGGGCTGCTTCACCTCCGGGCGGAGACTTCTTCCCCCCCCCCGGGCGGGCTGCTTCACCTCCGGGCGGAACGGGCCGTCGGCTGCGAACGCGCGGGCGGCGAAGCGTTCGCCGATGCGGCGGTGGGCGGCTGCGTCCGGGTGGAGCTGGTCGGGCAGGGGCAGTTCGGCGTGGTCCGCCTCGCCGTACAGCTCGCGGCCGTCCAGCAGGTGCAGGTGCGGGTCGTCGGTGGCGCGGAGCGCGACGATCCGGGCCAGCTCCTCCCGGATGACGTTGAGCGTGAGCTTCCCGGCGGCTCGTTCGGCCGGGTCGCCGGTGGCGTGGAAGCGCAGCCGGCCGGCCGCGACGGACTCAGGGTCCATGACGGCGGGGCCGGGGGTGTCCTCGTGGATGGGGCAGAGGAGGGGGGAGAGGACGAGCAGCGGGGTGTGCGGGTGGCCCTCGCGGATGGTGTCCAGGAAGCCGTGGACGGCCGGGCCGAAGGCGCGCAGCCGCATGGCGTCGTGGTTGACGATGTTGATGCCGATCTTGACGCTGATCAGGTCGGCGGGGGTGTCCCGCAGGGCGCGGGCGGTGAACGGGTCGAGCAGGGCGTTGCCGCTGAAGCCGAGGTTGTGCAGCTCGACCCCGCCCAGGCGGGAGGCCAGCGCGGGCCAGGTGGTACTGGGGCTCGCGGCGTCGGAGCCGTGGCTGATGGAGCTGCCGTGGTGCAGCCAGGTCCGGCGGCCGGAGGAGGACGCCGGTAGCACGGGGGCGTCGGTGCGCAGGGCTGTCAGCTCGGTGGTCTCGTTGTGCGGCAGCCAGATCTCGATGTCCTTATCGGCTCCGGGCAGATCGCGGAACGCCAGGGTGCCGACGGGGCCGGGGCGGTGCTCGGCCGCGCCGGTGGCCAGGTCGATGGTGAGGGTGGAGCCGCCCTGGACGGTGCCCTGCCCGGCGGGGTGGCCGTCGATCAGCAGGTCGTAGACGCCGTCGGGGCGGGGCGGCGCGCCCGGGTAGACGCGCTTGACCGGGCGGGTGTCCAGCTCGATCGCGGTGGCGCGGGTGCGGAAGGCCAGGCGTACGCCGGAGGGCTGCGCCTCGACCAGGGACAGCTCCTCGGGGCACTGGGCGCGGGCCCGGGCGGGCAGCCGGTGCGGCAGGACGCCGTCCTCGGTGTGCTCGACGTCGAGCGCGCCGCGCAGCAGCGCGGCGGTGACGGGGGTGGTGATCCAGGGCTGGTTCATGAGGGGAGTCCGGGGGTGGTCGTCGGGGAGTGGGGGCCGCCCCGGGCGCGGAGCAGGGTGTCCAGGGAGTCGATGACCCAGTCCCAGGACTCCTGCGCGCTCACGGGGGTGTGGTCGAAGCCGCCGGCCGTCTCCAGGCTGACGTAGCCGTGGAAGACGCTGCCGAGCATGCGGACCGCGTGCGTCTGGTCGGGCTCGGCGAGGTCGTAGCCGCGCAGGATCGCCCGGCTCATCCGGGCGTGCCGCACCCCGGCGCCGGCAGCCGCCGTCTCCGGGTCGAGCCGGAGCCGGGCGGCGGCGTACCGGCCGGGGTGCTCCTTGGCGTAGCCGCGGTACGCGTCGGCGAAGGCGGCCAGCGCGTCCCGGCCGGCGCGCCCGGCCAGCGCCTCGGCGGCCCGGTCGGCCAGCTCGGCGAGGGCGAGCAGCGCGATGCGGGTGCGCAGATCGTCGGAGCCGCGCAGGTGGGAGTAGAGGCTCGCCGTCTTGACGCCGAAGCGCCGGGCGAGCGCGGAGACCGTCACCTGCTCGAAGCCGACCTCGTCGGCCAGCTCCGCGCCCGCCTGCGTCAGACGCTCCGCGGTCAGGCCCGCTCGTACCATCACTCGGCCCTCCTTCGCCGAGCGCCATTATGTGTTTGCCTAAGAGGTTTAGGCAAATGGCTCAACAGGTCAGGCCGTCCTGGCCACCGGGATCCACAGCTCGGCCTCGCCGGTGGCTCCGTCCTCGGAGAGGCGGACGCTGAGCAGTTCAGGGCCCGGCCGGCTCTCGTACGGGTTGGAGGGGAACCACTGGGTGAAGACGTCCCGCCAGATGGTCTGGAGGGTGGCGGGGAAGGGCCCGGCGCTCTCGAAGACCGCCCACGCGCCCGGCTCCACGCGCAGCACGGACATGTCGTCCGGCACCGGGCCGTCGACGCCGGTCGCCGCCGCCTGGTGGTAGTCGAGTCCGGTGCCCTCCGCCCGGTCGGGTGCGAGCTGGTCGCTGACGCCCAGCAGGCCCCGGGGCTCCTGATCGGACAGGGCCTCGATGCGCCCGAGCGTCTCCCGGCCCAGGCCCCGGACGAACTCGGCGATGTGGGGGTTGACCCCCTCGTGCACGAGCGGGACCCGTGCCTTCCTGCCCACCAGGCGGAAGGCGTCCTTCTGCACGATCCGGTACCGCATGCTGCTGCTCCCTTCGACGATGAGGCGGAAGGACATCCGGGGCTGGGACCGCAGGGCCGCGCCGGTGCGCCGCGCCTCGCCCGGGCCGACGCCGTGCATCGCGCGGAACGCCCGGGCGAACGCCTCGCCGGAGCCGTATCCGTACCGGACGGCCACCTCCAGCAGCGTCCGCTCGCCGGACAGCACCTCCGCGCCGGCGAGCGTCAGCCGCCTGCGGCGCACGTACTCCGACAGCGGCATCCCGGCGAGCGCCGAGAACATCCGGCCGAAGTGGTGCTCGGAGACCGCCGCGATCCGGGCGAGCGCGGCCACGTCCGGGGGCGGACCCTCCAGGTGGGCCTCGATGTGCTCCATGGCCTGGTTGAGCCGTTCCAGCACGGCGCTCTCCGTTCCGGCGGTGTCCGTGTGCCCCGCCCTTCCGGCGACGACGCTACGGAGGTGCGCCCGGCCCGGACCCGATGACCACGGGCCCGGAGATGTCGGGTGCGGAAACCGGGTGGTGGGTACACCCATAGGGCTCTTACGCTGGAAGAATGGCACAGCGTACGTTCGAGGAACTGGTGGCGGAGGGGGCGGCCGAACCGGTCGCCGGCTGGGACTTCTCCTGGCTGGACGGGCGGGCGAGCGAGGCCCGGCCGTCGTGGGGGTACCAGCGGTCGCTGGGCGGGAGGCTGGGGGAGGCCGCCGCCGTACTGGACCTTCAGACCGGTGGCGGCGAGGTGCTGGGCGGCGCGCTGGACAGTGCCGTGCGGACGCCTCCGGTACTGGCCGCGACCGAGGGGTGGCCGCCGAACGCGGCCAAGGCCACCGAGCTGCTCGGGCCGCGCGGGGTGGTCGTGGTGCGGACGCCCGAGGAGCCGCCGCTGCCGTTCGCGGACGGGGCGTTCGACCTGGTCACCAGCCGCCATCCGGCGACCGTGCACTGGGAGGAGATCGCCCGGGTGCTGCGGCCGGGGGGCGGGACGTACTTCGCCCAGCACGTGGGCCCGGCCTCGGGCTTCGAGCTGATCGAGTTCTTCCTCGGGCCGCTGCCGGAGGAGGTGCGCCGGGCGCGCCATCCGGAGGACGAGGCGGCCGGGGCGCGGGCGGCCGGGCTGGAAGTGGTGGACCTGCGGACCGAGCGGCTGAGGCTGGAGTTCCGGGACGTCGGCGCGGTCGTCTACCTGCTGCGCAAGGTGATCTGGTGGGTGCCGGACTTCTCGGTCGAGCGGTACGAGGGACGACTGAGGGACCTGCATGACCTCATCGAGGCCACCGGTCCCTTCGTCGCGCACTCCTCGCGCACCCTGGTCGAGGCGCGCCGGCCCTGACCGGGCCGGACGCGCTGCGGCGGGCCGTCTCAGGAATCCGTCGTGCGGATGGCGGAGATCTCGAAGGTCAGCTTGATCTTGTCGCTGACCAGCACCCCGCCCGTCTCCAGGGCCGCGTTCCAGGTCAGGCCCCACTCGGAGCGGAGCAGCTCGGCGGCGCCCTCGAAGCCGACGCGCTCGTTGCCGAACGGGTCGGTGGCGGAGCCGTTGAACTCCAGGTCGATGGTCAGCGGCTTGGTCACGTCCTTGACGGTGAGGTCGCCGGTGATGCGGTAGTCCTGGCCGCCGAGGGCTTCGGCGCGGGTGGAGCGGAAGGTCATCGCGGGGAACTGCTCGGCGTCGAAGAAGTCGGCGCTGCGCAGGTGGTTGTCGCGGTCGGCGCTGCCGGTGTCGATGGAGGCGATCCGGACGTCGATGGCGGCGCTGGAGGCGGCCGGGTCGGTCCCGTCCAGCTTCAGGGTGCCGTCGAAGTCGGTGAACGAGCCGCGCACGTTGGTGACCATGGCGTGGCGGGCGGCGAAGCCGATGCCGCTGTGGGCCGGGTCGATGGTGTACTCGCCGGTCAGCGCGGCGAGGGCCGGGTCGACGGCGGTGCTCGCCGGGGCGGTGGTGGTGGCGTTGCTGCTGCGGTTGAAGAGACCCATGGGGACGCACTCCTCGAGGACGGGCGGATTGCTGCTCCGCGATTGGTTTAACGTTCAACCTGTTCGACGCAATGGACTGTAGACCTTCTCGGTTCAATTTTCAACCACCACGGCCGACCTGTCCTGTCGAACGGGACCGGGGCCGGTGGGGAGCGCCATTGGTGCGCCCTCTGGCGGGGGTCGGACCCTCTGGCGTACGCGCGTAGAACTGCGGCAGCATGCCTCCTGCGCACCCGTCGGCCAGCGCCGCCGGTCCGCCCGCCTTTTTGTCATGCTCCGATCAGATCAGCTCTCTCGGAGGAACCGTGAAGCTCCGCTCCGTCCTGACCGCGCTCGCGCTCGTCCTCGGCGCGCTGTTCGCCCCCGGCGCCGGCGTCCTCGCCTCCGCGACCGACGCGCACGCCGCCACCAAGATCAGCCACGCCACCGCCACCTCGATGTTCCGGGCCTCCGGGATCACCTGGTCCTCGTCCGGCGGCTGCTCGAACCGCAACAACCCCACCTGCACGTCGTTCGACCAGCTCAACCAGGCCACCGCCCGGGGCGCGCAGACCCTCAAGAGCGCCAGCGGCTGCGGCCTCAACATCACCGGCGGCACCGAGACCGGGCACGCGAGCGGCGCCTACTCGCACTGGAACGGCTACAAGCTCGACTTCTCCCAGGCCACCTGCCTGACCGACTACGTCAAGAACACCTTCACCTACATCGGCGTGCGCGGAGACGGCGCGCCGCAGTGGCGGTCCGGCGCGGGCAACGTCTACGCCGACGAGGGCAACCACTGGGACGTCACCTTCCACAACTGCGGCGGCTGCTGAACCAGCCCGCAAAGCAGGGGGCTTGGACTTCCCGGCGCGCCTTGTTGGACTGCCCTGGCCCCCGCCCGCCGATTCCGTTGACCCGCTCGCCGCACGGGCGTCACCCACATGGCCATGCCCTCACCCACCCGTGCGGCGGGCCGGCCCGGTACCGCTGCCGCCGCCCTCGCCACCTGCTCCCTGCTCACGGTGACCCTCGCGCCCTCGGAGGCGGCCGCCGCCCCACCGGACACCGCCACCGCCACCGCCGTCCACGAGGCGGCGCACCTGCGCTCGGCCCAGCTCGACGTCGCCGTCGCCCGACGGCTGGCGGGCCGAGCCCGCCGGACCGCTCGCCCTGCCCGCCGTCGAGCCCGGCTCCACGGCCACCGCCGCCTGGCAGGTCACCCCGCCGGCGGACGCCGCCCACCGCGGCCACGAGCTGCGGGCCACCCTGGCCTACACCGCCGGCGGCGCGGACCGGGAGCTGACGGCCACCGCCTCCGTCCGCACCCTGCCGCCGCCGCCCGCGGCCGACGCCTGGGCGAGCGACCTGGACTGGGTCTCGGCGACCAGCGGCTGGGGCCCGGTCGAACGCGACCGCGCCAACGGGGGCACCGCCGCCGGGGACGGCTCACCGCTGCGGATCGGCGGCACCGGTTACGCCAAGGGGCTCGGCACGCGCGCCCCGGCGACCGTCCGCTACCACCTGGGCGGCCGGTGCTCCTCGTTCACCGCCGAGGTCGGCGTGGACGACGCGCAGACCGGCCGGGGCACCGTGCGGGTCTCCGTCCTGGCCGACGGCGCGCGGAAGGCCACCTCGCCGGTGCTGGCCGCCGACAGCCCGCCGTGGGCGCTGACCGCGGACACCACCGGCGCCCGGTATGTGGACCTGGTCGTCGACGACGGCGGGGACGGCAACGGCAACGACCACGCCGACTGGGGCGCCGCCCGCTTCCGCTGCGCCTGAGCGCCCAGGGAGGGCCACGGGGCGGTACGGTCTGTTCCGGCCGTACCGCCCCCGTCCGTCCCCTTGCCGGCCGGCGTTCACCCGGTTGTCGTAACCCCACAACCCGGACCGCCCGAACGCTGGCGGATCGCCTGCACCGGTGAGCGGTTCTGTCCGTGTCTCACAGCAGATGACGCGCGAGACTGTACGGAGTCAACGGCGGGTTTTCCTTGCTGCCCTCCGTAGGGTCGGTGCATGACCGTTGTCGACGAGACCCAGAGCGAGCCGGCCGACACCCGCGGGCGCGTCGCCGAACTCCACGCGCTGCGCGAGGAGGCCCTGGCCGGGCCGAGCGAGCGTGCCACCGAGGCCCAGTACGCCAAAGGCAAGCTGACCGCCCGCGAGCGCATCACGCTGCTCTTGGACCCGGGTTCGTTCCGTGAGGTGGAGCAGTTGCGTCGGCATCGGGCGACGGGGTTCGGTCTGGAGGCGAAGCGGCCGTACACCGATGGTGTGGTCACCGGGTGGGGGACGGTGGAGGGGCGGACGGTGTTCGTCTACGCGCATGATTTCCGGATCTTCGGCGGGGCGCTCGGGGAGGCGCACGCGACGAAGATCCACAAGATCATGGACATGGCGATCGCGGCGGGTGCGCCGCTGGTGTCGTTGAACGACGGGGCGGGGGCGCGGATCCAGGAGGGCGTCTCGGCGCTGGCCGGGTACGGCGGGATCTTCCAGCGCAATACCCGCGCCTCGGGGGTGATCCCGCAGATCAGCGTGATGCTCGGCCCGTGTGCGGGCGGCGCGGCCTACTCGCCGGCGCTGACGGACTTCGTGTTCATGGTGCGTGAGACCTCGCAGATGTTCATCACCGGCCCCGACGTCGTCAAGGCCGTCACGGGCGAGGAGATCACCCAGAACGGGCTGGGCGGCGCGGACGTGCACGCCGAGACCTCCGGGGTGGCGCACTTCGCCTACGACGACGAGGAGACCTGCATCGCCGAGGTCCGCTACCTGCTGTCGATGCTGCCCTCCAACAACCGCGAGAACCCCCCCGTCCACACGGGCGACGACGCGGCCGACCGCCGCTGCGAGGCCCTGCTGGACCTGGTCCCCGCCGACGGCAACCGCCCCTACGACATGGCCAAGGTCATCGAGGAACTCGTCGACGACGGCGACTACCTGGAAGTCCACGAACGCTGGGCCCGCAACATCATCTGCGCGCTGGCCCGCCTGGACGGCCAGGTCGTCGGCATCGTGGCGAACCAGCCCAGCGTCCTGGCCGGCGTCCTGGACATCGAGGCCTCCGAGAAGGCCGCACGCTTCGTGCAGATGTGCGACGCCTTCAACATCCCCATCCTCACCCTCCTGGACGTCCCCGGCTTCCTGCCGGGCGTGGACCAGGAACACGGCGGCATCATCCGCCACGGCGCGAAACTCCTCTACGCCTACTGCAACGCCACCGTCCCGCGGATCTCGCTGATCCTGCGCAAGGCCTACGGCGGCGCCTACATCGTCATGGACTCCCAGTCCATCGGCGCCGACCTCACCTACGCCTGGCCCACCAACGAGATCGCCGTGATGGGCGCCGAAGGCGCCGCCAACGTCATCTTCCGCCGCCAGATCGCCGACGCCCAGGACCCCGAAGCCACACGCCAGAAGATGGTCAAGGAATACAAGGCCGAACTGATGCACCCCTACTACGCCGCCGAACGCGGCCTCGTGGACGACGTCATCGACCCCGCCGACACCCGCACCATCCTCATCGACTCCCTCACCATGCTCCGCACCAAGCACGCCGACCTGCCCTCCCGCAAGCACGGCAACCCGCCCCAGTAGTCCCACCAGTCCCACCGACATGCGGGTGGACGGCGGCCGGGTCCGGCCGCCGTCCACCTGTGCCAGGAGCCTTCCTCAATGGTCAAACAGGAGCGTGCGGCCCGCACCCGGCAGATGCTGATCCGTGCCGCGGCGGAGGTCTTCGCCGAGGACGGGTTCGCCTCCGCCTCGCTCACGACGATCAGCCGGCGGGCCGGCGTCAGCAACGGTGCGCTGCACTTCCACTTCGCGAACAAGGCCGCGCTCGCGCAGGCGGTCGAGGACGACGCGGCCCGCATCCTGCACCGGATCACCGAGCAGGCGGCGGTGGACCACTCGTGCCCGCTGGACGAACTCGTCGACGTCACACACCGGTTGGTGCGCCGGATGGCCGAGGACACCATCGTCCGGGCCGGCTTCGGGCTGTGCCGGGACACCGCCTGCCCCAGCGCGGCCGAGCTGAGGGGCGACTGGCAGCAGTGGGTCGAGGGCCGGCTGGGCCAGGCCGAGCTGGACGGCCAGCTGGCCGGGGACGTCTCCGCGGAGGCGGCCGCGGCCACCGTCGTGGCCGCCACGGTCGGCTTCGAGGTGCTCGGCGGCCGGGACCCTCGGTGGCTGTCCGAGCAGCGGCTCAGCCGCTTCTGGGACCTGCTGCTGCCCCGGCTCACGGGTCCGCGGGAACCGGCCGCGGCCGGCCCGTGCGGCGGCAGCGGCGGGACACCGGAAGCGAGCTGACAGGCGTCCCGGTAAGAGACCGACCGGTCTCTTACCGGGACGCCTGCCTCGCTGCCACCTCCCGCCCGCGCCGACCACCCGATGCCCCACCGCTCCCCCCATCTCCCGCATCACCAGCGGATTTTGACTGCCCAGCCGCTGGTCAGCCGCTCGTAAAAAACAGCATGACTGGTTTGGTATTGACAAACCGTCCGTCCTGTTTTTTCATGAGGTCATACCGAGGACCGTCCCTGCCAAGGGCACGACCGGATGACCACGTATCGACCGGGGAGATCGCATGGACATCGCTGTGCTGGGGGCGTTGGCCGTCAGAGAGAACGGGACGTCGATCACACCGACGGCGCCCAAGCCGCGCCAGGTGCTGTCGCTGCTGGCCCTGCACGCCGACAAGGTCGTGCCGGTGTCGGCGCTCATCGAGGAGCTCTGGGGAGACAATCCGCCCCGCAGCGCCCGCACCACCTTGCAGACCTACGTACTGCAACTGCGCGAGCTGATCTCGGTCGCCCTGGAGCGCGACCCGCAGGACGCCGCCCCGCGCACCGCCAAGGACGTCCTGGCCACCACGCCGGGCGGCTACCAGCTCCACACCTCCGGCGGCGCCCATGACGTCCGCGAGTTCGAGCGGCTGGCCGGCGCCGGCTACCGGGCCATGGACGCCGGCGACTTCCCCGGCGCCGCCCGCCAGCTCCGCGAGGCCCTCGGCTTCTGGAGCGGCAACGCGCTCGCCGACGTGCACGCCGGCCCCCAGCTCCAGATGGAGGTCCGCCGCCTCGGGGAGTCCCGGCTGTGCGCGCTGGACCAGCGCATCGAGGCCGACCTGCGCCTGGGCCGGCACCGCGAACTCCTCGGCGAGCTGACCGTCCTGGTGCAGCGCTACCGCACCCACGAGACCCTGCACGGCCAGCTCATGGTCGCCCTGCACCGCTCCGGCCGCCGCAGCGAGGCGCTCGGCGTCTACCAGCGGCTGCGCACCGCCCTGGTCCGCGAGCTGGGCCTGGAGCCCTCCGCGGGCCTGCGCAAGCTCCAGCGAGCCGTCCTGGTGTCCGGGCCCGAGCTGGCGCCCGAACCGGCCCGGGCCGGCACGGAGCGCCTCAGCCGCGTCGGCTGACCAGGCGTCACCACATCCCGGACAGCCGGGGTGGGAGAGGAGGAGCCGCCATGCAGAGCAGATCGGAGCACACCCGCCGCAGGCTCGTCCGCGCGGGCGCGGAGCTGTTCGACCGCAACGGCTACGCACAGGCGACGCTGGGACAGATCGCCGCGTCCGCCGGACTGACCAAGGGGGCGCTGTACTTCCACTTCGCCTCCAAGGACGGCCTCGTCGAGGCCATCGAGGAGCGCGCGCAAGGCCGGCTGCGGGACTTCGTGCGCCGCCAGCGCGAACAGCGGATCCCGCCGGTGCAGTCCCTGATCGACCTGACGCACCTACTGGCCCGCACCCTCCACGAGGACCCGGTGGTGCGCGCCAGTTTCCGCATCGCCCAGGAGAGCGCCGGACGGCAGCCTCCCGGCGCGGACTTCCACCAGCCCTACCTCGCCGAGGCACAGGCCCTGCTCGGCCGGGCCCGCGCCGAGGGCGCCCTGCGCGACCCCCACCTGGCCGAGGGCGCCCGCGCCCTGCTCTCGGCCACGGTCTGCGGCATCGCCGTGCTGTCCGCCACCGGCTCCGGTCACGTCGAACCGGGCCCCGGCATCACCGGACTGTGGGACCGGCTGCTGCCGACCCTCGTCCCCGCCGGCGACCTCGCCCGCTACCGCACCCACCCGCCCGAGGACGTCCCGGACGGGTCGCCCACCGCCCCCGGCGCGCTGGACGCCCCGACCGCCCACGACGTGCCCGGCACACCGGACACCGACCCGCGCGCGGCCTGAACCCCGCGGCACGGCCCCCCGGAGCCCACGCCCTCCGCGGGACCGGAAACGGACCCTGGGAGAGCACCCATGCCCTTCGCACCCCACCACCGCGCCACCAGCGCCGCCGCCGACACCCCGGCCGCCGCCGGCGTGCTCGCCCCGGTGGTCGGCTCGCTCGCCGACGTGCTGCGGCTCAGGCCCGAGCGCATCGACCCGGAGCAGACGTTCCGCTCGCTCGGCCTGGACTCGCTGCTCACCGTCGAGTACGTGGCCACCGTCAACGCCCACTACGGGCTGAAGATCAAGGCCGACGCGCTCCTGGACCATCCCACCCCGCTGGCCTTCGCCCGGCACGTGGCCCGCGAACGCGGACTGCCCGCCCC